>DAOUCM010000299.1:0-22691 GCA_034431895.1 Anaerolineales bacterium
TGGATGACGTTGATGCGCAAAATTTCGCCAGGCAGCACCACCGATTTGACGGCGTTGGCGAGTTCGTTGATGTTCAAAATGGTGACGCCTTGCAACTCGGCAACGCGGTTCAGGTTATAGTCATTGGTCAGGATGGGACATTTCAACTGGCGGGCCAGCACGACCAGTTTGTCGTCCACTTCGCGCATCCCTTCCACGTCTATGTCGCTGACGCGCGTCAGGATGTTGGGTTGTTTCTGCAACTCAGCCAATACTTCCATGCCGCGCCGTCCGCGCTGGCGACGCAGGCCGTCGGGCGAATCGGCGATGTATTGCAATTCGTTGAGCACGAAACGCGGGATCAGCAGCGTTCCGGGCAGGAAGCCCGACTTGACGATGTCGGCCACGCGCCCGTCGATGATGACGCTGGTGTCGAGTAAGATGGTGCGGTTCAGGTTCGTCCAAGCAGAAGAGCCGCCGCCTTCGTTCCGTCCGCCCAGGGCGCTGAGCAGGCTCATGATGTCGCCCTGGCGCATGATAAACAACGAGACAGATAGGTACGCAAAGATGACCACCCCCACAAACGGCAAGATGCTGCCGAACGGATCGGGCAGCAGCGAAAGCGGAAACGACAACAGCGCCGCGATCAACAAACCGACCACCAGCCCGATCAGCCCGGCGAACAGGGTCTCCGCAGCCAGGCGTCCCAGGCGGGCGCGCATGGCGCGCGCCGGGCGCGTAGTAAGGTAGGGAGTCAAGACCAGGCCAGCCAACGCCCCCACCAATCCAAGCAGCACAATGTAGAACAATTGCTGATTCGGGTTGACCCGCCCCAGGATTTCTCCGCCGTAGCCGCCCATGACCGCAAAAACAACCATTCCGACAATACGGAAAACAAATTCGATACTCATGAATAACTCCTTATGGTAAAGAGCAGAATAATGAGAGAATAATATGCCTGCATGATAGCATGGCTGGAAGACATCGTCAATTGCCAACTGCGAAATCCATATAAAATTGTTATAATCCGTAACCTATGGCTCTCGACCGCTTTGGACGAAACATCCACTATCTGCGCATCAGTTTGACTGATCATTGCAACTTGCGCTGTATTTATTGCATGCCCGAAGATCAGACCTTCAGGCCAAATGCCGACTTGATGCAAGACGATGAAATCTTGCTGTTCACGCGCCTGTTTGCCAGTTTGGGCTTCGACAAGATCCGCCTGACAGGCGGCGAACCGACCGTGCGCGCGCATATCGTGGACATTGTGCGCGGCATCGCCTCCACGCCGGGCATTCGCAGCGTCTCGATGACCACCAACGGCATTCTGTTGTCCAAACTGGCAAAGCCGCTGGCAGAGGCCGGCCTGCAACGGGTCAATATTTCCATAGACACGCTCAACCCCGAAAAATTCAAGCGTCTGACGCGCTGGGGCGATATGGAAGACGTATGGGACGGTATCATGGCTGCTCAGGAAGCCGGCCTGACGCCAATCAAACTCAACGCAGTGGTGGTCAAAGGCTACAACGAAGAAGATGTGATAGACCTGGCGCGTCTGACGCTCGACAATCCCTGGCAAATTCGCTTCATCGAGATGATGCCCTTTGCCGGGGCCACCGACTTGCAGACGGGACAGGTCATTACCGCTGCCCAAATTCAGGCGCGCATCGAAACTGCGCTGGGCAAGATGGAAGTCGCCAACGACGGCCAACTGGACGGCGAAGCGCGCCTCTTCCGCCTGCCGGGTGCAAAGGGCGACGTGGGCTTCATCTCTTCTGTGACCAGTCCCTTCTGCGCCGCCTGCGCACGCGCGCGCTTGACCGCCGACGGCCGCCTGCGCCTGTGCCTGCTGCGCGAAAAGGAAGTGGACCTGCTCACCCCCCTGCGGGCCGGCGCCTCCCTCGAAGACCTGCGCCGCATCATCCTGGAGGGAATTTGGGAAAAGCCTTGGGGTCACGGCCTGGCCGACGGTCACATCCCGCTCAACCGCGCCATGAACGAGATAGGAGGCTAAACTTTCGATATGCTCTCCCCCAACGGCATTCGCTCCATCTTGTTCGACCTGGATGGCACCCTGCGCCACAACGAACCTGCCGGCGCAGACGTTTTCACGGATTATGTCGCCGCGTGCGGGCATGTGCTTACGCAGGAAGACCGCCTGCGCGCTCTGCGCTGGGAGCATTATTATTTTGCGAACTCACCAGAACTGCTCGCCGACGTAGGTAGTACGAAAGAGGAAAACCAAGATTTTTGGCGCAAGTACACTTACCGCCGTCTGATTGCGTTGGGGCTTTCTGCTGCTGCGGCTGAAAGCCTTGCGCCGCGAGTGTGCGGTTATATGGAGGAGACCTACCGCCCCGTAAACGTCGTCCCGCCCGAACTGCCAGGGGTGTTGGCTACGCTCCAAGCAGCCGGATACAAATTGGGGGTGGTCTCGAATCGCGATCATCCTTTTTGGGAATTGCTGCAAGAAATGGGATTATGTCCCTTCTTCGACTTTTCGCTGGCCGGCGGCGAAGTCCGCTCCTGGAAGCCGGAGCCGGGCATCTTCTACGCGGCGTTGGAAAGAGCCGGTTCGACTGCTGTGCAGACTCTGTACGTAGGCGATAACTATTTTGCCGATGTGGTGGGGGCGCGTCGCGCTGGACTTCGGCCTGTTCTCTACGACCCCAGCCGACTCTTCCACGAACCGGGTTGCCCGGTGATCACCTCCTTCGAGGCGCTTCCAGAGGTCGTGAGGCAAATGAGTCAAGAAAGCGAGGAAACATGGCTTGGGAACAAAAATTGATGCGCACCGTGCGCGTGCGCAATGACCAGAAAATCGGCCTGTTGGCGCGGCTGCTGGCGGCCATTTCGGAGGCTGGCGGCAGTGTAGGCTCGATGCGGTTGTTGACCGAGACCACGCGCCATGTGGTGCGCGACATCACCATCTATGCGGAAGACGAAGCCCATTTCGACACCATCTTGCACGCTATGAAGACCAATCCTGGCACGCGCATCGTGGAAGTGCGCGACGAAGTGCTGGAACTGCACCAAAAGGGCAAGATCGCCATCCGCTCCCGCTACCCGGTCGATTCGATGACCACCCTGCGGCGCGTCTACACGCCGGGCGTGGCCGAGGTGTGCCGCAAGATCGCCGCCGACCCAAAACAAGCGCGGCTGTACACCAGCATCAGTCACATGGTCGCCATCGTCACCGACGGCACGGCTGTGCTGGGTCTGGGCGACATCGGCCCGCTGGCGGGTATGCCGGTCATGGAGGGCAAGGCCATGCTCATGGAAAGTCTGGTTGGGCTTTCGGGCGTGCCCATCCTGCTGAATACCAAAGACCCCGACGAAATCGTCCAGGCGGTAACGGCCATTGCGCCCACCTTTGCGGCCATTCAACTGGAGGATATCTCTGCGCCGCGCTGCTTCGACATCGAGCGGCGCTTGCAAGAAAGGCTCGACATCCCCGTCATGCACGACGACCAGCACGGTACAGCGGTGGTCAGCACAGCCGCGCTGCTGGTGGCCGCGCGCGAAACGGGCGCGGACTTGCAGAAAGCCGTCATCGGGCAGGTGGGGCTGGGGGCGGCCGGGCACGCCATCGGTCGGATGTTGATGCGCTTGACCGGCAATCCCGTCCTGGGCGCGGACCTCAGTCCCGCGGCGTTGGATCACTTCGAGGCCGCCGGCGGGCGTAAGTCGAATCTGAACGAAATCATGTCATCCTGCGACATCGTCATTGCCACCACCGGCGCGGCGGGCCTCATCAAGCCCGGCATGGTTCGCAAGGGGCAAATCATCCTGGCGCTCTCCAATCCCAATCCAGAGATCGAACCGGCGCTGGCGCTGGAGGCGGGCGCGGCCTTTGCGGCAGACGGGAAATCGGTCAACAACGTGCTGGGCTTCCCCGGCATCTTCCGCGGCGCAGTGGACGCCGACGCCCCGCGTATCACCCACGAGATGCTGCTGGCCGCCGCCGAGACCATCGCCTCTCTCACGCCGCCCGGCGAACTGGTGCCGAACCCGCTCGACAAGCAGGTACACCGCGCTGTTGCGCGCGCCGTAGCCGAAAAAGCCATCCAACAGGGCCTGGCTCGCGCCGAGTATGTGCCGTATGTCGAAGAGTAATTCTTTCATTCGATGGCCTCGAAAATGCGGTCTAATTCCTCCTCCAGAACGTCGAAGACAGCCCCATTCTCGGGTAGCGCCTCGCGGGTCATCCAGGCTGGGATGCGGTCGTCTTGGGCTGTAAAACCGGCGCGGCGGTTGAATTCGCGTTCCATACGGATGGTCTGCTTGCCCAGTTCCTGTAAGATATTGTCCGGCAAGTCATCCCAGCCGTAGCGTGCCCGCAGCAATCGTTTCACTACCCCGTCTGGTGTAGCAGCATAACCAAAGCCGGCAAAAATGCAGGCGCCCAGCGTGTCGTAACCCGCCATGTTGAACTGCGCATTGCGTGAGACTTCGATTTGAATATGGGGGTCAAGATGATTGATCTGCGCGCGAATGGTGAGGCCGCAGGTGTGGTCTGCGCCTTGAGCGCAGGTGGCGTAGGTGACGCCTGTCCCTTTGATGGAACGCGGGTCGTAGGCCGACATCGCTTGGCCTTTGACAGCCGGAATGCGCTCGACATGATATGCCTTGCCCATAGCCACGGCACCGTTTCCCAGGGTGAGACCCAGGGGAGTGCCCTTGCGGATTTCGTCTATCAGAGACAAGGCCGCCTCGCCATCTCCCCATTTCAGCAAACCCGCCTCTGCTGCCACGCCCAGGGCTGCTCCCACTTCGATGGAATCCAGACCCAAGTCGTTGACTTGCCAGTTCAGCCGGCCAATCATATCCAGAGAACCAATGCCCAGGTTGGACCCCATCAGGCCGATGGTCTCATATTCCAGCGGCGAGACGATCACCTTGCCATCTTCACCTCCAAAGACATTCGAGCATTTGATGGTGCAGCCTGCCATGCAAGCATGAGACGGGTCTGACGGCTTGCCGCGCGTCAGGATGAAATCGCGCAGGGCCTCCCCACTGATATGCTCCACCTGGTCGAATGTACCGCGCGAGAAATTATGGGTCGGTAAGGCGGCAAAACGCTGGGTCAATTGCGACATGGCAGCCGTGCCATAATCGCGGTAGGAAACCGACTGAGGATGCTCCATGACCGACTTGGTATAATCTTTTTGCGCGATCTTGAACGCTTCGGGGTCGGCGATGGGCGGCTTTTGCCCACCGGCATTGTCGAACACGATGGCTTTCAGGCCCTTGGAGGCCATCACGGCGCCCAGGCCGCCGCGTGCAGCGATGCGCGAGGGAATACGATCCTTGTCCAAATTTTGGATGCCGGCCGACTTCAACTTCATCTCACCGCCTGGACCAATCAACGAAATGGCGACCTTATCGCCATACTTCTCGGTCAACACACGGGCGGTTTCATAGACACCCAGCCCGGCCAGGTGCTGGGCATTTTCCCATTTTGCGCCGGATAATGAGAGGTGCAACACCCACAATCCTTCAGCAGGCTGGCCCTCGATGATCAAGGCATGGATGCCCATGGTCGCCATGTGCAGACCGGTGCGCCCGCCAGCGTTGGCCTCTTTGATGCCGCCGGTCAACGGGGACTTGCCGCCGATGGAGATGCGGTCGGTGGAGGAGAGCATGTGTCCCACCAGCAGGCCGGGAGCGAAGATGAGTTTGTTGCCCGCGCCAAGCGGGTCACATTGAGCATCCACTTCATCCAGCAGGATGCGGGCAATCAGTCCGCGCCCGCCTAGGCGCTGCCAGGCGGGGGGGACGGGTTCGGTCGAGAGTGTTTGGGTGCTTGTATCAATACGCCAGATTTGCATAATGGTCTCCGTCTTATACAAGTGGAAGTTCGGTTCGCCTTCCGGTTGCTTCATTGGTAGCGATCAATTCTCCTGCATCTTCGCGCTGTAATTGGGTGTTGGCATTCAACCATTCGATACCATAGCGCGGCCTCCCGCCGCAACCAAACTGACGTTGCGCCGCAGTTTCCTGGGCAAGTGCCAGCCTGTCTCCTGGACACCCACCAGCCTGCCCTGGCGCTTGCCCTGGAGACAGGCTGAGGGGGTGTCTGGGACACTGCGGCGTGAACAATGCCCTGAAGCCGAAGGGCTACTTGAGCGTGGCTTGTAGCGCGCCTGTAAATGCCTTCAATCCATCGTTGATCTGTTCTGCTGTCACATTCAGAGGCGGGATCCAGCGGATGGTGTTGTCGTAGGTGCCGCAGGTGAGCAAAAGCAGGTTGCGCTCTTCGGCGGCGTGGATGATTTCCTTGACCAAAGGTTTGGCTTTTTGCGGTTTGCCATCTAGCACGAACTCCGTTCCAATCATCAAGCCTTTGCCACGCACATCGCCGATTTGCGGATATTCCTCCTGCAATTTGCGCAGGCCGGTCATCAACTGGGCGCCGCGCTCGGTAGCATTCGACAGCATGTTCTCTTCTTTCATCGCATGGATGGTCGCCACGCCAGCCGCGCAAGCCACCGCATTGCCGCCGTAGGTGCCGCCGTGTGAGCCGGTTTCCCATTTCTTCATCAGGTCGAGGCGGCTGAAGACGCCCGAAAGCGGCATCCCCGAAGCCAGTCCTTTGGCCGAGGTGATGATGTCTGGCACAACTTCAAAGTGTTCGAGTGCAAACCACTTGCCGGTACGCCCAAAACCCGATTGCACCTCGTCGAAGATGAGCAGGAGACCGTTTTTGTCGCAAATCTCGCGCAAGCCTTTCATGAATGAGACTGGCGGGACGACATAGCCGCCCTCGCCCAGCACGGATTCGATCAGGATGGCGGCTGTCTCTTTCGGGGCAGTTTGCGAGGCCAGCAAGTGTTCCAATTGTTCCAGCGCATAGGCGGAGGCTTGTTCCTCGCTCATGCCCAAGCGGAAGGCATAAGGGAAAGGCGCCACGAACACGCCGGCCGGCAGCGGCCCGAAGCCTGCGCGGTAGATGGTTTTGGACGTAGTGAGCGCCATGGTCCCCGCAGTGCGCCCGTGAAAAGAGCCACTGAAAACGATGATGTTTTGCTTGCCAGTGGCAGCGCGCGCCAGTTTGACCGCTCCTTCTACGGCCTCTGCGCCAGAGTTCGAGAAGAAGAAGCCGTCTATGGAGGGCGGCACAATCTGGCGCAGTTCCTCGATGAGGCGCAGCATGGGTTTGTGAATGACGATGTTGGCCTGTGCATGCAGGAACAGGCCGGCTTGCTCGCGAATGGCTTCGACTACTTTGGGATGACAATGGCCGGTATTGGTGACGCCGATGCCACAAGTGAAATCGAGCAGTTTGCGTCCATCTTCCGTGTAAATGTAAGCGCCTTCAGCGCGTTCGGCGACGAAGTTGAAGATGCGTCCCCAGACAGGGGACATGTGAGGAAAGTTGTCGGAATACAATTGAGAGGCCATGGAACTCCTTAATATAACCTGAATTCGGGATAAGTCTTGGAACCGTGCCGAAGGCTCGATTTTGCCCATACAATTGCTCTAAAAAAGCCTTCGAGACGGTTACGAACTGGCGTTAATATAGCCATTGTTCTTGAGAATCTATCTCGATACATGAAGATTTTGCACGATGTTCGACCGTCCGCCAGGGCAACGCACGCGCCAGTCTTTGCTGCGTGGAGAGTGACCAAAGGATGTCGAAGCGGATAACGGATGGGAGCGCCTCATCCGCTTCCTATCCGCTGGTCACTTTTGGGCTTGCGCTGATATACGTATCGTCAGCCTATGGCAGGCACGGCCCGGCAAAGCCTGGCGTTACAATTTTCATTTCGATGGCAGGCATGGCCCGGCAAAGCCTGGCGTTACAATTTTCATTTCGATGGCAGGCACGGCCCGGCAAAGCCTGGCGTTACAAATTCTCATTTCGATGGCAGGCATGGCCCGGCAAAGCCTGGCGTTACAATTCTCATTTCGATGGCAGGCATGGCCAGGCAAAGCCTGGCGTTACAAATTCTCATTTCGATGGCAGGCACGGCCCGGCAAAGCCTGGCGTTACAAATTCTCATTTCGATGGCAGGCACGGCCCGGCAAAGCCTGGCGTTACAATTTTCATTTCGATGGCAGGCATGGCCAGGCAAAGCCTGGCGTTACAAATTCTCATTTCGATGGCAGGCATGGCCAGGCAAAGCCTGGCGTTACAAATTCTCATTTCGATGGCAGGCACGGCCCGGCAAAGCCTGGCGTTACAAATTCTCATTTCGATGGCAGGCACGGCCAGGCAAAGCCTGGCGTTACAAATTTTCATTTCGATGGCAGGCACGGCCGGGCACAGCCTGGGTTACAAGCCATCATTTCTGGTTGCGAAAGGAGGCCGCGCCAGGTATCAGCCTGCTGCTTTTTTGACGAGCGCAATGATTTTTGCCTCTACAGCAGGGGTCAATTCTTTCAGCGCGAAGGCTGTCGGCCACATAACGCCTTCATCCAAGTTTGCAGCGTCAGTGAAACCTAATGTGGCGTATCTTGTGTTGAATTTCTGGGCGCTTTGAAAGAAGCAGACAACTTTGCCGTCTTTAGCGTAAGCGGGCATCCCATACCAGGTTTTGGGTGAGAGGGCTGGCGCACTGGTTTCGATAATTTCATGCAGCCGCCTGGCCATGGCGCGGTCTGGTTCTTGCATTTCGGCAATCTTGGCAAGCACGGCGCTTTCTCCTGCTGCCTTATCTTTGCCTGCGCGCGCAGCCGCTTTCAGTTCTTGGGCGCGCTCCTGCATGGCGGCACGCTCCTCGTCCGTAAATCTCTCGACAGACTTGGTCGCCGACTTTTGGGGAGCGCGCTTATCTTGACGCATGTTATGCCGGCAGGTATTCTGCTGCCCATTCGATGTCGTGCTTCTTGAGGGTGGCGGGCGTCGGCACGCCGTCAGCCGTCCAGCCTGCCAGCCGGTAGTACTCGTCTATAGCGGAATCAACTTCCTCGTGAGTCAGAGCGAAGCCGGCGGTGGGGCCTGTCCCAATCATGGGGCGGAAGAATTTCTTGGGCAGTTTGTCGTCCTTGCGCCCCAATCCCTCGCGGGCGTTGAAGACGCGGAACAGGTTCAGGCGGCGGGCGCCCACTTCCATCAGTTCATCCAGCGTCATATTCCAACCGGTGACGGCGTTGATCATCTCCAGGGTTTCTTTGGGGCCGTATAACGTCCAGGTGGGGCCGTAGACGAATTGGCATAGTTCGGCCGAGTCCATCATGCTGTAGAAGAGTTCGGTCAGGTAGGCAAAGCGGACTTTTTCGGGCGTCAGGCTGTAGGCCGGCTGTGGTTTGTCCAGGCCCATTTCGGTCAGCCGTTCGAGGTTGAAGCCGCCGATGCCTTCTTCGTAGTAGGGGTCATGTTCGCTGGATTGGTGGTCTGCGCCAAATGGGTTGACGGCGTAGATGAGCGCCAGGCTGCGCTTGGCCTGCGGCATGTGGGCCGGGGCTTCCTGGCCTTTGACGGTGATCAGGCAGTCCTCGGCGCCGTTGCCCCACACTTTGGCGGCGTGCGCGGAGCCTTGCGAAAGGACTTTGCCTAATGGGCCTTCATTTTTGACGATTTGGTCGAGGGCTTTGAGCATGGCGTCAGCGTTCCCAAACTTCAGTTCCAGGCCGCCGGTTTGCTTGGAGGTAATGATGCCTTTTTCGTAGCATTCCATGGCAAAGGCAATGGTGGCGCCGCAGGAAATGGTATCTACGCCATACATGTTGCAGATTTGATTTGCCAGGGAGACCGCCGCCAGGTCGTCTATGCCGCAATAGGAGCCAAAGGTGGCGAGCGTTTCGTATTCCGGCCCGCCATAGTAGGGATCTACTTTGTAAGGGCCTTCTTTGATTTCGACCACCCGCTTGCAGCGTACCACGCAAGCATAGCAGGTGTCGCGCTCTTTCAGCACGGTTTCAGCCATTTTCTCGCCGCTGATAGGCTCGCAGCCTTCGAACTGGCCTTCGTTGTAGTTGCGGGTAGGAAGCGTGCCGATGGTGTTGTTGAACAGCACGACTACCGCCGTGCCGAATTTAGCCAGGCCATCCATATCGGGGTTTTCGGGAATGGCCTTAGGGCCAGTGCGGTTGAGGGCAGCAAGCGCTTTGGGGTCGAAGATGTCCGGTTTCTTGGTGCCGCGCACCACAACGGCCTTCAAGTTCTTGCTGGCCATCACCGCGCCCATGCCCGTGCGCCCATTGTGGCGGTTGGACATGCTGACGAGGGATGCAAAGCGGACGCCGTTTTCTGCCGCGGGCCCATGTTGCAGAATTTCGATTTTGGAATCGCCCAACTCTTTTTTGAGGATTTGGTCCACCTCGCCGGTGACCTTGCCCATCAAGTGCGCCGCATCTCGCAGTTCGGGCTTGCCCTCGTGGATCCACAGGTATACCGGCCGAGGAGATTTGCCTTTGATGACGAGGCCGTCGAAGCCAGCAAACTTCAACTCGGCCGGGAAGAAGCCGCCGCCTTGGCCATCGCCAATGCCGCCGCTCATAGGCGATTTGGCATTGGCGTTGATGCGGCTCTGCCCGGAGATGGCCGCACCAGTGGTCACGCCAGCCATCAGAGTCAAGACGTTTTCAGGGCCGAGCGGGTCGGCGCCTTTGGGCATTTCGCGCAGGATGTAATACATCCCCATAGCGCTGCCTCCCATGTATTTGCGGTAGAACGCCTCGGGGGGCGTTTCCACCTCCAACCTTCCGTTCGTCAGGTCAACGTGCAAAATCTTTCCGTTGTAACCGTAAGGCATGGCCAACCTCCTTAAACAGAAATGTTCGAGTGCATTGATTATAAAGGCGGTTTCCAGTTATGGCAAATTCTACTTTCCGAAAACGACAAAAATCTTGGTTTTTTTTGCAAGATTTGGCATAAATATCTTCTCTTCCCGTAGGAAATTAACAGCAAAGGGGGAGTCTTCTTAGCAGATTTCCTTCCAGCCGCGCCAGGCAATGGCGCCGACAGAGGTCAGGTAGTAGAAAGTCAGCAGCGCCGCCTCGGCCACGTATCCCAGGCGCGGCACGAGCGGAAAGGCCAATGCCAGTTTGAGAAGACCCGCTACAAGCGTGGCTTTGAGCGGGAATTCGGGCAAGCCCAGTGACAGGAGCAGCGGGCGATTCCAAAACAGGGTGTAATTGAAGACAAAACCTACCAGCAAGGCCATCATGGCTGGATATGCAACGACATATTGTGGGCCGTAAATCCACAGCACCCAGCGCCCAAAGAGAACCAGGCCAAGCGCCAAAAGCAAGTTATAGGCAAATGAGAGGGTCGTCACTTTGCGTAAGAAGTCGCGCAAACGCGGCCAGGCCTTTTGGACAACCAGGCGATTCAATTCTGGGTACACCGTCAAGATGAGCGGGTTGGCCGGTACAGATAGCAAACTGACGATAGCATAGGCAGCCTTGTAATAACCGGCCGCTTCTGTAGAGAGGAACAGACCCACCCACAAGATTTCGCTCTCACGGAAGACCAGGATGATGGTGGCGCTCAAATTGGAACTCACGGCAAAGCGCATCATTTCTCGGATCCGTGGTAAGGAGCGGATAGGGGCATCCCACCAACTGCGCTGCAAGACGCGCCGCAAATGGATTTGGGCTGTAACGAACATGCTCAATCCCAAAATGATTTTGCCAAGCAAGTATGCGCCCAATACCGCTTTTAAATCGCCTTGCAAGGAAAAGGCCGCCGCAATGACAGCGGCTGAGAGGAGGGTCTGTGCCAGGTTGATGGCGCCTTGTAAGTGGATTTTGCCGGTCACTTGCAGGATGCCGGTAGAGGTCTCCAAGTTGAAGTTTGCCAGCAGGCCCAGCGCATAGACAATGAACAACCCTTCCACGCCAGGGGTTTTGGCAAGGTAACGCGCTGCCAGCCCTGCGCTGGAGAGGACCGCCAGGAATGCAATAGCAGAAACCACTCCCTCGACCAGACTTGCCGCTTTAATGACAGCAGCCGCCTGATGACGGTCGTTGCGCTCCAGATATTCGCCGCCATAGCGGACGACCAGTTCGCTCATCCTGAAAGAGAGCAAGCCGTTGATTGTGGAGGCATAGCCCATGACAATGCCTAGCAAGCCGTAACCGGCCGGGCCGAGCAGTCGCGCCGCCAGGATGCCCTGCGCCATGCTCAAGGCCAGACTCAGGCTGTTGCTGCTGAACAGGCGCGCGCTGCTTCGCACCACCTTGCCTAGCAGAGGGTCATGGCGTAAGGTCGTGATGAGGGTAGGAAGGTGAAAATTCACGCTAATCCAGGGGAATATATCTTTTTCGCTCTTTATTCTACCAGGTCTAGGAGACTTTGGTTTGCATGTCTGCACGGCCAAACCAGAGTATTACCGCTCGATATTTGCATCGTTCGCGCAAATTGCGGTTGCATCGAATTACACGAATGACTCGAAGGTTTTGCTCTTGGTTGCGGCTTCTGCGCTATGAACTTCGACAAAATCATCCCGTCATGTTGCGTAGGGCGCGTTCTCTAGAGTTTGGACTCCGAAGTCTCCAGACTTCGGAGTCCAAAGTGTCGGATGTTGAGCGGATAAACGGATGTATAGCGCCTCATCCGAAGGCTTTTTAGAGCCATTGTATGGGCCAAATCGAGCCTTCACCCTGCGGGTACTTCGCGGGACGGTTCGAAGGCTTATCTCGAATTCAGGTTAATTTGGAACAAAGATGAGAACGCGAAATGTTGACAAACATTCTACTCCATGTTAATATTCGCCCCGCCATGGCGAGGTAGCTCAGCGGTAGAGCAGGGGACTCATAAGCCCTTGGTCGTGAGTTCAAATCTCACCCTCGCCACTGAAACGCCTGTCTTTCTGACAGGCGTTTGTTTTTTCAACGCATCGAATGGCGCGAATGACACGAGGGAAGTGTGACTAACTGCATTGCATCGAATGAAACGAAAGAACAAGCACGGTGACGACCTTTACGTGTACGTTTTTTGCGCCGCTTCTTGATATACTAGGGGGGGAGAAAACCTATGCTCGAACTGCCCGGTCTGATAGATGTCCACGTCCATGTGCGTGAACCCGGTCAAACCCACAAGGAAGATTGGGACACCGCCACGCAAGCGGCGCTGGCCGGCGGCGTAACCATGATTTTGGCCATGCCCAACACCAACCCGCCGATTTTCGATGCCGATACGCTTGCTCTAGCGTTGCGCGCTGCCAGGCAAAAGGCGCGCTGCGACTATGCTCAATTTCTAGGCGCGGGCCCGAGCAACGCGCAGGCGGTCGCCGGCCTGGCTCCACAAGCCGCCGGCTTGAAGATGTACCTCGATTCGACCTTTGGCGAATTGCGCCTGGACGATATGACTTTGTGGAGAGCGCACTTCCAACATTTCCCTGCGGCGTATCCCATCGTCCTGCATTCGGAATCGAGGAGTATGGCGGCAGGCATTTTGTTTGCCGCCCTTTTCGACCGCCCTGTTCACATTGCTCATGTTTCCTTGCGGGAAGAGATCCTGCTCATCAAAGATGCCAAGGAACGCGGCCTGCCGGTCACTTGTGAGGTCTGTCCGCATCATCTCTTCTTGTCCCGCGATGACCTGCCGGTCATTTCACAAGGGCATCCTGGGCGTGGCGAGGTGCGGCCCAGGCTAGCCAGCCGGGAAGATGTGGCTGCGCTTTGGGAAAACCTGGAGGTCATTGACTGCTTTGCCACCGACCATGCGCCTCATACCGTTGCAGAAAAAGACTCGGATACGCCTCCACCTGGCTTTCCGGGCTTGGAAACCATCCTGCCGCTGCTGCTGACAGCGGTAGACGAGGGAAGATTGAGCCTGGATCACATTGTAGAAAAAATGTATGTCAACCCACGCCGCATCTTCCACCTCCCCCAACAACCCGAAACGTGGATCGAGGTGGACGAAAACGCCAGGTGGGAAATCCAGGCCGCCGGTCAGTTCACCCGTTGCGGCTGGACTCCGTTCGAGGGGCGGCAAGTGAAGGGCAAGGTCAGGCGTGTAGTGTTGCGCGGACAGAAAGTCTTCGAAGACGGCCAAGTGCTGGCGGCAAATGGATTTGGACAGGATGTAAGGCGACGCAATTGACGCTATAATATTCATGTGAACACTTTCCTTCTCTACGGCTCCTATGGCTATACCGGCCAGTTGATTGCCCAACGGGCAGTCGAGAAAGGGTTGCGTCCTCTGCTCGCTGGTCGAGACGAAAAGCGCCTGCAAGCCCAGAGCGCGGCGCTGGGCTTGGACTATCGCGTCTTCTCATTGGAAGATGTGAGCGCCTTGTACGCCGCGCTGGAGGAAACCTCCGCCGTTCTGCATTGCGCTGGGCCGTTTGTCCACACCTTCCGGCAAATGGCAGAGGCTTGCCTGGTGATGCGCCGCCATTACGTGGACATTAGCGGTGAGATACCCGGCTTCGAGGCGCTTGCCAGGATGGATGAAGACGCCAAACGCGCCGGCGTCATGCTTCTGCCTGGCGCAGGCTTCGACGTGGTGCCAACCGACTGTCTGGCCGCGCACCTCAAAAAACGGCTGCTCACGGCTAATTGTCTGCGCTTGTACATCCGCAGCGTGGGCGGCGGGGTCTCACGAGGAACGGCGCGTTCGGCTATCGAGAATATGCACCGCCAGGGCATGATCCGCCAGGAAAAGCGGCTAGTGCAGGTGCCGCCTGCCTGGAGCGTGCGACAGGTAGATTTTGGGCGTGGAGCGGTGGATACGGTCTCCATTGGCTGGGGCGACGTGGCTACCGCCTACTACAGCACCGGCATCCCGAACATCGAAACTTACATGGCCCTGCCGCCAACCGCCCTGCGCCTCCTACGCCTGATGCGGATCATCGGTCCGCTCTTGTACACGCGCCCGCTGCGTTGGGTGCTGAAGCAAGCCCTTCGTCTGGCGCGAAGCGGACCGAGCGAGACCCAGCGCCGCGAGGGCTTCAGCCTCATCGTCGGCCAGGTCTCCAATCCCGCCGGGCAGACTGTCACATCACGCCTGCGGACGCCGGAAGGATACACCTTCACGGCCCTGGCGACGGTGGAAATCATGCAGCGCATCCTTTCTTCGGACTTCAGGCCTGGTTTCCAAACCCCGTCTTTGGCCTATGGCCCAGACTTCGTTCTACGTTTCCCCGGCGTAGAACGGCTCGACTTATGAGGAGGCAGACATGAACTTTCGAGCCCTGTGTGTTTTGTCTCTTGGCCTTGCTCTCTTGACGGCTTGCGCTTCTGAAACGGCGCCTGCCGCAACGGAAGCGCCCGTTACGCAAGCGGTGGCGCAGCCCGGCCTGCTAACGGCTCCAACGCTCGAACCCACGCTGGCGCCAACAGAGCCACTCCCTACCCAAATGGAGGTATCCTTGCCTTTCGAATTAATCAGTACGGCTTTTTCACAGGGAGAGCCAATCCCTCCCCGATATTCCTGCAAGGGCGAAGACATTTCACCCTCTTTGGCTTGGGGCGATCCGCCCGAAGGGACACAAAGTTTCGTGCTCATCATGGATGACCCCGACGCGCCAGGCGGCACCTGGATTCACTGGATTGTGTTCAACATCCCAGCCGACGTGCGCGAACTGCCAGAAAACATGCCAGCCGGCATGAAATTCGGTGACGTGGCAGTCTCGTTTGGGGCCAACTCGTGGGGACGGGCCGAATATGGAGGCCCTTGCCCGCCTTCTGGCACGCACCGCTACTTCTTCAAACTGTATGCCCTAGACACCACCCTGGCGCTGGAGCCTGGAGCGCGCAGCAAAGTGCTAGAGGCTGTCGAAGCACACTCCCTGGCCAAAGCCGAATTGATGGGCACCTTCAGCAGATAACGAACCTTTGCCAGGATTCATCACATCGGAGCCACATTGACCTTCATCGGTGAACTTGCAGCCCTGCTCACTTCTCTTGCCTGGACAGGCACATCGGTACTCTTCACGAAAGCCACTCAACAGAGCGGCGCTATCGTTGTCAATCGCGTCCGTGTAGTGTTAGCGTTGGCATTCTTGATGCTGTGGAATCTGGCGTTGTACGGCTACCTTTTGCCTTTCGACGCTGGGGCAGAACGCTGGATGTGGCTTACCCTGTCCGGCGCCATTGGTTACGCGCTGGGCGACGCCTTCCTGTTCCAAAGTTTCCTGTGCATCGGCACACAGCGCGGCATGTTGATGATGAGCCTGTCGCCGCTGATGAGCGCTGCCCTGGCCTGGATTTTCTTTGGTGAAATCCTGAGCGGGGTGCAAATGCTGGGTGTCATGGTCACGCTGGCGGGCGTCGCCTGGGTAATCCTGCGGCAAAAAACGGACCAGCAAGATGCAGTTTGCCGCCCAGCGCAAGGTGTATTGTTTGGGCTGGGCGCTGCGACCGGGCAGGCGGTGGGATATGTTTTGTCCAAACAAGGATTGGCGGGCGGATTCTCGCCCATTGCCGGCAATTCCATCCGCATGTTGGCAGCGGTGGTATCGCTATGGGCGCTGGCAAGCCTGCAAGGCCAGGCAACGGATACCATCCACGCTATGCGTCGAAAGCCGAAAGTGCTGGGCTGGCTCACGCTGGCAGCCTTCACCGGCCCGGTGATTGGCGCAACTTTATCCTTGTTTGCGCTGCAACATACAGAAGTGGGCATCGCCAGCACCTTGATTGCTCTACCGCCCGTCTTCCTGCTGCCGGTGGACTGGCTGGTGTTCAAGAAAAGATTCGACGGTGGCGCCGCGCTTGGCACGCTGGTCGCCATTGGCGGCGTAGCCCTGTTGTTCCTGGCGTAGCGCCGGTGAGATTGCAATCATCTTGTAAGGCTTTCTATCCTTGCTCGTTGTAGGATTGAGTCAGGTTTGGCGGCTTCTCTGGCTTGTTTCCAAAAAGGAGGCCTATGGCTGAGCAAACGACGAATGACCTGCCCGCGATTGCAAGGAATGTCTACCTGATTATCAACAGGCAGATCGTTCCCATCGAGAAGATAGTGACCCGCCTGGGGCGTCAACTGGACAACGACATTGTCTTCCACGAGGAATCCGTTTCGCGCAATCACGCTGAGATTCGCTACGAAGACGGAAAATACGTCATTTACGACAAACGGTCAACGTCGGGAACGTATGTCAACAGCAAGCGCGTGGAACGCTGTGTGCTGAACTCCGGCGACCTGATTTCCCTGGCTACAGTACAGATGATGTTCGTCAACAACAATGTGCGCCTGGCGGATATATCACGCGGTACCACGCGCAGCCTGAGCCGCGACAAATGAACAGGCAGGGGAAAACGACATGACCCAAAAAGCGACCATTCTGGTTATAGATGACGATCCGTCTTTGCTGCTGGGATTGGCAGCCGTCATCAAGCGGCGTGGCTACCAGGTTGTAACTGCAGAAAACGGCAATGACGGCCTGCAACTGGCCAAGGCGGTCTGCCCTGACTTGATCTTGTCTGATGTGATGATGCCGCCGCCAGACGGCTTCGAGTTACGGCGTTTGATGAGCCTCGATCCGCAATTGTGCTCCATCCCGTTCATCTTCCTGACGGCGCGCTCGGATCAAGAGGGTAAAATCAGCGGCCTCAAGGGCGGGGCAGATGATTACATCACCAAGCCTTTCGAGACCGAGGAATTGCTGGCGCGAATCGAAGCCGTTTTACGGCGCGTCCAAACAGAACAGGCGCGTGGACGCGAGCAGGCAAAAGCCATCGCTGAATTGGACATGGAAAAATTGCGCCGTGAAATCTTACAAAACCTGCACCATGAACTGCGCACGCCGCTGGCCAATATCCTCATGCCATTGGAACTGGTGGTCAGCAACAAATTCAGCACTCCCGAAGAGCAAAGCAAATTCATCCGCATTGCGCTTTCCAATGCCGATCGTCTCGAATCGCTGGTCACCGACCTCATCCTGCTCACCAACATAGATCAAGGCAATTTGAACTTGATCCGCCAACCCATCTACCTGGACCGTGACATCCGCGCTCCAGTTTACAAACGTCTGGACAGATATAAAGAAAAAGACCTGGAATTTACCTTCGATGTCCCGGCCGAGGGGCAAATCACCGCGCCGCGCCGCGAGTTCTTGCATTCTCTGGTACATCTGGTAGACAATGCCTTCAAATTCAGCCCGCCAAAAGGACAAGTGACCCTGACGCTCACGCCCGAAAAGGTGGACGGCGCTACCATTGACATCCAGGATACAGGTCCGGGCATTCCAACAGCCTTGCGCGAAAAAGTCTTCGAGCGGTATTACCAAATCAGTCAAGGCGACACACGCGAACATGAAGGCATGGGAGTGGGTCTGACCATCGCGCGGGCCGTGTTCGAGGGACTGGGGGGAGACGTGAGAATCCTGGACGCGCCGCGAGGATGCCATGTGCGCGCCTACCTGCCAGACCGGCAGCCGGGGGACATCATCTATGGATGACAAAACGATTCCCATCCAGCGCATACGTTTGCCCTCCCACCCGCCCCCTCCAAGCGCGCATTCCTTTTGGGATGAAAGGCTAAACTACCGCGCCCTGTTCGACCAGACTGCCGATTGTGTGTTCATCATCGGCCTGGATTTACATTACCTGGCCGCCAACCAACAGGCATTGGATTTGCTAGGCTACACCGAAGAAGAATTGATAGGGATGCCGGTGGAGGCGGTCATGTCGCAGGAGGAAGCCCTGGGCCAGGCAGAAATGCTGCGCGAAGCCCGCGATTTGCAAGAGCGCGTCTTGAAGCGCAAGGATGGCAGCCTCGTGCCGGTCGAAATCAGCGCCTCTATCGTCTATGACGAAAACCATACGCCAGCCTATATTCAGAGCATAGCCCGCGACATTTCCGAACGCAAAGCCTCCGAGCAGGCGCTCAAAAGATATGCCCGCATCCTATCGGTCATCAACGATGCCACAGCCCGCTTGCTGCGCTCGTCGAACTTGGAAGCCAGACTGCCCGAAGTGCTGGAATCGCTCGGTCAAGCCATGGAGGTATGTTGTTGCGCAGTGTTCGAGATCAACACCTTCTCCGACAAGCCCGAGGTGAACGTACAAGCCCTGTGGAAGAAGCCCGATGCCTTGCCTGTGGATATTCCAGCCATTGCCTACGCCCACCTGGCGTCGCTGCTCGAACTGGCAGGCCACCATTCCTTTGACGGAAATGACCCAGCCTCGGGTCTGGAATTCTTGATTCTCCCCGTACATGGCACGTTGGGAGCATGGGGTTTTCTGGGGTTGTTTGGAGATGAACGCCTGCGCGCCTGGTCTATCTCTGAGCGCAATGCTGCCGAAATGGCAGCCAACCTGATAGGTTCTGCTTTGCAGCGCACCAGTTACGAGGAGACCATCCGTTTGAACGAGGAGCGCAACCGCATCATCCTATCTGCTTTTCCCGACCTGCTGATTCGCCTGGACACAAACGGCGTCATCTTGGACTATAGCGTCAACCCCGATCATCCTCTCTACGTTCACCGCGACATGATTACAGGAAAGAACCTGGCCGAAATCTGGCCGGAAGAGACGGTCAAGGCCATCCTCGGCGAAGGGACGGCTCAAGGCTTTAGCGCCAGCCATCAAGTAGCGGAATTCAAACTCCCCATCAGCCCTGGCACGTATGAATCGCGTCTTCTGCCCATCAACAAGAAAGAGGCCCTGGTGGTCATCCGCGACATAACCGATCAGGCGCGCCTCGACCGCATGAAATCGGACTTCATCAACCGCGCTTCCCACGAATTGCGCACGCCCTTGACCTCGGCCATCCTCATGACCGAATTGATCCAGGAGGGCGGAACGGCGGAAGAATTGGAGCAATACTGGAACACCCTGAAAAGTGAGTTGAACCGCCAAAAAATTCTGATAGACCGCCTGCTCATGGCCGGGCGGCTGGAAAGCGGTATGATGAAACTCGAGCGCCAGCCGCTCGACCTGCTCCCCATCCTGGAAGAATCGATCACAGCCGTCAAACCGATTGCCAACAAACGCAAGATTGCCATCCAGTTGACTGCCGCCCAACCCAATATCCGCATCGTAGGCGACAAAAGCGGCCTGCAACAGGTATTCATCAACCTCATCAATAACGCCGTCAAGTTTTCCCTCCAGGAAGGAATCGTAGAAGTGAAGGTTGCGGCCACGCATGAACGCGCTAGCGTCTCCATCACGGACCATGGACTGGGCATCCCTACCGAGGCCCTCCCCCACCTCTTCGAGCGCTTCTACCGCGCGCGCAACATCACCATTGCCGAAATCCCCGGCAGCGGCATTGGCCTGTACATTGTCAAATCCATCGTAGATGAATTGGGAGGCGCTATCGAAGTGCAAAGCGCCGAGAATCAGGGAACGACTTTTACCGTCACCCTGCCCCTGGCGCCGCCGGAGTAATCCCTACGCTATGAACTGGCGCAAAACAACTCTCGCAATCTCCACGCATGGCAAGGGACTGTACGACATCACTGCTGCCATCCGCGAAAAAATACAGGACTGGAACGTTCAGGAAGGCATGTGCTTCCTCTTCCTGCCGCACACCAGCGCTTCACTCATCGTCAGCGAAAACTGGGATCCCACCGCCCGCGCCGACCTGGAGACCTTCCTGGAACGCCTCGTCCCTGAACGGGAGACCTGGTACACGCACGACCTGGAAGGCCGCGACGATGCCACCTCCCACATCCGCTCCATGCTCACCGACGTCAGCCTGAGCATCCCCATAGACGAGGGGACTCTCTCCCTGGGAACCTGGCAGGGCATTTACCTGTTCGAGCATCGCGCCCGTCCCCATCAACGCACGATTTTGCTGCGCGTGCTGGATGTTACCATGTAGTGCCAGGAATCAGCGCCTGCAACACCCACAACAAAACCATCCCTACCACAATCGTCCACAACAAGTTCTTCGTCCGCCAGGCCACCAGCGCCCCTCCAAAGCCGGCCAACAGGCGCACATTGCCAAACGAAAGGTCGAGCGCGCCATTGGAATAGATCAAAGCCGGAAAGACCAGCGCCGCCAAAACAGAAGCCGGCACAAAGCGCAGCGCACGGCGTAAACCGTTGGGCATATCCACTTTGCCAAACAGGTAAATGAAAGACAGGCGCAAGGCAAACGTCCCGAATGCCAACAACAGGAACAACAACCAGATAGAAACGCCTTTCATTTGGTCATTCCTTTGGCCTGCCCCTGGGCAAGATTTTCTGCCAGCAGGCCGGCGCCGATTCCTGCCAGTGCCGCCAGCACCAGCCCCAGATTGTAAGGCAAGCCCTTGGTCAAGATGGCGCTCGTCCCGCCCACTGCCGCCGCTACCATGGCGGGGCGGTCTTTCAGGGCAGCAAACATCAACGCCATGAAACTGAGCGGGAAGGCAAAGTCTAGTCCCCAACTGGCCGGGACCAGCGCGCCAAGCAGCGCCCCGGCCACAGAACCAGCCTGCCACGCGCCCCACACGGCCGCCGCCGCGCCATAGAAATACCAGGGCGGGTTGGCGGGCATTTCGTTTGCAAAATGACTCATGGTCACGCCAAAGGCCTGGTCCGAGAGGATATAGGCAAACGTCGCCTTGCGGGGCAGGGGTTCTTTTTGCAAATACGGCGCTAAGGCGGCGCTATACATCGTAAAGCGCAGATTGATGACCCAGGCGGTCAGCGCCATCACCAGCCAGGGCGCGCCTTCGCTCAACAATTGCAGCACAGCCAGTTGCGAGGCCCCGGCAAACACAATCAAAGACATGCCGGCCGCCTCGAAGGGTGTCAATCCCACGCTCACGGCCGCCACGCTGCAAATCATGGCAAACGGCCCCACGCCCAACAGGATGGGCAGGCTATGGCGCGCGCCGGCGATGAAATCGCGATGTTTGTTGTTCATGAACTATTCTTTTATTTCCTGGATACGTTGATAGAGGTCCCTTTTGCTCCAACCGGATTCCTCCGCCAGGCGTTTTGCCAAGCGGCTGGGCGATTCCCCCGCCTCCAACCCGGACCGGATGGCTGCTACCGTTTCCGATTCCGTCCACACCCTCGCGCTTTTCTCCGCGCCCCCCACCACCAGCGTAAACTCTCCCCGCGCCGGCTGTGACTGGATATATGCCAGCGCCCCGCTCGTATTCCCACGCCAATATTCTTCGAACATCTTGGTCATCTCGCGCGCTACACAGATGGGGCGGTCGCCCAATTCGGCCAGGATGTCTTCCAGCGTTTCCAGGATGCGGTGAGGCGACTCGAGGAAAATCTGGGTGTAGGGCAAGTCTTTGACCTGCCGAAGCCTGGCGCGGCGTTCTCCCCTCCTGGGCGGCAAATAGCCCAGGTACAGGAAGCGGTCGGTCGGCAGGCCGGAGACGCTCAGGGCGGTGATCGCCGCCGAGGGCCCGGGAACAGGTCGAACGTCGCAGCCGGAAGCGAGGGCCGCTTTCACCAATTCGTAGCCGGGATCGTTGATGGCCGGCGTCCCCGCATCCGAGACGACCGCTACGTCCCCCTCTGCCAATTTAGAGAGCAAGTAGTCTATTTTTTGCAATTTGTTGTGTTCGTAGTAACTGGTAAGGGGGGTGGAAATGCCAAAATGCTTGAGCAACCGGCCAGTATGGCGCGTATCCTCGGCGGCAATCAAGACCGCCTCGCGCAGGATGCGCACGGCGCGCGGGGAGAGGTCTTCGAGGTTGCCGAGGGGAGTCGCAACCAAATAGAGAACGCCCATGCCTGTATTGTATCCCAAGTAGCGCAAGTCTGAGACATGCGTTACGAACCTGAGTAGCTTGACAATGTCACATTAAACATTTGTTCTAAAAACGCTATGTTTTTTGTCACTGCGAGCGATAGCGAAGCAGTCTCCCGGTCTGCCAGGAGATTGCTTCGTCGCAAAGAACGCTCCTCGCAATGACAACTAT
>DAOUCM010000300.1:0-3898 GCA_034431895.1 Anaerolineales bacterium
CAGAGCGTGGACACTTCTGCCCTGACCGGCGAACAGCGCAAACGCCTGATCGAATTGTTGACCCGCATGCGTCCGTGGCTGGAAACCGGCAAACCGCAGCCCGCTTCTGCCCCCGCCCCCGCTTCTGGACCCACGCCTCGGCCTGCCCCCGTTTCCCGGCCCGCTGCTCCGCCGACGCCCTCCCCGCTTCCCCCGCCCCCCACGGTGGCAGCCAAGCCGGTCATTGCTGGGCCGGTAATGCCCATCGAACCGCCGCCCGAAGCGCCAGAAAGCATGGTGACGCAAATTGACGCCATCCTGCAAGTGCAACTGATTGGCACGCCGTTGGAAAACCAGGGCATCAAACTGCGCGAGTCGCCCGAAGGCAGCGTGCTGGTGCATGTTGGTTCGAAGGTATATCAGGCTGTCGAAGATGTCCCCGATGAGGCCATCAAGGCCGCCTTACGCACCGCTATTGCCACCTGGGAAAAGAGGTTTACGCCGGGGTTGTAACGGTCGAGGCGGTGAAATTCTTGCAAACTTTTTAACTTGTTTCGATGTTTTTCATACAATCGCGGGGTATAGTATAGGGCGTAGAAACCAAATTTTCAAGTAAAGGAGGTTCACTATGTCCAATCTTACTCGTTGGGAACCCATGCGCGAGATGATGACCCTGCGCGAGGCCATGGATCGCTTGTTCGACGATGCGTTCACCCGCCCGCTCAGCCTGGGCGTAGCCTCCGCCATGCCTGCTATTGATATGTATCAAACCGATGACGAAGTGGTCGTGAGGGCCTCTCTTCCGGGCCTGAAGGCTGAGGATGTGCAGATCTCTGTCACGGGCGATGTGCTGTGCCTGCGCGGCGAGTTCAAGCAGCAAGACGAAAAGAAAGACGCCACCTATCACATCCGCGAGCATCGTTACGGCGCCTTCGAACGCTCGCTCATGCTGCCGGTAGACGTGCAAACCGACAAGGCCAAAGCCGATTTCGAGAACGGCGTGTTGACCATCACGCTGCCCAAGGCCGAAGCCGTCAAGCCCCGCACCATCAGCATCAAAGCAAAATAATAATGGTTCTCTCCCTTTGGCCCCTCTCCTGGCGAGAGGGGTTTTTCTTTTTGGCCTACCCTGTTCATTTCATCTTACCCATACACACTTCCCAAGTTATAATGCAAGTACCTTCTCGATTGCCTGAGCCAAGAAACCCAAAGATTGTCATCGAGAAACCTTCAGCGTTTTCATCGAACACGAGCATCCATGACTTTTTCCTCCCCTCCTGAGCATTCGAACAAATGGCGCGTCTTGTTGGCCGTCAGCATGGGCACCTTCTTGGCAACCATAGATGGAAGCATTGTCAACATTTCCTTGCCTACGCTGGTGACTTCCTTTCAGGTGGATTTTGCACTTGTGCAGTGGGTCGCATTGGCCTACCTGCTGACCGTCACCACCCTCATGTTGGGCATTGGCCGTTTGGCAGATATTTATGGCAAAAAGTCCATTTACCTGAGCGGCTTTGTGGTCTTTACCGTTGGGTCAATGTTGTGCGGAATCTCATCGTCTATCTACTGGTTGATTGGTTTCCGTGTCTTACAAGCGCTGGGAGCGGCGATGGTGATGGCGCTTGGCATGGCCATCGTTACCGAAGCCTTTCCCCCTTATGAACGTGGCCGCGCCCTCGGTATAAGCGGCACAGTTGTCTCGATAGGGATTGCCATCGGTCCCACACTGGGCGGCTTGATTGTCCAGCGTCTATCTTGGCATTGGATCTTCTTTGTCAACCTGCCTATTGGCCTGCTCGGCATCTGGCTGGTGGCGCGTTACGTGCCGTCCCTTCGACCGCCCGGCGGACAACGCTTCGACTATGGCGGCGCAGTGACGATGTGCGTTTCTTTACTCTCGTTATTGTTGGCGCTTACCCTCGGTCAACGTATGGGATTCGGTCATCGCATTGTGCTGCTGCTGGCGGGCAATTGTATCCTCTTCCTGGCTTTGTTCATCTTCATCGAACTGCGCTCGAGCCAGCCCATGCTCGACCTGCGTCTATTTCGCAGCAGCCTGTTCTCTATCTCCCTGACGACCGGCTTCATGACCTTTATCTGCCTGTCTGGCACCCTGTTGCTCATGCCTTTCTATGCCGAAAACGTACTGGGGTACACGCCCCAACAGACCGGGCTTCTGATGGCAACCGTCCCGGTTGCGCTGGGGGGAATTGCGCCGCTTTCCGGCTCTTTGTCTGACCGCTTCGGTTCACGCCCCATCACGGTGGCGGGATTGGGAGTCCTGGTTTTGGGATTTTGGGCGGTCAGTTCTTTGGATGCCCATACAACGACCCTCGGTTACGTCCTGCGCTTCCTGCCGGTGGGAATAGGGATGGGAATGTTTCAGTCCCCCAACAACAGCGCCATCATGGGCGCCGCGCCGCGCGACCGGCTCGGGGTTGCTTCTGGCATGTTGGCCGTCACCCGCACCCTTGGGCAGACCACCGGCATCGCCATCCTGGGCGCGCTATGGGCCGGACGAGTCTTTCAGCACGCTGGCGAACGATTGGCCGGCGGCGCCACCAGCGCCCCCATCCTGGCCCAGACGCTGGCCCTGCGCGATACCTTTACCATCGTCAGCGCACTGATTGTGATAGCGTTGTCGCTCAGTTTGTGGGGACTGACAAAAGAAAAAGGGATGTCTCGAATGCGTTGATGAAAGAACGCTCGAAACACCCCACACCCCTCTTGGGGCCTCGCCCTTAGAACGCTACCCGGTCATGGCCAGACTGGCGGCATCCAGCCTGGCGATTTCTTCGGGCGTCAATTTCCAGCCCAAGGCGCCGGCGTTTTGCGCGGCCTGCTCGGCGTTCTTGGCGCCAGGGATGGGCAAGGTGCCTTTACAGATACACCAATTCAACGCCACCTGCGCATTGGACTTTCCGCCATGATCCTGACCGATCTCGGTCATCACCTTGAGCAGGGGGGCCATCTTTTTCAGCAAAGCGGCATAGCGGCGCGCCCGCACTCCCTTGGGCGGGTTTTCAGGGGTGTATTTGCCCGAAAGGAGACCCATTTCGAGCGGACTATAGGCAATGAGCCGGACGCCCAGTTCCTGACAACGCGCCAGCAAGCCATTCTGCTCGATGCGGCGGTCGAGCAAACTATATTTCACCTGGTTCGAGGCCAGCGGAATGCCGCGACGCGCCAGCGCCGAATACACGGCTAACATTTGAGGAGAACTGAAATTGGATATGCCCACCGTGCGCGTCAGCCCTTCTTCCACACAAGCCGCCAGGCCATCGGCCAGGGTTTCTGCATTCAGCAAAGGGCTGGGCCAATGCACCTGATACAAGTCCACGCTTTCTATCTGAATGCGTTCCAGGCTGTGTTTCAAGGCACGCGGCAGGGTATGCTTGGTCAACCGCCAGGGCAGGGGAAAGAACTTGGTAGCCACCAACACGGGTTGTTCGGTCTCTTTCAGAAATTGCCCTAGCAACCGTTCAGAGCGCCCGTTACCGTACACTTCTGCGGTGTCTACGAAACGGATGCCGGCCTCCAAAGCGGCCAGGAAAGCGGCACGGCAGTCATCGTCTTTATGCGTTTGCCCAAACTGCCAGATGAGACGGTCCCCCCATTGCCAGGCTCCCAACCCCATCTCAATGGCGTGCAAGAAGCGCGTTGCGTTGTCCACTGTGGCATTCATAAGGCAGCCTCCTCAGCACTGGTTTCAGATGGTTCGATTGTAGCAGAGAATGACCGATTACAGCAACAATTCCCCCTTCCTTATCTATGGCTTTCTCAAGAAAATGTATATATCACAACTGTTTTCAAAATGTCGCTGCGAGCCGCTCTCTGGCGAAGCAGTCTCCCGTTCGACGGACAAAACTGACCTTGAGGAGATTGCTTCAGCGGCACAAACCGCCGCTTCGCAACGACA
>DAOUCM010000301.1:0-1852 GCA_034431895.1 Anaerolineales bacterium
TCGAGTATCACGACAACAAAGACGGGGGCAAAAAGAAGGTGTTGAAGTTGGCCGGGGTGGAGTTTCTGCGCCGCTTTTTGTGGCATGTGCTGCCGGAGAATTTTGTGCACATTCGCCATTAGATAGTCTCCCTCTTGAGCGTTGATAAGGTTTGATGTAGACTTATGGTAAACAATTCCGAGGGAGACAAATGGAAAAGTTTGCCAAGCCGGGTGATTTTTGTCCAGACAAGGCCTGTTCAGACTATGGCCGGCTGCAGATCGGTCTGAGCCAGCCAAATATTCGCAAGTGTGGCAAAACCAGACGCGGGGTCCAGCGCTACCAATGCAAAACCTGTGGCCATACCTTTACAGCCACAACCGGGACGATTTTCTTTCGTAAGCGGACGTCCGAGCACGACATCCTGGAAAGCCTGGCCCTGCTGGCGGAAGGCAATCGGATTAGTAGTTTGTCTCGGGCCAAAGGGTTCAAGGAGGATACGATCTTGACCTGGTTGCGGGAGGCCGCCCAACACGCCGAACAAGTGGAAGAGGTCCTCATGGCCGAGTTCAAGGTGAAACGAGGGCAATTGGATGCGTTGTGGGCCTATGTGGGCCATAAAGGCCAAAAAAAGTTTTCCGGAGACGACTGAGCAGGGCCAATTCTGGCGGGCCACGCTGTTGGATATGGACAGTCGTTTACGGGTGGCGCGGGGCATCGCCAAAACGGAGACCTTAGCCAGTATCATCGTCTTTCAAATGCTTAAACGCCGCGGCCATCCGGATGAACCCCCGCCCCTTATTTCTGATGGTTGGGGTGGGATTGATGACGCCCTGATTGAAGTCTACGGCCTGGTGCCGGCGTATGGCGGGCGAGGTCGTCCGCCCACTCGGAAACAGCCCCAACCCGGGTGGCAATACCTGCAAATGGTCAAGCAACGGGATGAACAGGGTCGTTTTCAAGGGGTTAAACTGCGGGTGATTTTTGGTAAAAAGTCCGAACTATTGGCCTTACTGGGCTGTAGTACGGCCTACATTGAACGCAGCCAGTTAACCAGCCGGCTCTTCAATGGACGGCAAGTTCGTAAAACCTTGGCCTTCTCCAAAGAATTGACCGCTTATCAAGCTGCGGCTATCTGGGAAGATAGTTATTACAACCTGGTCCGGCCACACAAGAGCCTGCGGTTACCCATTCAAGACGCTTGGCCCAAGAAATGGCAACCTCGAACCCCAGCCGTGGCTGCTCACCTGACCGATCATATTTGGACTGTTAAAGAACTATTGACAACTTTACCCCTTCCTCGTGCTATAAACACTTGAAAGGGAGACTATCCCCAAATCCCGGCAAAAACTTTTCTGGGAGACTATAAGACGAGGGCTTTGGGAAATATCTTACCTGCACAGGGTTATTGCCATTTGCCCAATCCGTTCCGCTGGCCTAAATTAGAGGGCAACCATTTGGCCCAAACATACTATGAGGTGAAACTCCAATGAAGTTAGAAACACAAGCCATTCACGCCGGCCACCAGATCGACCCGGCCAGCAGCGCGGTCATGCCGCCGATCTATCTATCAACCACCTTTGAGCGCCAGCCGGACGGCAGTTACCCCCACGGCTACAACTACTCCCGTCACGGCAACCCCAATCGCCACGCTCTGGAGCAGTGCCTGGCCGCTCTGGAAGGCGGCGTCGATGCGGCTGCCTTTGCCTCCGGCTCTGTGGCGATGATGACCGTTCTCCAGGCCCTCTCGCCCGGCGACCACGTCATCGCCCCGGATGACCTCTATTTCGGCATCCGCCAACTCCTGCAGGATATTTTCATCCCGTGGGGCCTGCAAGTCACCTTTGTCGATACGACCGCTCCCGGTCAGGTT
>DAOUCM010000302.1:0-2372 GCA_034431895.1 Anaerolineales bacterium
AAAGTCGTGCCTTACGTCTGGCGCGAACTGACCGTCTCTGCCGTCACCGCCAGCGCCGCCTACGCCCTGGTTGAAATCGCGCAAGTCAAACAAGCCGCCCTGCCCTTTGCGCCCATCGCCATGCTTGGAACCGCCATGGCGATTTTGCTGGCATTTCGCAACAACACCTCCTACAGCCGCTGGTGGGAAGCCAGCACCCTGTGGCAAACCATCCACACCCAAAGCCGCATTTTTGCCCGGCTGGTGGTCACGTTTGTTGATTCGCACAAACACACCCCGGCGTATGACCCCGCCCGCGCCGCAAATTTCCAGCGCAGTATGATTAATCGTCAAATTGCCTGGGCAAATGTCCTGCGCCTGAGCCTGCGCGGACAAAAAGACTGGCGCGAAGTGCAAGCCTACCTGAGCGATGACGAATACCAGACCCTGCTAAAACAGGAAAACAAGCCCGGCTACCTGATGTTACAGCACGGCAGGAGCATTTACGACGCGATGGCAAATGGCACCCTGCAAGGCTTCGATAGTTTCCAACTGGAAAACGCCCTGGCGCAACTCACCGCCCAGGAAGGGCTGGCAAAACGGCTCAAAACCACGCCCGTGCCGCGCCAATACGATTATTTCACTCGTCTGTTCGTCTATTTGCTCATCTTGCTTCTACCGTTTGGCTTACTCAGCATTTTGCCGGGCGGACAAGCCTGGCTGGCAATTCCCTTTGCAGTCTTGTTGTCTTTTGTCTTTGCCATTCTTGAGCGCATTGGCGCGGTTAACGAACATCCCTTTGAAAATCGCATCACTGATGTACCATTAACCGCAATTTGTCGCAACATTGAACGTGACCTGCTCGCCACATTAGGGCAGGAACAACTCCCGCCCGCCCTCACCCCGCAAGACGGTTACCTGTTCTAAATCATGCCTACCCGTTCCGACCTCGCCCTCGAACACGCCGTAGAAGGCAAAGTCATTTACCTGCTGGCGCTGATTGTGCTGGTGCAGTTCGGCTACCCCATCACCGCCTATGGCACGCTCGCGCTCATCGCTTACGAACTGCTCTACGCTTCGATGATCGTCGTCGGCATTTTGCTGGGGCGTGATTCGCGCTTCCACACCGTTTTCCTGAGCATTACCGGCATCGCCTACCTCGCCGCCAGCCTGCTCTATGCCCTTAAACCCGGCGCAGGCTGGGCGGTCTTTGCCACCTACCTGGCGCTCATCCCCTATCTCGGCATGTTGCTCTGGATTTTAGGGCGCTTCCTCGCCGCCGTCCAAACCATCACCCGCGATGTGCTTTACGCGGCAGCCGCCTTATACCTGCTCATCGGCGCGGTGTTCGTCCCAATCTATGGTCTTGTGGATGTCCTGCTCCCCGGCTCTTTCCGCGACGGAACCTTTCCCGACGCCCCGGTGCAGTGGCAGCAACTCATCTATTTCTCGTACACCACCCTCACTTCCTCCGGCTACGGCGACATTTTGCCCGTCTCGTGGTGGGCGCGTTCGCTCGCCAACCTGGAGATGATTGCGGGGGTGTTCTTCATCACCATCGTCTTATCGCGGCTGGTATCGTTATATTCCGAAAATAAAGGAGAGAAACCATGAACATTGCTATCATCGGCGCAGGCAACATTGGCAAAACGCTCGGCGAAAAATGGGCGCAAGCCGGTCACCGGGTCACTTACGGCGTGCGCGACCCTGCCGACCCCAAACACGCCGGGCTGAACGCCGCCCCCATCGCCCAATCGCTGGCGGGGGCAGAAGTCGTCCTGCTGGCGCTGCCGGGCGCAGGCGTGGCGGAGTTTGCCGCGCAATTTGGTGCCAGCCTGTCGGGCAAAATTGTGATAGACGCCACCAATAACCCGCGCAGCGCGGTGATGAACAACCTGGAGTCGCTCCAATCTGCCGCTCCGGATGCGATTCTCGTCCGCGCCTTCAGTACCCTGGGCTGGGAAAACTTCGCCGACCCGCAACTGGGCGGCCAGCAAATTGACCTGTTCTACGCCGGAGCCGAAGCCGCCCGCCCCGCCGCCGAACAACTCATCCGCGAGATTGGACTGCGCCCGGTCTGCCTCGGCGGGCTGGAAGCCGTCCCCGCGCTTGATGGGCTGACCCGCGCCTGGTTCGCACTCGCCTTTGGGCAAGGCAAAGGCCGCCGGGTGGCGTTCAAGCTGCTGGAAGAGTAAGTGAGTGGAATAATCCTTATCCAACCGATGGACCTCCAATCAGCGCCAACAGACTCGGCGCGAGATACCCGCTCAAAGCCAGGATTCCGCTCAGGCTGTGCGAGATGGCCGTCCATTTGGCGGAGCCGGTGCGCCAGGCAATGTAGCCGTAGGGCAGGGCCAGGAAAAAGGTCGAGACGACGAAGCCGATAACGTTTT
>DAOUCM010000303.1:0-4164 GCA_034431895.1 Anaerolineales bacterium
CCCTGATCGTACCCGGCGAGGCCTTTGGCGGCTACCCGGCAGCGCGGGTCTTTGCCGCCACCATGGTGCCGCAGGGTGGGCCAACACACGAATTATCCGTCACTGCCAATCAAATCCCGGTCTACGATGAGCCCCAACCCAGCGACTTTACCCCGCTCACAGCGGTTATCGAAGGCGTCGAGTTGGTGTATTACCTGCCCGATCCCAACGGCGGCACCGACATCACCGATCCGGACGCGCATTATCTCCAACCCGCCTGGCTGTTCACAGGTCATTACAGCGACGGGACGGCATTCTTCGTCCTTGTCCAGGCGTTGAAGCAGGAGTTTCTGCTGCCCGAAATCGCGCCCTACACACAACCGGGGTAACGGAGCAAGTCGTAGCGCGGGATTTATCCCACAACCCAAGACGGTATGAATGCCATGCTACAAAATCCTTACGATTGTGACAGATTCTCAAGAGCAATACTATAGGGCGACACCCCGCAACCAAACTGGCGCTGTGCCACAGTTCCCGGGGCAACCGCCAAGACAGGCAACTGTGGCACGAACCAAAGTAGCGCAAGTCATGGACTTGCGCTACTATACACAAGCGAGGAGGCGCAAGTCATAGACTTGCGCCACATACGCTAAATAAAGATGATTTGCGCACCTTCGGTCATGTCAATGAAATCGCTGGCGGTGACCACGTCGTCTACTTGGGGGAGGAAATCTTCCTTTTTCAATCCGAACATGTCCACCGTCATCTTACAGCCATACATCTTTGCGCCAGCATCGTGGAGCATTTCGATGTATTCGCGCACTGGGGGGACGCCGAGTTTCTTCATCTTCCATTTCATGAACCAACTGGCAAAGGCGGTCATGCCAGGCAGGATACCCAGAATACTGGGAATGCCCAGGTTGCCGGTAGGCAGCCCCATCAGGCTCATTTTGAAACTGGTGTTGGCCAGCGGAGCAATTTCCAAATGGTCAACGCGCTTCTTCGTGACCAGGTCCAAGCCCCAGAAGGTGAAGAAGATGGTGACATCTACGCCGTTGCCGAGCGCTGCCCAGCCCATGATGAGGGCCGGGTAGGCCATATCGAGGTCGCCTTTGGAACAGATGAAGGCGATGTGACGATTCTTTTCGTCAGCCATGGTAACTCTCCTTTAACGGTAGCAGGTTGAGGGTCCAGAACGAGGCGAGGCTCAAACGCAGCCTTCGGGCTTGCCCAGTCCGGCAATCCTGGCTACTTTTTTCGCCGGGCCCTTGGGGAACAAGGTGAACAAGTCTTTGGTGGAAATGCCAGCCCCGGTGGTAATCTGGCGCAGGGTAGGAGCCTTGCCGGTCGCCTTGCCCTGTGAGCGGCAGAAATCAATGATTTTCCAATGGTCGGCAGTGAGGGTTTCAATGCCCTCTTGTTTCGCCAACGCCTCGGCAATTTCTGTTGTCCATTCATCGGGATTGGTCATGAAACCTTCTGCGTCGAAAGCAACGGTATCCAATACAGTGGTCATTTTTTTCTCCTTCGACAAGAAAAGATTATTCGCCGATCGCCCTGAGCAGGTTCAGGGAACGGTATAAGCCGCGCCGCACTTGGGGATCGCCCAAAGCGCGCAACAAATCCAGCAGCGAGACTTTCTCCGGCGGCGGCTCTTTGAGCGCCGCGATCATGCGGTTACCGGCCGATTCCAATTCTTCGGCTTTGAATTCCTTGACGGCCCGCCCAGCGATATTCCAGCCGGCGCGCGCAAAGCCAAAGTATCCTTCACGTTCCAGGCGGTCTAACTCCATAGTCGCCTGGTGGAAGATACGCTTGCCCAACGTCTGGCTTTCTTCCGCTAATTCAGCCAGCGCCTCGACCTGGTCGAGCAAGCCAACCAGCAAGCGCGTATCGCGCAGCAAACGCTTGAGGAGGAAGAGCAAGTCGCCCAGTTCGAAGTCGTTGCCGACCTCGGCCAGTTCGTCAATCGAGAGTTTGATCATGTGGTTGACGACCGGGATGGCGTCGCGCATCAGTTCGTCCATCCCCTCCTGCTGTTTGCGCTGCGCTTCGAGTTGAGCCAGCAGGTTGTCCAACTTCTCGTTGATGAGAGCAAGGTCTTTGTCCATCACGGCTCCTATTTCCATTTACCAGCCATGGACATTTGCGACTCGAAAGGCATCTCACCGCCTTTGAGCAGCACGTTCCAATAGATCCACTTGAACATCATCTTGCCCCAATGGTTGGCAGCCGATTCCTTCAAGAGGGAGAACGGGCCAAAACCAGGCAAGGGGAACATGCCGGGCAGCGGCTCGACCTCGTAGTTGAAGTCAATCAGCACGCCCTTTTCGTTGCCTGACTCGATGAAGCAATTGGCGTGACCGTCGAACTTGGGCAGCGGCTCCAAGCCCTCCATGTGACGCAGGATGTTCTCGACCACCACATCCAGCATGAAGTGCGCCACCGAACCGGCCTTGGAGGCAGGGGCGTTGCTGGCATCGCCAATCAGCCAGACGTTCGGCCATTTTTCGCTTTGCAGGGTATGTTTGTTCACCGGCACGAAGTTCAGTTCATCGCCCATGCCAGAAGCGCCGATTACTTCCGCGCCCATGTTGGTTGGGATGGTCACCAACAAATCGTAAGGAATCTCGCGCTGGTCGTAGGAACGGATCACTTGTTTGGCGTTGTCCACTTCCATGATGGCAAATTCGGCCTCCAGATGAATATCCCTGGCCTCCAACATCCCGCCCAGGATGGACGAAGCGCGCGGCTTGGTAAACGCGCCCGGCAACGGCGTAGCGAAGGTGATGTCCACCTTGTCGCGGATGCCACGCTCGCGAAAGAACCAATCAGCCAGAAACAGGAATTCCAACGGCGCTACCGGACATTTGATGGGCATCTCGGCCACGTTCAAGACCATGCGCCCCCCTTTCCAAAACTTCAAGAAGCGCGCCAGGGCCGCCGCTCCGTCGGGCGTATAAAAGTCAAAGATATTATGACGCCAGCCGCCTCCATCCAGCAGCCCGGCCGTCTCCTCGGGATGAATATAACTTCCGGTTGCCAAGACCAGATAGTCATAAGAAATAGATTTGCCGTTCAACTTGACGCGGTTCTTCTCCGGCTCGATCAATTCGATTTCGTGAAACATCACTTCCGCCGCTGGCGGCAGGAAGTTACGCTTGGGCTTGACCACATCGGCCGGGGAATAGATGCCAAATGGAATGAACAAGAAGCCCGGCTGGTAATAATGGTTTTCATCTTTGTCTACAACGATGATGCGCCATTCCTGCGGGTCGAGCGCCGCCGCCATCTTGTTGGCAACCATGGTGCCGCCAGCGCCAGCACCCAAGATAAGAAAAGTTTTCATACAGATTCTCCTGTAACAAAAAATTTAGAAAGCGCCTGCCAGTTGTGCGCGCCGCGACAAATTGTCCCTCAGCGCTGCCCTTAGCAGGTCCAAGGCCTCGATCAGCCGCCTATCGGCCAAGCGATACAATACCGTCATCCCCCGCCGCTCCGCTGTCACCATGCCTCGTTCGCGCAACACTTTCAAATGGCGTGAAGTCAGCGGCTGCGGCATATTCAAACTGGTGCAAAGTTCGGTCACATTGCGCGGCCCGGCCGAAAGTTCGTACAAGATCATGATGCGATTGGGATCTGCCAGCCCAGCGCAGATTTCAGCATGCAATTGCAAAACTTCGGTTTCCAACGCAGAATTCATGGCTTGCTCCGTGCTTCATACGAATATGCATATATCCTTGTGAAAATAATAACAATACAGCAGCACTTCTCATAGTACAAAATATCACTTTCTACAACGCCAATTGTAACATGACAATATATATCCGAATTACACAACACGGCCTCCTGCCGCAACCAAAGCGACCAACGGATAGGAAGCAGATAAGCGGATGAGGTGCTGTCCATTTTGCTATCGCACATCACAGCGTGACTCTTGCCGCAACGAAAGGTTTCCAGGAGACAAACAAATGCGGCGCAACACCAAGAGGCTGTATAATAAAGGCAAGATTCGACCAAGAGAGCAAAAAATATGATCAAAGACTATCACCGCCCAACAACTTTAGCAGAGGCGCTGACCTATCTGAAACGCCCTAACACCCTGCCCCTCGGCGGCGGGACGCTTCTCTCTCAGCCGGGAATGGCTTCCGTTGATGTGGTGGACCTGCAAGCCCTCGGCCTGAA
>DAOUCM010000304.1:0-32811 GCA_034431895.1 Anaerolineales bacterium
CGCATCCCAAACATCTACAATCGAAAAGATACGCGCCTTGAGAGGGATGTCTTCGCCAGCCAGGCCACGCGGATAGCCGCTTCCGTCCCATTTTTCGTGATGACAATAAGGGATGTCAATGGCAGGGCGCAAGAACTCGATCGGGCTAAGCATTTCATAGGCCAGACGCGGATGCTGCCTGACCAACTCCCGCTCTTCCAGAGAGAGCTCGCCCGGCTTGAGCAAGATACTATCAGGGATAGCCATCTTTCCAATGTCATGCAGCAAAGCGCCACGCATGATGTGGACCAGGTCTTCGCTGGCAACATCCAAAGCCTTACCCAGTTCCACGCTCAACGTAGTGACTCGCTGTGTATGCCCCTCCGTTTCTTTGTCGCGCAGGTCCAAGGCGCGCACCCAGCCCTGCAAGGTGGCATCATAAGCAATTTCCAGTTCGCGGTTTGCCGCCTCCAACCGCTGGTTGGCCGTCTGCAAATCCTCGAATAGACGGGCATTGTCAATAGCCACCGCCGCCTGATCGGCAAACGCAGTCAGCAGCGCCAAATCGCTTTCCTGGAAAAGATCGCTCAATTCACGGTTGTCCACAAAGATGACGCCAATGATTTCTTCCTTGCGCTTCAACGGCGCACATAAAATGGAGCGCAGGTGCATGGCAACGATGCTGGCTTCCTTCTCGAAGCGCGAATCGCCCTGAGCGTTGGTGGTCAAGACCGGCTCCCCCGTAGCAATTACCTGACGCACAATCGTGCGGCTAAAGGCAAAGGCTTCCCCTTCCAGGTCGGCGCGCCCCATGCCGCGCGCAATACGCACCTTCAATTCGCCGCTCTGCTCATCGCGTAACATCAAGAAGCCGCGCTCGGCCTGCATCAGAGCAATCAACTGATCCATCACTTCTTCCAACACGCGCTGTAATCCCAAGGAGGAATTGATGACATGCCCCACCCCTACCAAGGCTGTCAATTGACGTTTACCACTCTGCAAATTTCCAGAAACGCCGCCCTGCAACTTCCATAGGTAATCCGAGATATTTTTCAAATCCTGGAGGGCGGTCAAGGCCTTGGGATGCTCCACTTGCGCCAGGCTGGCCATGGCCTTCAGCAGGAGCGAATTCAAATCCTTGAACTGTCTCCGAATAGACAAGGTGTCAGCAGGTCTGGTAACCATAGTTCTTCCTTTTGGTCTCGACTATTTTCATTTTACCCCTTTCGAGTCAAAAACGATTCCCCAATTTCTCCCCAAGTCCACTCGAACAAAACACTCAACGCACAAGCATCAAGAGACCGCTCAACAAGATACCCATCAGCGCCACCAGCGCCAAACGAATGAGATGGTTTCGCTCCACGCTTTTCAATTGGTCGTATTGCTCCGGCGCTTGCTTTTCGAGCGCAAAACGCATACGACGCATGAAGTCGGCCAGGTCCAAAGCAAATAGCCCGCCCAAAGCCCCACCCAACATCCAAACGGGGGAGAGCTCGATCCACAGCCCAAAGCCAGCCAACGCCAGTAGAGACAAGAAGCCCAGCGAAGAAAACCAGTACCAGCCTCTCCAGCCGGCCAGCAGCCACAACGCGCCCAAAATCAGTAGCGGCCGCCAAACCTGCCCCAGGCCAGCCTTTGCATAAGCAAAGGCCAAACAACCCACGCCCAGTAAAACACTGACAAAGAAGGCTGCCCGCGTCATGAATGCACTCGAATCAATATCCCCTTGGAATCACCACTCATCGAGGCAACCGGCGGACATCGCCGTCGCGCACCGTAACACCGCTAGAATCCAAGAATTCCATCAACGCCAGCATGTACTTGCGGCTAGAACCAAATAGATCGCGCGCATCCGCCACCGTCATCTGGCCCTTGCTGGCAATGAACGCCCGCACTTCGACAATCATGCGCTCCAGGTCTTCCGGCCTGAAAACGACCTCCGCTGAAACCGGCTTCAAGCGGCCTAATTCGACCAGGGCGTTGTAGACTTCTTCCCCGGCTAGCGCCTGGCACTCTTTGACAGAGGGCGGCGCATAGGGGGCTTGCTCGAATTTCCGCATCAATTCCTGGACCCGGGCCTGTTGGCCGCTATCGAAGCGGATTTCGTGACCGGGCAGGGCCACAAAGCCACCCGCATCGGTGAGGACATGGCATGACGTGTAATGCGTAAGGAGGGCGTTGAAAACGCGAGTTGTCAATTTCAGTTTGCTTTTCAGTTCCTCACGCTGCATGCCGCGCCGCAGGGGAAAATTCTTGTGATAGGTTGCTACCATGTCCGTTGTTTTATCTTGCAAAGCCATGCAATGAGGCGCAGAGATGACCAGCGCATCGCTGGAAACGAGTGGTTGCCCGGCTTCTAACATAAGCAAAGAACCGGCTTCCAGCAACTCTTTCAAGGCCTTTTGAGCGGTTTCAGATTCCAGGCGAGAACGGGCAACCACATCTTTGATAGAGGCGGGACCAAGCGCCAGCGCGGCTTCCAACAACACATCGGTAGGCGAGCCAGCCGCCAGCGAAGCCAGCGATTTCAACACTTTTTCGTCGAAACGCTTGTGACGGCCCTTAGGTTGATGGTCTACGATGAAGCCGCCGCCCAGCGTTTCGCCGGGCGAGGGGCGCCGCAGAATGTAACGGTCGCCGCGCACAGCCACTACCGGCTGGCGCAATTCCAATTGAATCCAGCCTTCTTCACCGGCAGCCAACTTTTCTGCCCCCAACAGGCGTAGAAAGGCCATGCTCTCGCTGGCGCCCACGAACACTTTGACTTCCATGCCATGCTTGAGCGGTTGACTGATGTCCTTGAGCAAGCGCAGACGTGCATCCAAGCGGCGGGTTGGACTGTATTGGCCGGGGCGAGTCAACACCTCGCCGCGACGAATCGCTTCCACCGCCACGCCAGAAATGTTGACGGCTGTGCGAGAACCAGGAATAGCCCTTTCCTCTTTCTTCTTGTGAGTCTGCAAACCGCGCACACGCCCTTTTACGCCCGAAGGCAAGACCACTACTTCGTCTCCCAGAGAAAGAGGTCCATCGCTAAGCGTGCCGGTTACAATGGTGCCAAAGCCAGGCATGCTGAACACCCGATCAATAGGCAAACGCGGACGGCCTACATCCGGGCGAGACGGCTTTTGCTGGAGCAACGTAGAAAGCGTAGACAACAAATCATCCAAGCCAGTTCGAGTCTTGGCAGAGACGCGCAGGATGGGAGCATCCTGCAACACGGTGCCCGTCAGAGTGGAGCGAATGTCCGCTTCGACGAGGGCAAGCCAGTCGGGGTCCGAGGCAAGGTCAATCTTGGTCAAAACCACCAAGCCAGCCGGGATTTGAAGCAGGTCCAAAATAGCAAGATGTTCCTTCGTCTGCGGCATCACGCCCTCATCTGCCGCCACGACCAGCAAGGCAGCATCTATCCCACTAATGCCTGCCAACATATTTTCGATGAAGTCACGATGACCAGGCACATCCACAATGCCCACTTCCTCGCCATTGGGCAGAATCAACCAGCCAAAGCCGAGTTCGATGGTCATCTCGCGCTCTCGCTCCTCTTTCAAGCGGTCGGGGTGAGTGCCTGTAAGCGCCTCTATAAGCGTAGATTTGCCATGATCTACATGACCGGCAGTGCCAATGACGCGCATGGGATTTCCTCGAAAACCTGGCAAGACTATTTTGGAGTCTTGCGCACATGCCCCATGATACGCTCGTAGGCAGTCAACCATTCATGGGCAACGTTCATCATTTCTTGAAGTTGCTGTTCGGTGGCATCGGTGGTCTGATGAAGTTGGTCCTGTAAAGTTTGAAGTGCATCGTCTATCGCAGCAAGGCGCTCCTCATATTTATCCACCGTCTTACGGATGTCGCGCATGGACTCTTCCTGTGAAAGCGTATAACCTACCCAACGCTTTTGGTCATCAGCCTTGAACGTAATCCAATCCTGCCGCAAACGGTCTTCGGCCAAGCGCTGCATTTCGGTCACTTCGTTGATGCGGCGCTCCAATTTTTGGTTGAGTTCCAGGTAGGTTTCCTGAGCGCGTTTGGCAGCGCGCAGGGTTTCATCCAGCGCCTGAGTCTGGGAATCCAATACAGCAGTCTGCTGCTTGAAAGCCTCGAACTGTTCACGCCATTCTTTGTACACGCGCTCACGATCCACCTGCGCCAAAGATTGCTGCTCTAGGAAAGCGGCCTGAGCCTGTTTGCGCTCGTTCTCGGAGAGAATCAATTCCGTGAAACGGTTTTCGATGGTACGCAAACTGTCGCCCTGTAACTCGACCTTCTGGCGAAATTCATCCACGCGCTTGCGCACGGCCACGATCTCGCCCTGCAAATCGGCCACACGCTTCACGTCCTGACGGCGGGCGTCTTCCAACAATTTATAGGCCTGAGCCATATCTTCGACCTTACGAAGGGCATCTTCCGCTTTCGGTTCGATCTCTGTAAGAGCAACACTGAGGCGTATATCCTCGTCGGCGCGTTCTTTGAGTTTGCGCTTGAGTTCCTCGATCTCCTTGGACTTATCGAGGGCAGCCAGGGCTTTGTTCAACTCTTCCAATTCCGCCTGATGACGCTTCAAGGCTTCGCGTTCACGGCGTTGATGTTTTTTCTCCAGGGAGTCGAGCGCCTGGTTGATGTCAGCGCGTTGTCTGGCAATGACTTCTTCGAATTGGACGATACGGGCGCCGGTAATGCTGTTTTCAGAGACTTTCTTACTCAAATCCTTGATTTGCTTTACGGCCGTAGAAAGCATACTTTCGAGAGAGGTCAGGCGTTCTTGCATGGCAGCCAAAGCGGCCTTATCCTTGCGATGCTCTTCGTCCAGCCATTCCAGACGCTTCACAATCTGTTCGAATTCCATGTCGAAAATCTCCAAAGGTCGAAAGGGTATCCGACGCGATTATAGCCTATCTGCCCAAGTGTTCGAACATGATGGGTAAGTCGGCCAGGAATAAGCGCGATATTTGCGGAAAGACGCCCAACATGAACAAGCCAAGAATACCTAAACCAATCAGGATACTTTCATCCCATTGGTCATGTAACTCCCAATTGTTCTCGTGCGAAGACTTCACCAACACAGCCAAGGTGCGGGTCGCTCCAGTCAATAAGCCAAGCACACCGACCAAAAACCAGAAAGCCAGGCCCAGCGACCGATTAGCCAACCCTGCCCACAGCGCCAAGCGGATGGGAAAGGCAGCCAGCAGAGGGAAGCCGGCCACCGAGAAATGAGCCAGTACAACTCCAGCCGCCAGAAAGGGATGAGAATGCGCCATGCCTTGGACGGCGCTAAATTTCAGCGAGTCTACCAAACGGCCCATTTGGGTCAAGGATAGGCTCCAAACCAGGGTTGCCAGGGAACGAGGAATGATCAACAAGAACGCGGCTTCCACCATTTTATCTGACGGCAGACTCAACGCAAGCAGGCTGAAACCGATTTCAGCCATCATGCCATAGGCCATTTGACGCCCCAAATGACGCTCGAAAGCCGACCATAACCCGCCGCTGACAACCATCAGCAAACCGCCCCACTGCAAACCTAAAGTCAATTGCTCTGAGGTGCGCAACCAGGCATAGCGGTCAAGAAAGCCCATCCCAAAAATGACCGCGGTAGTCGGCAAAACCCAAAAAAGAAAGCCAACCAGATAGGGGGAAGTCTCTTCTACCAGCATGGGCATCCAGGTAGAGAGAGGAAAAACGGCCAACAGGAAAGCAAATCCCAGCCCTAGAATGGCAGCCGCTTGCACGGCCAATCCCAGGTCGCCTGGACTAGCCTCCACGCCCGCCAACAACCAACCAGAAAACAGAATGAAAGGCATGGCCAGCGTCTGATAAATCAAGAACCGCATCAAGCCTGGACCCGGCGTCTGATTTGGCGGCAAGAGCATGGGAATTGCCAACAAGGCGGCCATCTCGATGAACGCCGCCGCGTACAGAAAAGGCTCGACTGCAATGGAGGCAATCAGCAAACTGGAAATCAAAAATCCCAACGGCACCAGGCGGTCCGCCGTCCGCGAGACTTCTGCACCAAACAACCACATGGCAATCAAACCATAGATAACGACCAGCAAGCGACCTTCTGCCGGCAAGAAGGTCAAAGTGCGCCCCAAGACCTGGATGGACGACAAAATCTTGAAAGAAACGCCTTCTATCGAGAGCGCCTGATCCAGAGGGATGAGGAAAGCCACCAGCGCCAACAATAAGGCTAGCCCGCTACCAAGCAAAGTCAACAAACGTTGACTCCGCAGAAATAAAGCCACAATACCCGCCACAAAGGGGACAAAGATCCAAATGAGCGGCGCACTCATGAAACGTTCTCCCCTCTCGATGCCACCATCAGATAGGCGCCTACCAACGCCAGCCCCAAATTGATTACCGAGAGCATAGCCGCCACAAGAATCGAACTTTCTACAGCGGCGTACATGATCTCGAAACCGGCTAACATCGTCAAAAGTCCAAGGACGACGCGAAATGGCTGTGAAATGATTCCGAGATGTAAAATTCCCAATCCGGTCAAGAACAGGCCGCCGTAGACCACCGGCAAGCCCATGCCAGGGATGACGTTCTCCAGGCGCGGTGCCGAGACCGACACAATCAACACGACCACACTAGCGCCAAATGCCCGAAACAACTGACCTTGCGTCCAAAATTCATCTGCGCCGGGCATGCCCCCCTTGAGGCCAAGGCTTGTCATCCCTAAAACGACGACGCACATCCAACCACTCACCAGTTTGACAGCCGCCATGCTGAGCGGCCAATGCAGGCTCGAAAGCCAGAATACTCCCACATATTGAACGCCCAGTATCCCCAAACTGATACGCCAATCACGCACGAGCAGCAGCCCCATGGCCGTTGACAACAAAATTCCTGTGGCAACCCAAGAAAGCAAATTCATGGCAACGGCGCCTTTTGCGTCAACAAAGTCAAAAAGAACACCAAGAAGAGCAAGGCCCACAAGATCCCGCCCTCGCCTTCCAGGATAGACAACAAGGCGCGAGAAAACCGCCCCAAAATGCGGTACAACCCCCAAAGCAGGCCAAAGAGCCAATCCATCCACGCGCCTGCGCTGGGAGGGCGCACCCAATGAGCGCGTGCAGGCACCAACAAAGAAAGGCGAGGTAATAGCCATAGGATGACGCCTGCCAGCGACACACTGATCAGCGCAGAGAGCCAGGAACCGATTTGGAATGCTCCCTTCCATCCCCACAATCCCAAAAGCGTAAGCGTCAACAGCAAAACGCCGATTCCTACAGGATACATCAAGCGCGCGGGACGATCAAGGGTATCGAGAGGCGTTTGGGCAGAGAGGCGCGTAATATGACGATAATACCCTGCCAGTAAGAAGGCGTGAGCCACCAGCAGCAACAGGCCAATCAGGATGGCTATTACGCCGCCGCCCGATCCAGCATGGCTTTCCCAACCGCTAGAGGTCAAAGTGAGCGGAAGAGCCGATATACCCCATAATCCAATCCAAAGGGCGCGTTTCAACCAGAGATGATAAGCAGAAGCAAGAAACAGGGCGCTGCCTGCCAGAATCAATGCGCAACCCCAAGCAACCGCGCCCACCGGATGAGCGCGTAAGGCTGAAGCAGCGGCCAATGCGGTCAACCCAATGATCCAATAGGGGCGTGAATGGATACTATCGAGGAAGCGCAGCCACATCCAACCAGCATATAGTGCCGCCACCGCTGACAGAAAGAGCAGGAAAGGTGTCAGACGAGAGAGAACACTGACCGAGGGAATGCGCGCCAATAAAATCAGGCTGGAGGCCGCCGACACCAAACGTAACATACTGCCAAATCCACGCCGAATGGCCGCCTCAGGAGCATACGGCAAGTGCAAAGGAAAGACACCCAAGCGCAGTCCGGCAGCCAACAGCAAATACAGGCCAGCCTGGGGAGGCGCATCCTGAAAATTCATCACCTTGCCCACCGAAATACTGACCATGCTGGCCCACAGCAACATCCCAATACCGGCAATACGGCTGGCAAAAGCATTGACGATCTGCACGCTGGCCCCAGAACCGCTTGCAGAACGCAATTGGGCTATCAATTCAGCCAGGTCAATGGCCGCCCAAACCATCAGTAAAGACAAAGGATTATCTGCCAGCACGGCTAATAGTCCCAGGCCGGCCAAAACAAAGGAGGCTGCCCAAGACAAAGTATCAGGAAAAGTAGCGCGCGCCGGAGCGGTAAGAATCACCGCCAAAAGAAGACTAGCAATGCTAAAAGCGTAAGGCCAGGTCAGCGCATCGGCTGAAAAGGAAAGGCTCTCCAAAAATAGATGAGCAGGTTCCCAACGCGGCAATTCGAAAACCAAAGGTAAACGAAACTGCCACAGCAGAACACTGCCCCAAACCAGCAGCGCCCCTCCTGACGCAATCAACCAGCTATAACCGAAGGCAGGACGAAACCAGCGAAAGACGGTCAGCGCCAGCGCCAGGATAAGCAAAAATACAACCGTGAAGAGAATGAACATTGCAGCCTGCCTGCAATTTTATCAGGTTTGGTTTCTTCTGGCGTTTTATTGTAAAATCAATCTCATGTGTGCATACAAACGACCAAGAAAGCCTGCTCATTGGCAGTTATTGGCCTCTTCTCGAAAAGAAGGGGGAAACGGGGGGGCGGCCGCCTTCCGTTTTGTTGCGATGACACGGTTATTGTTTGCCGTCTTGTTGAGCATGGGATGGTTTACAAGTTGTAAAGCCAATCCCGACCGGGATAAAAGAACCGAAACGATTTCTGTTACCTCCAACCAAGACGAGGTCACCGCTACCCCCTTCCAGCCTGGCGATGAGGACAATCAATCTCCTTACGACTTCCCTACTCCCACCGAAACCGGAACTCCAACGGCCACACCCACGCCAACGAAAACAGTCACGCCAGAGGCCGTCCAAACCAGTAAAAAAACCAATAGCAGACCAACACCCACCCCATTCGTAGCCATTAGCCCAATCCCTTCTCCGGCCGCCAAGAGCAATGACCAGGCGGAGGCAGTATCGCACACCAGCATCAACCCTTTGACCGGGCTTACGGTCAGCAACCCCTCATTGCTGGAACGTCGGCCAATTGCCGTCAAAATCACCCTCTTTCCGCGCTATGTGCGCCCGCAATCGGGCCTATCGCTGGCGGATGTGGTCTACGAATATTACATCGAAGACGGCCTGACGCGCTTCATTGCTGTCTTCTACGGCAACGATGCCGCTATGGCTGGGCCGGTTCGTTCAGGCCGTTTTTTCGATGAACATATTGCCCGCATGTACCAGGCCTTTTTTGTCTTCAAGTATGCCGACCCGCGCGTGTACGACTATTACAAAAACAGCGACCTGAAGGATTACCTGATTGTTCCGGGCAATGGCGCGTGTCCGCCTTTCGTGGTTGGCAAGAACGGGCGAGATACATACAACAACATCTTTCTCAACACCATCAAGTTCAAAGATTGCATTGCCCGGCGCGCAGGGGTAGACAATACTCGTCCGCCGCTGCGCAGCGGATTTTTCAGTTACCTGCCGCCGCAAGCCGAGCAAGCGGCAGAGCGCATCTTCACCCAATATTCTGTAGATGACTACAATTACTGGCAATACTTGAGAACCGAAAACCGCTATTTGCGCTACCAGGAAGTCAGCGATTTACGCAAGGAAAAACCTGCCTCATATGCTCCCTTGACAGACGCTTTGACAGGCCTGGCGATCAAGGCGGACAATATTGTGGTGCTTTTCGCCTCCCATCGCTTTGCCAACTCGAATGAGGCCGAAGATGAAGTCTATCACATTGACCTGTATGGCTCTGGGCCAGCGTACGTCTTCCGCGACGGGATGGCGCTGGAGGCGCTCTGGCATCGCACCGACCTCGATCAACCATTGCTCTTGACCAACGCCCTTGAGGCGCCCATTTACCTGAAACCCGGCGTAACGTTCTACCAAGTCATTGGGCTGAAATCCGAGACCTGGCGCGAGGGCGCCGACTGGCATTTCAAATTCGACACACCCTAAAACAGAAGGCGAACCGCCACCTTACCGCTTTGGACAAATTGAGAAAGTATCTTCTCGAAAAGAAGAGGGAAGCGGGGTATTTTGGACTATAATCGGCAACACCGGAGGTATGATGACTTTCGATCCCACCTTCCTGAGCAGCCTGTTGCTCATCCTGACTGGCTTTGGGGGCGCGTTCCTGGCAGCCTTATGGGTAGCGTTGGTCATTTGGACGTATCGCGACATTCGCTCACGCTCTCGCGACCCATTGGTGCAAATCTTGTCGGCGCTGCTGGTAGCGGCGCTCAACCTGCCTGGCGTTTTGGTGTATCTCATTTTGCGCCCGCCGCGCACGTTGGAAGAGGAATATCAGCGCACCCTCGAAGAAGAAGCCCTCCTCCAAGCGCTGGAAGACTTGCCGCTCTGTCCAGGTTGCGAACGCCGTGTAAAGGAAGACTGGCAGGTTTGCCCCAACTGCCATACCAAACTCAAGAAAGCCTGCCAGGAATGCGGTAAATTGATGGAACTACCCTGGAATATCTGCCCCTACTGCGGTGCAGCGGCGCCTGGTTTGCGCAAGGAGACAGCCATGAGCATGGAAGCAGCCTTGCGCGAATTAGGTCTCAACAACGAGATTGAAAAGACAAAAGAATGAAAATTCACTCCATCCACCTCTACCACCTGCGAATGCCCCTGGTCTCTCCTTTCGAGACTTCTTTTGGCCGCGAAATTGACCGTGAATGCATCCTGATTGCTTTACACGCCGAAGGGTTGACTGGCTATGGCGAATGCGTCGCCTCGCGCGATCCCGGCTACAACTACGAAACCACCGGCACAGCCTGGCATATCCTCCGCGATTTCATCGCTCCGCTGTTGCTGGGACAGGACGTGAAAGACGCCGCCGATTTCCAGCGCCGCGTAGAGGGGATTCGCGGGCATTTGCTGGCCAAAGCGGGCGTCGAGATGGCGCTGTGGGACCTGCTTGGCAAGCGCGATGGCTTGTCGCTCAAAACCATGCTGGGAGGAGTGCGGGATAAGGTCGAGGTGGGAGTTTCCATCGGTATCCAGGAGTCAGCCTCGGCCTTAGTCCGAAGCGTACAAGGATACATCGAACAGGGGTATAACCGCATCAAGATCAAAATCAAGCCCGGGCGAGACGTGGCCGATACGTCCGCCGTCCGCAAGGCCTTTCCCCGTATCCGCCTGCAAGTGGACGCCAATTCTGCCTATTCGCTCGAAAGCGCCCGCGCGCTCGAGCCGCTGGACGACTTGGACCTGCTGCTCATCGAGCAGCCGCTCTTCGAGGACGACATCTGGGATCATCGCAAACTGCAAGCCCGCTTCAAGACGCCCATCTGCCTGGACGAGAGCATCGTCTCGCCGCGTCACGCGCGCTATGCGCTCGAAATGGAAGCCTGCCGCATTATCAATATCAAGCCGGGGCGCGTGGGCGGGTTGAGTCAGGGCGTTGCTATCCATGACCTGTGCCAAGCGCAGGGGATAGCGGTGTGGTGCGGCGGAATGCTGGAAACCGGCGTGGGACGCGCCTCCAACCTGGCGATTGCCTCGCTGCCGGGCTTCGTCTTGCCCGGCGATATTTCGGCCTCTGACCGCTACTATCAGCGCGATATTACCCACGAACGCTTCACGCTCAACCCCGACAGCACCATTACCGTCCCCACCGCTCCCGGCTTGGGCGTGACCATTGACGAGCAGGCATTGGCTCAGTTTACGTTGACAAAGTTGGAGTTGAAATGAGGGGCTGTTCTTGACGTTGGATAGATAGACGAAACAACGCGCATCTATGGCGCGTTGTTTTGTTCTAGCAAGCATTGTATCAGGCCTGGAGCGCTGATGAGTTCTCCGCTGTCGTTGTATTCTCCGTACAAGGCATGGATGGCCTGCGGGGCATTGAAAGACAACGTGACCACAATCCATGAGTGCCCATGATAGTGTAAGATACCTGCATCCGTCACAATCGAAGCGTAACTATAAAATGCCTGCCCGTTCTTGCTGGCCGCCTTTGCCCCGATGGCCCTGGCCAGGTTTTTCAAGTTGCCGCGTGAGGGGCTGTCCAGGTCTATTTCCAAAAGCGCAAACGCCGTTTCTCTGACCCGCTCCTCTTTCATATCGAACAGCGCTTTGTAAAATCGAAAAAAGTCTCTGGCGGTCATGGCATTGACCACCCGGCTCTGCTTTTCGGTGGAGCAGTTTAGAACAGCAAACTGATTGGCGCACGCATCTTTCAACCCATACGTCGAAAGGGCTGTTTCGACCCACTTCCCGCGCCGGTTGGTCTCTAAGACGACATTCCACTCGTAAAGTCCGCGATGGCTTTCTTCGGCAGCATCAGGAAGGTCGGCAAAATCGGTCAGCCAGGCATTGAAGGCCGTGATGGGATTCGAGCCGCCGCACTGTTCGGCAATGACCGGCGGCGGTTCGAGGCAGTTGTCATAGACGAAACGCAATACATCAGCCGCCGCCTGGTTGCTGCTGCGCGTCACCATACTGAAGACCTGACTGAGGATGAAGTAGCGTTTATCCAGGCGGCCCGCGACCACATCATTTTCCTGGACGCGATTCTCGACGAAGAAAGTTTCGATATGATCCCAACCGTTGACATCCACCAGACGCGAAACCAGTTTTTGCCGGTAGGGTTCGCTGGTGTACCAGTCAACCCTGCCAGCCGCCTCTTCGTCCAAAAAATAGGCGCTCCATTCTGGAGAACTCACATCCCAATATTTTCTACAGGCAGAAAGAAAATAGACCAATAGTGGCGCTTTGAACGCCGACGCAAACTGAAAGGGGGTATCGGCATTGATGGAGACCAATTCCTGCCCGCTATTCAAGTCATAAATATAAACGCCAATATCCTCCACCGTTCGGTCGGGCAAACAACTGTCGGGACTGGTTTGGAGGGCTTCCAGGAATTGATCGTTACAGGCAGAGAAGTTAGAGGAAGGCGTAGCCAGGCCAGGCGTAGCGGTTGACCGTAACGGCAAAGGACGAGCAACGGGAGAGGCAGCCGCAGTGGGTGCGCTCTGCTCCGGCCCCGATATGTCCGCCTGACAGCCAACAAAGGTCATCGAAAAGAACAACCACCCGATGAGCGAGAAAGAAATTAGCCGTTCATGGACTCTCATGCGCCTTCCTTCCAATCTCACTGAGCATTCTACTTCAATCGCCCGCTGGAAGAAGTGGTAAGATTGGCCTAGCCGATACCGAATGCTTGGGCGCCTCCTCTTGACTGCCATGCAGAACTTACGACGAAAAACAGCCTCTCTTGTGCTTTTGCTCTTCTTCATGACCTCCTGTCTCCCGGCAGGCCGTATTCCCCTGCCGCCGATGGAAATCCCGCTGCGCGACCTCTCTGGCGGGCAACCAACCGCCCTGCCGGCCGCCTCCGCTCTTCCACCCTCCCCGCCTCTATCAGGCTATCCGGCTTCCGACCCTCTGACTCCTACCTATTCGACGCCCGACCAGCCAATCAACGACTACCAGACCCCCACCCCCACCTCTCAGCCCTACCCGCTGTGGATCGAGCCGGCCCTGCCCGATGCGCTGCGCGAGGCCGCGTTAGCCTGGAACCTGCCTGCCGCCAGCAGCGCCTCCACCGCCAGCCTGCAACTGGGTTTTGCTGCCCCTTACGACAAAATCGCCTCCACCTGGATTTACGCCCTGGTAGCGCCCTTCCCGACCACATTGGATGGCGTCACTCTGGCCGACCTGGAAGCCGCCTGGAACGCCTCTTCCTCTGGACCCCTGGCCGGCTCGCCGTTATGGATGACAGAATCCACCCAAAGGGCCTTCACCGCCCTGTGGGGCGAAGCCGCTCCGCGGGCCGTCCAGACCGCTGCGGCCGGGGAGTTGGTCGAAAAAATGTGGCAAAATCAGCCTGCTTGGGGCATCGTCCCCTTCGAGGCGCTCGAACCGAAATTGAAAGTCCTGACTGTGGATGGCCAATCGCCCATCCGCAACGATTTCGACCAGGCGGCCTATCCGTTGAAAATCAACTTTTCGCTGGTCAGCGCCCAGCCGATTGACTTACAATTGGAAAAATTGCAACTCCCGGCCACCAACCGCGACCCATCCCAACTGACCGTACTGCTGATGACCGGTGTGACGGCGCTGGTGCGCGCCACGGCCGCGCAAATGGAAATCGTGGGCATAGATTATCCGGCCTGGAACATCGGCGATACACTCAAGGCCGCCGACATCACCCACATCAGCAACGAAATCCCATTCTACAGCGGCTGTCCGTATCCCAATCCACGCCAGGAGGGGCTGGTCTTTTGTAGCAACCCGAAATATATCGAACTGCTCGAACTGGTCGGCACCGACATCGTCGAATTGACCGGCAATCACTTCCAAGATTATGGCTCGCAAGCCACGCTGAACACGCTGGAAATGTACAAGGAACGCAACTGGCCTTACTACGGCGGCGGCGCCGACCTGGCAGACTCGCAAAAGCCCGCCCTCCTGGAACACAACGGCAATCGCTTGGCCTTCTTGGGGTGTAACCCCATCGGGCCAGGCTATGCCCTGGCCACCGAAGACAGCCCCGGCGCGGCGCCGTGCGGCGACTACGAATGGATGAAAAGTGAAATTGCCCGTTTGAAAGCCGAAGGCTATCTCGTGATTGCCACGTTTCAGTACGAGGAATATTACCAGGCCGAACCGACCGAGACCCATCGGCGCGATTTCCGCGCCATTGCCGAAGCCGGCGCCACCATTGTCAGCGGCAGCCAGGCGCACGTGCCACAAGCCATGGAATTCTACAACGGCGCATTCATCCATTACGGTCTGGGAAACCTGTTCTTCGACCAGATGGCCCCCCCCTCGCGCCGCGAGTTTCTCGACCGGCACATCTTCTATAATGGCCGTTACATCAGTACCGAATTGATTACCGCCATGCTCGAAGACTATGCCCGCCCGCGCCTGATGAAAGCGGAAGAACGAAAAACCTTCCTCGAAGCCATGTTCCAGGCCAGCGGCTGGGCAACCCTGGAGCGACCATGAAAATCTATGACATTTCTCTGCCCCTTTCTCCCAACCTGCCGGTGTGGCCGGGCGACCCGCCCATTGTATTGGAGCAAGTCGCTTCGATGGAGGCGGGTGCCGATTGCAATCTCACCCGGCTAACGGCCAGCGTGCATAGCGGCACACATGTAGATGCGCCGCATCATTTCCTGAACGACCACCGCACGATAGAACAACTGCCGCTAGAGACGCTGACCGGTCCCTGTTACGTAGCCCAACTGCCAGACGGCATCGAGGCCATCACTGCCGAGGTACTGACAGGCGTGTCGCTGCCAGAGGGCGTCAGCCGCCTCTTGTTTGGCACGCGCAATTCCCACTGGTGGGCGCGCGGCGAAACCGCCTTCCAGAAAGATTTCGTAGCCATCAGCGTGGACGGCGCGCGCTGGCTGGTAGAGCGCGGAATCCGTCTGGTGGGCGTAGATTATCTATCCGTAGCGCCCTTTAGCGACCCGCTTCCCACCCACACAGCGCTGCTGCGCGCCGGCGTCGTAGTGGTCGAAGGATTGGACTTATCGTCAGTGCCACGCGGCTTCTACGACCTGTATTGCCTGCCAATCAAAGTGCTGGGCGCAGAGGGCGCACCAGCCAGAGCCATCTTGATTCAACAGCACTCACCATGATGCCTATGCGCAAAACCAAAAAACCACAACGCTATTTTGGGATGACGATCGTACAAGTGGGGATTCTGGCTGTCTTGGCTTGCCTGGCTTGCAGCCTGACCGGCACAGGGTTGTATTTCGCCCTGAGTTCTCTCGTCCCACCAGTCAGCGTCACCTCCCAGCCGAAGGTCGAAAGCGCGACGCCCACCCCTGAAATGACCTCCACGCCCACCCTCACGGCCACCCCAACGCGCATCCCTAGCCCAACCCCTACGAAATACGAGGATACGATTCCTGCCGGCTGGAAGCAATACATCGAGCAATTCAGGTACGAAATCTGGTTCCCCCCAGAATACACCCCGGTCGACTCACACGGGAAATTGCAAGAACTCATCCAAATCTACGAAGACAGCGGCTTCAGCGAAGTTGCCCAATTGCGAACGGCTACCCTGGAGGAAGATGTCACCCATTATGTCTTATGGATGGCCGATACTGTCATCTCGCCGCTGCGCTATCAGACCAACATCTCCATTGCCACCTACCCGCTCGAAAGAAGGACACTGGCCGAATACGTCGAAGCGCAAATGGCTGAATTTCCTCCCTCGATACGTATCATGGAAAGAAGAGCCTACAGCCTGGGCGTCTATCAAGCAGAACGATTGTGGCTGGAAAACAGTTTGTCGAACACCACGCTTGGGATGGTGATGTATGTCGTCCGCGCCCAAGACAATGCCTGGATCATTACCTGCTATACTCACTTCAACGAGTTTTACGCGCGCCTGCCCATTTTCGACCAGATCGCAAGCACGTTTCGGACGCTCGACCAATGAAAGTGGACCCACAACGCCAGGGCTGCGCCCGAGGCGTCAATCAGCACATCCCATTGAGAAGGGTGACGCCCAGGCGTGAAAGATTGATGGAATTCATCCGACGCAGAGTACAAGATAGTCAACCCCAAAGCCACAAGATAACGCCTGCGCTTGCCCAGCGCGGTTTCTGGGCGAAGGGTCGAGTGCAAGCCGCGCGCGTATGCCAGCGCCAGCAAGCCATATCCAAATGCATGCCCGCCTTTTTTGACCAACCAATCGGCCCAATCGAAATTGGGCATTTCATCGGATGGAATGGAGGAAAACACAAAAATGACCGCCATCAGCAGCGCGGCAGGCAGCCAGCGGCTCAGAAGTTTTCGCAATGGCATCTCTCCTTTCCAGCACCAGTATAATAGATTTACCCGAGAGGACAATGCGCCCGATGCTCCTACGTCAACGCCTGGTTGCTCTATTCCACAGCCAAGCCTCCCCCATCCTCATATTATTGATTATCAACCTCATCATCGGTTTCCTGACTTTTCGAGATTACGGCTTCTCGCTGGACGAACCGCTATACTATGACTACGCCGAATCCATCGGCTATGCCTACTCGCCGGCAGCATGGTTCAGCGGCGACTTCGACCTGACGCGCGCCTACGGCGCCAGTCCCGCCGACCACGCCAACCGCGGACCGGCCTACCTGCTCCTGACGCGCCTGCCTGCTCAATGGCTCCAAGACCTGGGCCTAGACAAAGCCTCGGCCTGGCACCTGGTCAATTTCCTGGCCTTCCAGGTCGGTGTGTATTTCTTCTACCGTTTTTGCCTGCGCTGGATGCAGCCCCTGGCGGCCTTTGCCGCGACCGCGTTCCTGTTTAGCCAACCGGTTGTATGGGAACACGCCTTCATCAACCCAAAAGACCCCCCTTTTTTGACCTTCTTCCTGGTGACACTCGAAGCGGGCTTCCGCATGGCCGAGCGGCTGGCAAATCCCCGTCCCGGCGAGAGCGGTTGGGAGACGCTGCGCGTCGTGCTGCTCCCGGCCATCCTGCTAGGGCTGACCACCAACCTGCGCGTATTGGGGCCGCTGGCGGGGGTGTTGGCGGGTTCGTATTTCCTCACACTGAAAAGGCCGAAACGCATCCTATGGTTTCTCCCCTACGGCCTGATTGCCTACCTGGTCATGGTCATCACCTGGCCTTACCTGTGGGAGAACCCGATAGGCAAATTCATCGAAGTCGTGCGCTTCATGTCGTACAATCCTACCACCTTGCGGGTGCTGTTTTACGGCCATCTATACCCGGCCAACGAACTGCCGCTGCGCTACCTGCCCGCCATGCTGCTCTTCACGCTCACTGAGCCGGTCTGGCCGCTGGCGGGGCTGGGATTGGTCGTTGCCATCGTCAGAATCGCCCACCGCCGCCTGGACTGGAAGACCCTGCTGCCCACGCTCGGCTGGTTTGCAATTCCGTTCGGTTACGTCTTGCTGCGCCGCCCGCCCATGTACGACGGCTTTCGGCACTTCTTGTTCATCGTCCCGCCGCTGTTCGTGTTGGCAGGCATCGCTTTGCAGGCTGCCTTCCAGTGGATGCAACACGTTTTGCCCAAAGGCAAGCCCTGGCTTCAAATTGCTCTCCTGCTGATGGTTCTCTTGCCGGGACTCCTCGCGGCCATTTCCTTGCATCCTTACGAATATACTTATTATAATCAGTTCATCGGCGGCACAAGTCAGGCCGCCTACCGCTTCGAGACCGATTACTGGCTAACCTGCTACAAAGATGCAGTTGCCCAACTGGAACCCTTTGCCGGGCAAGGTGTCAACTTGTTCGTTCAACGGGAATTCTACATTGCCGCCTACTATGCTCCGCCGAATATCACCGTGCTAGACGCCGACCTATTGCGCAAATCCATCCAGCCAGGTGATTATCTGCTGATGAATTCGCGCGCCAACCCCTCCTTGCAGCGTTACCGCGACCCGCACCAGATCGTCCTGCGTGTAGGACGCGGCGGCGCCCTCTTCTGTGTGACCCAAAGACAATGAACCCTACCCACCGCGAACGCTTACAAGCCTGTCTGGCAGGCGAACAGCCCGACCGCCCGCCTGTTGCCTTGTGGCGGCATTTTCCCGTAGACGACCAATCGCCCGAGGCGCTGGCCGCCGCCACCCTGCACTTCCAAGCCACCTACGATTTCGATTTCGTCAAAGTGACGCCGGCTTCGTCTTTCTGCCTGAAGGACTGGGGCGCAGAGGACGCCTGGATGGGCGACAGCGAAGGGACTCGTCGCTATACGAAGCGCGTCATCCAGAAACCGCAGGATTGGGAAAACCTGCCCGATCTCGACCCCTCGGCCCCGCATCTTTCTGGACAACTGGCCTGCCTCCGTTTCATCGAGCAGGGACTCGGCCCCGACACCCCCGTCATCCAGACAGTGTTCAGCCCGCTGGCGCAAGCCAAAAACCTGGCCGGCAACGACACGTTACTTGCCCATCTGCGTCTATACCCCGAGGCGGTGCTGAAAGGCCTCCAAACCATTGCCCGCACGGCGCGCCGCTTTGTAGAAGCGGCGCTCGAAACTGGCATAGACGGCATCTTCTACGCCGTCCAGCACGCCCAGGCCTCCCTGCTGTCGGTCGAGGAGTACAAGACCTTTGGCTTGCCGTTCGACCGACAAGTCATCGAACCTGCCCAATCGCATTGGCTGAACATCCTGCACCTGCACGGGCGCGACATCCATTACCCACTATTCTCTACCTTCCATTCTCTCTTCTCTGTCATCAACTGGCACGATCGCGAAACGTCGCCCTCGCTGGCGGAGGCGCTCCAGGGTGACGCAGGGGCCGTGTGCGGCGGCCTGGGACGGGATACGCTGGTGTACCGGGAGCAGGCCGAAGTCCAGAAAGAGGCGCGCGAAGCCATCCAACAAACCGGCGGACGACGCTTCATCTTATCCACTGGCTGCGTAGCGCCCATCATTGCGCCGCATGGCAATCTGCTGGCAGCGCGCAGGAGCGTGGAATGAGCCTGCGCGTCATCACCGGCCTGGCGAAAGGCCGCAAGTTGAAGTCGGTACCAGGCGATATTACCCGCCCCATCACCGACCGCGCCAAAGAAGCCCTGTTCGACATCCTGGCAGGGGACGTGGCCGGCTCGGCCTGGTGGGACCTGTTTGCCGGCACGGGCGCGGTAGGCATCGAGGCTCTCAGCCGCGGCGCGGCCTTCGTGCGTTTCAGCGATTTGCACCGCGCCCCCATCGAAACCATCAAATGGAATCTGGAACATTGCAAGTTAACAGCCAACGCCGAGGTGCGGCGCGGCGACGCCTTTGACATGCTGGCAGCCGAACCCGACCGGCAATTCGATTTCATCTACATCGCGCCGCCGCAATATCAGTTACTCTGGTCACGGGCGCTGGCCGTGCTAGACGAGAACGACGGCTGGCTGGCAACCGATGGACTCGCTATCGCGCAGATTGCGCCCAGAGAATACCAACCGCTGCCGCTACGAAGTCTCGAACAAATCGAGGAGCGTAAATACGGAAATACCCTGCTGGTGTTCTACCAACAGAAGTAATCTGCCGGTGACATAAATAGAGGAGGCTTGTTATGGAAATCAAACTGGTCAAGATCGAGAAGCCAGAGGCGATCAATTTCATCCTCGGCCAGTCGCATTTCATCAAGACGGTGGAAGACATCCACGAGGCGCTGGTGACCGGCGTGCCAGGCATCAAGTTTGGGCTGGCGTTCTGTGAGGCTTCGGGCGACTGCCTGGTACGCTGGAGCGGCACGGACGAGGCCCTGCTCGAACTGGCGCGCAAGAACGCCCAGGCTATCGGCGCGGGTCATTCCTTCATCCTGTTTCTAGGCGAAGGCTTTTACCCGGTGAATGTGCTGAACGCGGTCAAGGCCGTGCCAGAAGTGGTGCACGTCTTCTGCGCCACCGCCAACCCTACCGAAGTCATCGTAGCCGAAAGCGAACAAGGACGCGGCATCCTGGGCGTGATAGACGGTTTCTCGCCCAAAGGCGTGGAGGACGAGAAAGGCATCGCCTGGCGTAAGGACTTCCTGCGCATGATCGGCTACAAAGCAAAATAAGGCCATGACCACCCGCCGCGCCCCCAGCAAAATCATCCCTCGCGCCTTCCCAGGCATCACCGTAGACGAGGTGGAGGAACTGGTTTCCCACAGCCAGGTACATACCTATCCGGCCGGCACGGTGTTGTGCCGCGAAGATCAGGTGGAGACCACCTTCTACATGATTTTGGAAGGCGAGGTAGAAGTCACCAAAGAAATCAACCGGGCTGAAACACGCCTGCTGAAAACGCTCATGGCGGGCGATTTCTTTGGAGAAATGGGCATCATCCACAATGCGCCGCGCGCTGCTACCGTTACCGCCAAAACCGATGTAATCGTGCTGGAACTCGACAAAGAAGCCTTCGACCGCGTTCTCGAACAAAGCCCCAGCGTGTCTTTGGCCATGGTGCGCGAAATCAGCGGCCGCCTGCGTGAAAACGATGAAATGGCTATCGAAGATTTACGCCTGCGGGCGCGCGAACTGGCACAAGCCTACCAAAAACTGGCCGAACAGGAAGTGGCGCGGCGTGAATTCTTGACCCACATCGCTCACGAATTGCGCACCCCGCTGACAACCGCCAGCGGCTACCTACAAATCCTGCAAAGCCACTCCCTCACCCAAGAAGAACTGGAACAAGCCATCGCTACCGTTGGACGAAATGTCCAGCAAATTGTCAGCCTGGTGAACGACATCCTCTTCTTGCAAGAATTGGACCTGGTGTTGCCTGAGTTCACCGCCGTAGATATGGGCGAAATCGCCTCCAACGTACTGGAACAATACAAAGCGCAAGCCGCTGCCCACAAGGTCCATCTCAGTCTGAATGAAGAGCGTCATCTGCCGCCGGTATCGGGCGACCCGAAGTCGCTGGAGCGCGCGCTCATGGCGCTGGTAGACAACGCCATCAAGTTTAGCCCTCATGGAGGAAAGGTCGAGATTCGCCTGAAACGCGCTGGCGATACCGTCCAGGTGGCCGTCCAGGATCACGGCATCGGCATCTCCGAATCTGTCCGCCCACACATTTTCGACCGTTTCTATCATCTGGACAAACAAGGCGACAATTTATTTAGAGGGATTGGACTGGGGCTAGCCATTACCCGCCAGGTCATCGAACAACATCACGGCAAATTGGAGGTAGAAAGCCGGCCGGGCGAGGGCAGTACCTTCTCCATGCACTTGCAAATCTGGAAACCCTAATCTGCAAATTGCACGACCCAATTCCCCCTTTCGTTGCCAAAAGAGCGCGCCGAAAAGGGTGCCTCCCCGCGCCGCATGGTATGGATTCGGGACAAGAGGACGGGCAAATCATCCACCACCGGAAGCCCCGCCAGCGCCTCGAAACGCACCCATTCGGCTGCTCCCTCTATGGAGGGCTTCAATTTGCCCCCCTGGCTTTCTCCGCTAAAGACGAACAGGCAAACGCCAGGATTTTGGCCTGTATCGGCCACGACCGTGCCGCACAGCCACAAATCGGCCTGCAAACCGGTCTCTTCCATCAATTCGCGCCGCGCCGCCGAAAGGACATCTTCGCCCGCCTCCACATGTCCGCCCAGACCGTTGTACTTACCGGCCCACAGGCGTTTCGAGGGTGCGCCTTTCAATAACAGGTACGAATCGCCGCGCCGCAAGAAAATGAGGGTGCGCGGAATGAGCATGTAACGGTCGAGGCTGACGCCCTGGTCAAATGACATCGGTCAACTCCAATTGTGGTAAACTTTACCAGATATTTTGCTATCATACTCTATTTTAGGAGACAAAAATGTCGAAAAAATGGGTCTACCTGTTCGAAGAAGTGGCCGAAGCGGAAAAATACGCTGGTGACTGGGAAGGCGTGCGCGCCTTGTTGGGAGGTAAAGGCTCAGGGTTGGCCGATATGACACGCGCCGGCGTGCCGGTGCCGCCCGGTTTTACCGTCACAACCGAAGCATGTAACGAATTTCGCAAGACGGGCAAATTCCCAGCAGGCCAATGGGAACAACAACTAGCCGCCCTGAAAGAAGTGGAAAAGAAGACCGGCAAGAAATTTGGCGATCCAAGCAACCCTTTGTTGGTCTCGTGCCGCTCGGGCGCCAAGTTTTCCATGCCAGGCATGATGAACACGATTCTGAACATCGGCCTGAACGATGAAGTCGTGGAAGGGCTTGCCAAATTGACGAACAATCCACGCTTTGCCTGGGATTCGTACCGCCGCCTGATCGAAATGTTTGGCACCACCGTTTTTGGGCTGGACGACGAAGTGTTCGAACATCCTTTTGCAGATTACAAAGCCCAAAAAGGCTACAAACTGGATACCGAAATGACCGCCGAGGACTGGAAGGCCCTGGTCGGCATCTTCAAAGCGGCCTACAAAAAGCATGTGGGGTCCGACTTCCCGCAAGATGTCTTCGAGCAACTCGAACTGGCAACCAAGGCCGTATTCGAGTCCTGGATGGGCAAACGCGCCGTAGATTACCGCCGCGCCACCAACATTCCCGACGATTTGGGGACGGCGGTCAACATCGTGACGATGGTCTTCGGCAATATGGGCGATGATTCTGGCACAGGCGTAGCCTTCACCCGCAACCCGTCTACAGGCGAGAAAAAGATGATGGGCGATTACCTGCTCAATGCACAGGGCGAGGACGTAGTAGCCGGCATCCGCAACGCCGATCCCATCGAAAACATGCAAAAGACGATGCCCGAAGTCTACGCACAATTCATGGACATCACCGACAAACTGGAAAAGCACTACAAAGAAATGCAGGATGTCGAGTTCACCATCGAGCGCGGCAAACTGTGGATGCTGCAAACCCGCAACGGCAAGCGCACCGCCAAGGCGGCCGTCAAGATCGCGGTAGATATGGCCAACGAGGGGCTGATTTCGAGGGAAGAGGCCGTGCTGCGCATCAGCCCAGAAAACGTGGATGCGCTGCTGCACCCGCAATTCGAGGATAAAGCCAAGAAAGAAGCCGAAAAAGCCGGAGCGTTCTTCGCCAAAGGCGTGAATGCTTCGCCCGGCGCGGCCGTTGGCCAGGCCTATTTCGACGCCGATACGGCTGAGAAAATGGCGAAAGAGGGCAAGCAGGATGTCGTCATGGTGCGACCGTTCACCAAGCCCGACGACGTGCATGGCATGATTGCCGCCAAAGGCGTGTTAACCAGCGAAGGCGGCGCCACGTCCCACGCCGCCGTCGTCGCTCGCCAGTTTGGTATCCCGTGCGTGGTGGGCGCCTCGGCCATCAAGATTGACCTCGACAAGCGCCAGATGGTCGTGGACGGCAAGGTAGTCAAAGAGGGCGAGTGGATTTCGGTGGACGGCACGACCGGCGAGGTCTTTGTTGGTCAGATTCCGACCAGCGCGCCTTCACTCGAAGAACAAACCGAACTAATGACTCTGCTGACCTGGTCCGACGAGATTTGCGCCCGCAAGGACATCCGCAAAGGCCCCAAAGGCTACCCCACGCGCGGTCTGCAAGTGTGGGCCAACGCCGACTATCCCAAAGATGCGCGCCGCGCCCGCTCCTACGGCGCGGTAGGCATCGGGTTGTGCCGCACAGAGCATATGTTCTTCGAGCCAGAGCGATTGCCCATCGTCCAGCAGATGATTTTGGCCTCTACCAGCGAGGAACGCACGAAGCAATTGAATAAACTGCTCCCCTATCAGCGCGCAGATTTCGACGGGCTGTTCGAGGCCATGGACGGCTACCCGGTCATCATCCGCTTGATTGACCCGCCGCTGCACGAGTTCATGCCCGACGAAGAAGCCCTGCTCGAAGAAGTCATTGCCATGCGCGTCAAAGGCGAAACGAAAGGACTACAAGAAAAAGAGAACTTGCTGAAGGCTATCCGCAGCCTGCACGAATCGAACCCCATGATGGGTCTGCGCGGCGTGCGCTTGAGCATTGCCATGCCCGAAATCGTCGAGATGCAGGTGCGCGCCATCTTCGAGGCCGCTGCCGATTGCACCAAACGCGGCATCGTGGTCAAGCCCGAAGTGATGATTCCTTTGACTGGCACGGTGAAGGAACTGGAATGGATCCAACCGCGCCTGGAACGCATTGCCTCGACCGTCATGCAGGAAAAAGGTGTCCAGTTCGAATATAAGTTCGGCACGATGATCGAAATCCCCCGCGCCGCCGTAACGGCTGGGGAAATCGCCAAACTGGCGCAGTTCTTCTCTTTCGGCACCAATGACCTGACGCAGATGACCTTTGGTTACTCACGCGACGACGCCGAGCGCAACTTCCTGGTCACCTATGTAGAGCAGGGCATCCTCCCCAAGAACCCCTTCCAAACGCTGGATCGCGAGGGCGTAGGCAAGTTGATGGACTGGGCCATTTCCGAGGGCCGAAAGACCCGTCCCGAATTGGAAGTAGGCATCTGCGGTGAACACGGCGGCGATCCGGAATCCATCGAGTGGTGCCACTTGATTGGCAACAACTACGTTTCCTGCTCGCCCTTCCGTGTGCCAATTGCGCGGCTGTCGGCGGCTCATGCGGCCCTCAAACACAGCGGCAAAAGCATCGCCGAAGACAAATGAACGCACGAAGTGTGCATTAACTCCATGAGAGGGGAAGGGGAGTATTTGTTAGCGCAACGAGTATTTTGGCAGCGCCAGGCATTCTGGCGCTGCTTCATTATTGCAGAATTTGGCTGTGGCTAAAAGCCGCGCTATGGCTTATAATAAAATGAGAAAACGTCGCACTTATTGACCATAGAGGACAATGGCATGGCAGGGCTGATTGGAAAACAAATTGGGCGTTATCAAATCCTGGAGCAACTCGGGACGGGAGGCATGGCCACCGTCTACAAAGCCTTCGATACGCGCCTGGAACGCGAGGTAGCGATCAAGGTCATCCGCCGCGAAGCATTTGCCCCCGACGAAATGGAGATGCTGCTGAAGCGCTTCGAGCGCGAAGCCAAGTCGCTGGGTCGGCTGTCCCATCCAAACATCGTGGGGGTCATTGATTATGGAGAACATGAAGGCGCCCCCTACCTGGTGATGGAGTATCTGAGCGGCGGCACGCTCAAGGAAAGGCTTGGCAAGCCCATCCCCTGGCGCAATGCTGTGCAAATGATCATCCCTATTGCACAAGCCCTGGACTACGTTCATGCGCGGAACATCATCAACCGCGATGTAAAACCCTCCAATATCCTGATGAGCGAAGACGGTCAACCCATGTTGACGGACTTTGGGTTGGTCAAAATCTTTGGCGAAAAAGGCAAAGAAGCCACGCACCTGACCAGCACGGGGACAGGTCTAGGCACGCCAGATTACATGGCGCCCGAGCAGTGGACCGGCGAAGCGACGGCGCAATCCGACCTGTATTCCCTGGGAGTCGTCTTGTACGAGATGATCACTGGCCACAAACCTTACACTGCCGATACCCCAGCCGGCGTGATGCTCAAACAAGCCACTGAAGCCCTGCCTCTGCCCAAGACGTACGTTCCCGACCTGCCACGCGATGTGGAATCGGTGCTGCTGAAGGCACTGGCCAAAGAACCGATTCACCGCTACCCCAGCATGCACGCCTTTCTGGATGACTTGCAAAACCTGTTGGCCGGCAAAGAGGTGTCTGTTTCGAGTATCAAGACCGAACAATTGCGTGAGCAAATGACCGGCAAAATCCAGCCACAGCCATCTCCCCTGCCATCGTCGCCGCCTACCATAAAGAAGGTGCGGCCACAGAAGAAGCGGTCGCCTGTGTTAGCCATCGCCGTTTTGGGAATGATTGCCCTGCTTGGGGTTGGAGGCGGATGTTGGTTTCTGAGCAGCAACATGGATTTATTGACCTCCTATTTTGTCCCTTCTCCGCAAGCGCAAGTCTTTCCCAGCCCTACGAGCATCCCCCCTACGCAGAATATCGAGCCGCTCGTCCTGGCGGCCACCGAAACGCACACGCCCGCCCCAACGGAAGCCAGCCTGCCGGCTGAAATCAAAGACAGCAAAAATGTTACGATGGTCTTGATTCCAGCAGGCGAATTTACCATGGGCAGCGATGTCACCGGCAACGCCGAGTCCAGGCCCGCTCATACGATTTACTTGGATGCATTCTACATTGACAAGTATGAGGTCACGAATGAAATGTATGATGCCTGCGCATTTGTGGTCGAATGCCGGAAACCCAAACAGGCCGGTTCTGTCACTCATTCGACGTATTATAGCAACCCCGTTTTTGCCAAATATCCTGTCATTTATGTAGACTGGAAAATGGCAAAAGCCTATTGCGAGTGGAGAGGCGCGCGCTTGCCCACCGAGGCCGAATGGGAAAAAGCCGCGCGCGGCACGGATGAACGCATCTACCCATGGGGAAACACAAAAATTGATTGTTCTTTTGCCAACCTGCCGGGCTGTGTCGGTGATACTACCGCCGTAGATCAGTACGATACGGGCGTCAGTCCATACGGTGTGTATGGCATGGCCGGCAACGTACTGGAATGGACCAGCAGCCTGTTCAAACTATATCCTTATAACAGCGAAGACGGGCGCGAATCCCCCGACGCCACCGGCAAGCGCGTGGCGCGCGGCGGCTCCTGGCACACTTTTGGCGGCAACAGTGGGAACGCCCGCACCGACTCCCGCCTGGAATTGGACCCTGCCTATTACGGTCCCTATGTGGGAATCCGCTGCGCCATCAGCGCCAACCAGGTACAAACGCCATGAAACCGTGCGCTTTACGTTTTACGCACTACGCTCTACGTTTTACGCACTACGTCTTACGTTTCACGCACCACGTTCTACGTTTCACGCACTACGTCTTACGTTTCACGCACCACGTTCTACGTTTTACGTCTCACGCCTCACCCCTCCTGCTCTCCCTCTTTGCCCTTCTCCTGACATCTCTGGCCTGCTCCCTGCCCATGCTGACAGGTAGCCAGCAAAACACGCCCACCCTCATCGCCGAGACGCCGGCTCTCCCCCCGCCAACCGCGACCTCTACCGCTACCGAAGTCCCTTCCCCGACCGCTGCGCCGCCTACGCCGACCATAACGGTTTCCCACGCCTTCTTGCCGGCAGAAAAGGTGAAAAGCGGCCCCTTGATCTATGACCCAACAAGCGTAGACACGGCCACAGAACAGCGCGCCCCCTATGGGGATTCGTACAAAATCAACCTGTTCGAGCGACCCTTTCTCCAGGATATGAGTTATATCCCAGACCTGGATATTGCCAATTTCAACCTGGGTATGGACGATAAGTTCTACTACGTTTCGATTGGACTGGTTGGCGCAAACCCCAACAACCCGCTGGGCATTTTGTATGCGGTGGAACTCGACCTCGACGCCGACGGCTATGGAGACTATGTCATTGTAGCCCGTCCGCCCCACCCTGTGGAATGGAGCACAGATAACGTGCAGGTTTGGCAAGACCAGGATCACGACACGGCCGGCCTCTCGGCAGAAAAATCGGACGCGCCGCTGCCGGGCAATGGCTACGAGACGCTCATCTTCGATGGCGGGCGCGGCGTGAAAGACGACCCCGATTTGGCCTGGGTGCGAGTCAACGCCGGCAAGAACGCCACCGTCCAATTTGCCTTCAAACGTTTGCTGGCAGAGAACCGCTTCATGTTTGGCGTGGTGGCCGATGCCGGTTGGATGGACATCGCCGAATGGGATTACGCCGATCGCTTGACAAAGGAACAAGCCGGCTCACCCATCAAGGGCGACGCCGAGTATCCTCTCAAAGAATTGTTCGCCGTAGACAACACCTGCTGGCAGGCGCAAGGCTTTACAGGCAACTACGAGGAACCCAAGCGCTGCCCCAAGAAATGACGTGGGGCAGGTCTCTGACCTGCCTATAGGTGACCTGCTCACAGGAAGGAAATCCCCGTGATACCAGAATACACGAAACTCAACCGCTTCGGCGCAGATTGCCACCTGCTCCAACTCGACCCGGCCAAATTCCGCTTTCAGGTGACCAACATTGGCTTCCAAACCGTCAGCCAGGCGGCAGCCATGACCGGCGCCGAGATCGTCGTCAACGGAGATGGCTGGGGGCTGCCCGGCGTGGCCAAAGGCAAACCCAACTCCATTTGCTATTCCGATGGGCGCGCCATCCAAACCAAACGATATAGTTTCCGCCCATGGGTTAACTTCTCCCGCGAGGGACGAGTCTCCTTCAACTGGCGCAATCCATACGGCCTGTACAACGCCGTCTCTGGCGACCGTTACTTGATGGCCTATGGCGTCTTCAATATTGCCATCCGCGACCGCCACACCAAGAACGCCCGCACTGTCATCGGCGTGGACAAGTCTGGTATCGTGCTGTTGATGGTCGTGGACGGCTGGGACGTGCGCCCCGGTTACGAACCCCAGGGACTGACCTTCCCAGAAATTGGCAGCGTGTTGGCTGAGTTCAACTGCGAAACCGCCATCAACCTGGACGGCGGCGGCTCCAGCGCCATGGCCATTCAAGGGCAGATCGTCAATCAGCCCAACGATGACGGCGTCTTTGGAGAACGCGCCGTAGTCAATCATTTGGCAGTGTACCGGCTGAGATGACAACCTACTCCTGGAACCCGCTCCGATACAATTCGTAATACATCCCCTTGATTTCCAATAATGCTTCGTGCTTGCCCTGCTCCACAATCCTGCCATTGTGCATCACCACGATGCGGTCAGCGTTGGTAATAGTGGAGAGACGATGCGCAATGACAAAGGAGGTGCGCCCTTTGAACAGAGTCGCCAGGGCGCGCTGGATGACCTGCTCGGTTTGCGTATCCACGCTGGAGGTGGCTTCATCCAGAATCAGGATGCGCGGATCGGCCAGCAGAGCGCGGGCGAACGAGAGCAGTTGACGCTGCCCCACCGAGAGAATCGCGCCTCCTTCCTCGACCGAGGTCTGGTAGCCGTTTTTCAGGCGTTCGATGAACTCGTGAGCGCCTACCGCCTTCGCCGCGGCAATGACTTCCGCCGGCGTGGCTTCTAACCGCCCAAAGAGGATATTCTCGTACACCGTCCCATCGAACAGGAATGGGTCTTGTAACACGATGCCCATCTGACTGCGCAGTGAGGCCTGCGTCACCGTCCGCAAATCGAAACCGTCCACCAGCACGCGGCCCCCGGTCGGGTCGTGGAAGCGGGAAAGGAGTTTGACCAGCGTGGTCTTGCCGGCGCCCGTCTTGCCGACCAGGGCCACGGTCTCACCGGGCTGAACGGTCAGGTTGATGTGTTTCAAAACGAGCGCCGGGTCATCGGAATAATGAAAGGAAACATTCTCGAAGCGCACCTGGCCGCGGATGGGCGGCAGATTCACGGCATCTGGCGCATCCTGCACTTCGATCTCGCTGTCGAGCAAGTTGAGCAGGCGTTCTCCGCTAGCCATGCTGGATTGGAGCGTGTCGAAGCGGCGAAACAAGTCGCGGATGGGGTCGAAGAAGCGTTCGATGTACAAGATGAAGGCGACCAGGACGCCCGCCGTGATCGTCTCGCCCAGCACCGCCGCTCCACCCAGCCAGACGACCGCCGCCGTTGCCAGCGCGCCCAAGATGTCTACGACCGGAACGAAGGCGACGGCCACCTTGGCGGCGTGGATGACCGTCTGTAGATGGTAGCGGTTGGTGTAGTCGCGAAAGGATTCGTAGTTGCGCTGCTGACGGTTGAACGCCTGAACGACGCGGATGCCGTTGATGTTTTCGGCCAGCACCGAGTTGACCCACGAGACGGCCGCCCGTACCCGCCGGTAGGCGATGCGCAGGTTCTTGCGAAAGAGGTAGGTGGCCAGCGCCATGAGCGGCAGGGTGGCAAAGGTGATCAGCGACAGGCGCATATTCAACGCCAACATGACGACAACGATGCCGATGAGCGAAAAGAGGTCGCGGGCAATCGCCAGAATAGCCCAAGTGATGAATTCGCGCAGCGTCTCGACATCATTGACGACGCGCGTAATGACGCGCCCTACCGAATAACGGCTGTAGAAACTGAGCGAGAGTTTTTGCAGATGAGCAAAGAGCGTCTTGCGCAGGTCGTAGATGACCGACTGCCCGACGCTCGCCATCAGGTTGACGCGGATGTAAATGAAGACCCAGCGCAGGATAGCCACCTCCAGGTAGCGCAAGACCGCCGTCCACAAGGCGAGGGGGTTACGGGCGTACAGGCCGTCGTCAATCGCCATCTTGACCAGATAAGGGCCGGCAACGGTCGAAAGAGTGGCGCCCAGCATCAGCAGCAAGGCAACGAACATCTGCCATTTGTAGGGCGTCAGGAAAGCAACCAGCCGGCGCGCAACCTGCGGGTCATAGGGCTTGTAGAACTGCTCTTCTGACTGAGTGACGTAGGCGGGAGGGGTAATGGTGGTCATTGGGTCGGATAATCGGATAGTCGGATAGAGTTATAGTCGGATGGAGCGTTCCGCATCAACTGCAAATCGTGAATCTCTTTGTAGAGTCCGCCTTGCGCCAGCAACTCCTCGTGGCGGCCGCGCTGGACAATTCGCCCGTTTTCCATGACCACGATGAGGTCGGCGCGGCGAACGGTGCTGAGGCGGTGAGCAATGACGAAGGTGGTGCGGCCCTCCATCAGCCGGTCGAGGGCCTGCTGGATGAGCGCTTCGGTTTGGGTGTCTACGCTGGAGGTCGAGTCGTCCAGGATGAGGATGCGCGGGTCCATCAGCAAGGCGCGGGCGATGGCAATCCGCTGACGCTGGCCGCCGCTCAGGGTCACCCCGCGCTCGCCAACAAGCGTCTCGTAACCCTTCTCGAAAGCGACAATGAAATCGTGCGCCTGAGCAGCCTGGGCGGCGGCAACGATCTCATACCGGCTGGCGTCGGGGCGTCCGTAGGCGATGTTGGCCTCGATGGTGTCCGAAAACAACAGCGAGGTCTGCAAGACGATGCCAATTTGGCGGCGCAGGGAACCCAGGTCTACCGAACGCACGTCGTGACCATCTACCAGCACCGCGCCTTCGCTCACATCGTAGAAGCGCGGGATGAGATTGACCAGCGAGGTCTTGCCCGAACCGGTCGGGCCGATGAGGGCAATGACTTGATTCGGCTCGACCTTCAACGAGATGTCTGCCAGTGAATCGCGCTTCTCGTCCAGGTACTTGAGCGAGACATGGCGAAACTCGACCTCGCCGCGCAGGGGAGGCAATTGCAGCGCACCGGGCGGGCTGGCAATCTCCGGCGGCGTCTCCAGCACCTGGAGAATGCGCCGCGCCCCAGCGGAGGCCTCACTGGCAGAATTGACCAGCCAGGTCAGTTCTTGGGCCGGCCCGGCTAACATGACCACGTAAGCGTTGAAAGCCACGATTTCGCCGATAGTCATGGTGCCGGCCAAGACCATCTGCCCGCCGAAGAAGAGGATGAGGAGGGTGCCGAGCGTGACGAGAAAGTCGGTGGTGGGCATGACCTTGGACCACTCGCCAATGACTTTCAGGCGGGCCTGGAAATAGGCGCGGTTGGTCTCGTCGAAACGGCGTATCTCGTGAGGCTCGCGGGCAAAAGCGCGCACCACCTGCACCCCCATCACATTCTCTTGCAAACGAGTCGAGAGATCGCCCAGCAAGGTGTCCACTTTGAAGAACAATTCGGTGATGCGCTGACCAAAATCGAGCGTAATCCAGATGAGCAGGATGAGCGGCAAAAGGGCGATCAGGGCCAATTTCCAATTTGCCAACAGCATCAAGGTGAGCGTGCCAAACAACAAAAAGAGCATTTGCGCCAGGTTGACCAACGAAGTGCCGATGAAATTCTGCACCGAGCGCACGTCCTCGATGCAGTTGCTGATCAATTGCCCGGTCTGAGAATGATCATGGTAAGAGAAAGACATCTGCTGAATATGATCGTACATGCGGTTACGCAAGTCGTAGCCGATGTGGCCACCAATCCATTCGGCCAGGTAGCGCTGCAAGGCGCCGGCAGCAGCCGAGGCCAACCCCAGGCCAAGCAGCAGGAGAGCAGCCCGCGCCAGATAGACCGTGTCGGTTTGCAACAAGCCATCGTCAATCACGCCGCGGATGATGCGCGGCACGTACAGGTTGAGGGCGGTCAGCAGGCCCAGGTTGAGGATAGACAAGAGGATTTGCGGAAGGTAGGGTTCGATAAAGGAGCGAAGTTTGAGGAGGGGAGGCATGGCGTTGGGATGGCTGTCAGACAGTTGAATAGTGTGATAGTCGAATAGTTGGATAGTGGGGTAGTCGGATAGTCGCGTGGTCGAAGGGGTTGGATGGCCGGCGCAGTTCAATCGAACGCCCGGCGAAGAAGCGATAACGCCGCAGCGATTTGTTCGCTTTCGGCTTGGCTCAGCGACCGAAAACGCTCGGCCAGCCAGGCCTCGGTCTCGGCAAAGACGGCCGAAAGAGTCTGCTTGCCCGCTTCGGTCAGCGAGAGATGCACATGACGGCGGTCGTGCGCGTCGGTCAGGCGGGTCACCAAGCCGCGGCGGAC
>DAOUCM010000305.1:0-5342 GCA_034431895.1 Anaerolineales bacterium
TAAGTTGGCCGCACCAGCACTTTCAACACCCCCGCTTGGGCAGCATAATCGAAGGCTTGCAAGGCTTCTTCCAGCGAGAATTCTGCTGCAATCAATCCGCTGGGATCCACTTCCTGCTTTTCCAGCAGCCGCAAAGCAGGGTCGAACGGCCCGCAGCGCGAACCCACGATTTGAATTTCATCCACCACAATGGACGAGAAATTGACCGTCATTTCGCCCTTGTAGGTAGATTTCATGACCAGCACGCCGCGCGGGCGGAGCGCACGCCTCGCCAGGGCAAAACCGGCCGGTGAACCGGTGGCTTCTACCACCACGTCCCAGCGCCAGGGCTGAATGTCCTCCTCCTGAATCGTCTTGATGGCTCGCGCCGCCAACAGGTCTTTCTGATGAGGATGGCGCGCCAGTACGCGCAAGTCACAGCCGGTCAGCGCCAGCGTTTGGGCAATCAACTGTCCCAGCCGCCCGGCGCCCACCAACAGCACGCGGTCGGTGGGGCGGATATGCACCTGCTGTTGAATTTCGAGCGCAGCCGCCAGCGGCTCGGTGAAGACCGCTATCTCGTCTGGCACAGAATCGGGAACGCGGTGCAGATTGACCAACGGCAGGCTGGTGTACTCGGCAAAGACGCCGCTGCGGTTGACAATTCCCAACACAGTGCGGTTCTCACAATGGGTGGAGCGCCCCGAAAGACATTGCTCGCAAGCGCCGCATACCACGTTGATGTCGGCCACCACGCGCTGGCCAATCCAGGCCGGCTCATCTGCCGCGACCACTTCCCCGACGAACTCGTGACCCAGAATACCGGTGAAAGGATAATATCCCTTCACCAGTTCCAGGTCGGTGCTGCAAATCCCTGCCCGCCGCACGCGAATGAGCGCCTCGCCGGGCTTCTGGGGCGGCTTCACCTCGCGCAGGTCGAGACGATGATTTTCCAGCCATACTGCTTTCATTGACTTTCTCCAATCTGCGTACTCTGCGACATCTGCAAATGATTTGCGAAGGCAGGCGGGCAGTTACGCTCATCGTTTTAGGGTTTCGGGCAAGGTCTGTACCAAAGAGACCTCCCAACGATCGCGGCCCTTGTTCTTGGCCTCGTACAGCGCCATATCGGCGCGGCTGAGAAATTTTTGCCAGTTTTCTTCGCCGATACGATATTCGGCCACGCCAATGCTGATGGTGAGATGGGTCTTTTTGCCTACATCGAATTCGGCTTCGCGTATCAGACTGCACAGACGGGCGGCCTGTTCAGCCGCATCCTTCAAGCGTGTGTTGGGCAGAATGAGCAGGAACTCCTCTCCCCCATAGCGCCCGACCATGTCCATCTCGCGGATCTTCTCTCGCAGAAGGGTTGCCAATTGCCGTAAAACCTGGTCTCCTACCGTATGGCCGAAGGTGTCGTTGATGGATTTGAAGTGATCAATGTCAATCATGGAAATCGAGAGCGGCGTATGATAGCGTTCGGAACGGTGGACTTCGGTTTGCAGCGTGTTGACGACCATGCGACGGTTGGGCAGATACGTCAGCGCATCGGTGTGCGAGACTTCATCGGCCTGTATGCGGACGGCCTCCAATTCGATGTCCTTGGCCTTGAGTTGGCGTTTGGCCTCCTCCAATTCGGCCCTGGTTCTTTGCAATTCTGCCTCGAGGCGTTGAATTTCATCAAGGTATTTTTGGCTCAAGATGCACCTTCTCCCTTAGCAGCAATACTGTTTGGCTTGGACTCCGAAGTCTTATGAAGTTTAACAAATTATTGCCTTAATCTTGTACCACCGACCTTGGGTCGGTTCGACCAGGCAGAGCCTGGGGATACAGAGCCTGGTGATAAGCTGTGTGCATCCTGCGTATCACCGACCTTGGGTCGGTTCGACCAGGCAGAGCCTAGGGATACGTTATCTGCGCCTGGCGGCTGGCGTCGGCTTCCAGCCGACTTTCATGCGCTGAGGCGGGGATTGATCCCCCCAGAGCCGCCAGGAAGGTTACCGAATTATTTTTTTAAACTCCATCAGACTTCGGGCGAAATCGGGAGATTTCGCATTCCAGAAACGTTATCGAAACAGTATTGCTCTTAGCGGGCTCCTTTCCTGCCAAACTGTCGTTCCAACATATCCACAGAAAGATGAATCATGGTCGGCCGGCCGTGCGGGCAAGTGCGGGGCGAATCGCAGGCCTCCAGGTCGGTTAGCAGGGCGCGTTGCTCGTCCTCCGAGAGCGTTTGACCGGCCTTGACCGCCAATCGCTTGCACACACGCGCCGCAATGCGGGCTTCTATTTCTTGCTGCAAGGGCGCTTCATCTTCCTCGAAATCTTCCACCAAGGCGCGCAGCGCAGCCGCCGCATCGCTGCCAGCAAACAGGACCGGCAGGGCGCGCACCTGGTAAGTGTGCGGACCAAACGGTTCCACCTGGAAGCCAAAACGATGCAGAACCTCCAACTGCCCCTCCAGCAGGCGAGCCTGCGCAGGCGTCAACGTCACACTGACCGGCTCCAGCAAAACTTGAGAGGCAAGGCTTTGCCTGGCGCGCTGGAGCATCAACTTCTCGAACAAGACCCGCTCGTGGGCGGCGTGTTGGTCAATGAGATACAGGCCGTCTGGCCCTTCAGCCACCAGGTAAGCCTGACCAACCTGCCCGATGAGGCGCAGCAAGGGCAATTGCACCAGGCGCTGCTCCCCCTCTACTGACAACTGACCACTGCCCACGGATAACTGCGAAGTCCCCGAAGGGGGATTACTGTTTACCGAGGACTGACCACTGGCCTCCCCTGCCATCCTCCAATCCAACCCCGGCTCTCTTGGCGCGGCGGGCGGGCGGTTGCCCCATAAAGTCGCCGGCGGCACGCTTGGCACGGGCGTATAAGCCAGCAGCGCCCGCCGCACCGCGCGCTGGACAAAGCCAAACACCCGCTCCTGCTCGCGGAAGCGCACCTCGGCCTTGGCCGGATGTACGTTCACGTCCACTGCCGCCGCCTCCATTTCCAAAAACAAGATGGCCAGCGGATAGCGTCCAACCATCAACAGAGTGTGGTAGGCCTGCGTCAGGGCAGAATTGAGTGGAACATCCTGTACCCAACGGCCATTGATGAAAAAGGTCATCTCGCGGCGGTTGGAGCGCGTAATCGAAATCGGGCTGATGAAACCGCTCAGGCGCAGGCCGGATTCCTCGGCCAGCACCTCCAGCATCTGGCGCGCCGTCTCCACCCCGTAGAGAGTCGCCAGAATGGCGCGCCGGTCGCCGTCGCCGGCAGTTTGCAGCGTTACCGTTTCCCCCTCTCGCAGTTCGAAGCGCACGGAGGGATAAGCCAGAGCGTAACGCGCCAGGAAGGTGTCAATGGCACGGCGCTCGGTCACATCCGATTTCAGGAACTTGAGCCGCGCCGGTACATTGTAGAACAGATTCTCGACGCGCACCACCGTCCCCGGCGGCGCTCCGCATCTTTCTACGCCTCGTTCTGCTCCCCCGTCCACGCGGATTCTGGCCCCCGACTCGGATGCCGCCACCCGCGAGGTCAAGGTCAGCCGCGAAACCGAGCCGATGGAGGCCAGCGCCTCGCCGCGGAATCCCAGCGTGGAGATGGAAAACAAATCTTTAGCGGAAGCAAGTTTGGAGGTGGCATGACGCGAGACCGCCAAAGTCAATTCGTCGGCCGGGATGCCGCAGCCATCGTCAGCCACCTCGATCAGGCGGCGTCCAGCCTCCTCCACCTTCACTATAATAGAGTTGGCGCCCGCGTCCAGCGCGTTCTCCACCAATTCCTTGACGACGGAGGCCGGGCGTTCCACCACTTCGCCGGCGGCTATTTGGGAGGCGACCTCAGGAGAGAGCAAACGAATCGGCATAGAAAGATTATAACCTGCCTGGGAGGAATTGCAACTTGCATTGGCCCTGGAAAAAACGCTGAGCCAGATATGATTTTGCGAGTCCACTGCAAAAACCTTGAAGTTTCACCACGAAGACACAGAGTCACGGAGATTTCTCTCACTATCACATTCGGTGTCTCTGTGTCTCAGCGGTTCGATTTTTACCTTTTTGCAGTGGACTCAATTATGGTTCATTGGGAATTGCCGTGGTTAAGCCAGATATGGTGGTCTGATGCAAAACAATCGGTAGCCATTCAAGTCCAGGAAGAGGCGTTGAAAGAAGTGTTTGAGATTGAACAGGCCATAACAACGGCGCTTCAAGACTTTGATCTTGTTGTTCAGGCCTTCCACAAAGGCGCTGTTTTTTCTAGCAACAAAGTAGTTCGTGATAGGCTCCCACAAGCGCTTCAAGGTTTTGATGAAGTCGTCAAAACATTTGACGCCACTGGCGGCCACATGTTCCATCCACTGACTCAACTTGGATTGAGCGGCGCATTTGGAAATAGGTTCATCAAAGATAGCGGTCAATTCTTCTTGCAAAGCATAAGCCGCCTTGAGTTCGGGCGAATACGCCAGCAACAGGTTCAACGTTTGGATTTGCGTCTCATTCAAATCTTCTCGTCTTTTGCGCACCGCCCACAGACTGCCTTTGAGTTGTTTGTACTCGCTTTCGGGAAGTTGCGCTTTCAACCGTTTCATCTCGCGTTTGCGCAAGTCATCCAGCCCCTTGTGGTAGGCTTGGGCAACATGAAAGCGGTCAATGACCACGCGCACGTTCGGTAGTTCCTCGCCCAAGGCTTCGAGGTAGCCTTCGTACATGTCACAACAAGCCGTATGGATCGTGTTTTTCAGCGCCTCGGGGATCGAGCGCAGGAATTTGGCCACTGTTTCCTTGCGCCGATCGGCCAAAACGCCCAACAAGACCACTTGTCCATCGGCCAAGCGTGCCGTGACGATGACGACGAAGTCTCGGTGTCCTTTTTTCAAGGCAATTTCATCCAAACCGATCGTCCCCAGATGGCTGTACTGTGACCAGTCTACTTCTGTTGCAATCAGCCTTTCCAGCGCACCCAGAACGCAGTCATAGGAGACCTGTTCTTTGATACTCACATCTTCTATCGTCGAATTCACCAACTGTAACAAGAGGTATTTGTCGTATGCGCTCGCATTCGGGCTACCTGACTCATGCCATTCCAAATCCTCTGTTGTAGTGGGATGGTCCTCGCACTCCAGGCATTGATACCGCCGTGGACGATAGCGCAGGTAACAGGCTCTCCCAAAAACAGGTAAGTATCGTACTGTCACCCAATTGCCATGTCCATGAAACTTGCTGATCACCCCTCCACATTTTCGGCAGCGTGTTCCAGTCTTCGTGCTTTCCACGCTGATCACCAAATCGCCGCTTTGGTTGAACTCGGTTTTGAGAACCCGCACATCGGGTATGTCTAACGGAATTGTGACTTGGGCTTTTGACATGTTGACCTTT
>DAOUCM010000306.1:0-13383 GCA_034431895.1 Anaerolineales bacterium
AGGCCGGCAAACAGCAAAAGGGTGAACAAGACGATGACAACTTGCCTGAGCGGGCCAGGGTTCGTCTCCCACGCCTGGACGAGAACCACCAGCAGCAAAATGCCGACCGAATGGAAGAAAGCCAGGTAGGCCAGGAAACAAAACACACAATAGTTATTCAGCACCGAGGCCCACAAGTGCATCAGCAGCAAGACGACATACAGCGAACTCAGGAACAGAGCAATACGGAAGGTGGCCGCGTCCTTCCAGCGGCATATCTTCGGCCACAGCAGCATCGCCGCCAAACTGCCAACGACAGGCAAAAATTCCAGCCGCAAGCCCTGGAAAAAGGCCAACAGCCTGCCATCCCAAGCAACAGAGGGATTCCAGAATGGCTCCCCAAGGTCAGGATAACGATAGGGATCGAGGAAGGGCGCCAAGCGGCCGGGCAGGGCAGTTGTGAACAAGGTCAAGATGTTCGGCCAATACCGCGCCGCGCCCGCCAACAACACCAGCGCTGAGGCTGCCATCGCTAGCAGGGCCGCTTTCCACCCCTGCTGCCGCCACAGATACACTCCCAGCAAGGGAATGACCGCAATCACATTGTAACGGGTAAAAATCAACAATCCGGCCAGCAAACCGCTCGCAATCAACTGCCAAAGCGGACGTTTCTCGCCCAACGCCAAAACCAGCACCCAGGTCAACATGCAATTGACCAGCACCTGCGTAATCGCCAGGCTGTAAACGCCAATGATGACCGGGCTGACCGCAAACGCCCACACCGCGCCCGCCGCCAGCCAGCGGTTCCCCACACGGCGCGCCAAAATCCAAAGCCCGACCAACGCCAAGACCCCAAAGAAAACCGACAGGTAACGGCCTGCCCGCAAACCAGGCCCAAACCATACCTGGACATAGCCCGGAATCAGAAACGCCAATGGCGGCTTGTTGGTCAACACGCCGTAGGGCTGGAAAGGTTCATAGACCCCGGTAGCAAACAAGAAGCCTTTGAGCAGATAAAGCCCCTCGTCGAAGTTGGTTTCCTCGCGGTGCGCGTGCAACAAAGATTGCAACAGATAAGCCAGCCCTCCCAGGAAGGCAAACGTCTCTGCTGCATAGCGCGCCTGCATCAGGCGAGAAAACCATGCCTTCATCACACTAATCACCTCTTCGCGGAATGAACTCTGCGCTACCCTTGACCGCCGCTCAAACGCTTCAAATCCGCATCCACCATCATGGTGACCAGTTCCCGGAACGAGACCGACGGTTCCCATCCCAGCACGGTACGCGCCTTGGACGGGTCGGAAACCAGCAAATCTACTTCAGCCGGCCGGTAGAAGCGTTCATCTTGCACCACATACTGCTTGTAATCCAGTCCCACGTAGCCGAAGGCAATTTCGCAAAATTCTCGCACCGAGTGGGTCTCGCCCATGCCAACCACATAGTTATCGGCACGTTCCTGTTGCAGCATCAGCCACATAGCCTGCACATAATCGCCGGCAAAGCCCCAGTCGCGGCGGGCGTCCAGGTTGCCCAGGCGCAGTTCCTGGGCCAGCCCCAACTTGATGCGCGCCACACCGTCGGTGATTTTGCGTGTCACGAATTCCAACCCACGGCGGGGCGATTCATGGTTGAAGAGGATACCCGAAACGGCAAACAAATCATACGATTCACGGTAGTTGACCGTAATCCAATGCCCATACACCTTTGCCACGCCATACGGGCTGCGCGGATAGAACGGCGTGGTCTCTTTTTGCGGCACCTCGACGACTTTGCCAAACATCTCGCTCGACGAGGCCTGGTAGAACTTGATTTTGGGGTTGACAAAACGGATGGCCTCCAACATGCGCGTCACCCCCAGAGCGGTTACATCGCCGGTCAGCGCCGGTTGATTCCACGAAGTTGGCACGAACGATTGCGCCGCCAGGTTGTAAATTTCGGTTGGCCGATATTCCTCCAGCAGCGACAACAACGAGCCTTGATCCGTCAAGTCGCCGGAGACGACGAGGATGTCATCCAAGATGTGCTGGATGCGTTCGTTCGTCACCGTGCTGGAGCGGCGCGCTACCCCCACCACCTGATACCCTTTGGAAAGCAATAACTCTGCAAGATATGAACCATCCTGACCAGTGATTCCCGTAATGAGAGCAGTAGGCATGTTTTCTCCTGAAGCAAAATTCAAGGGTTGAATTATAAACCTTCCATCGAGAACGTCAAGCGGAGCGATTCTTCTTGGAGCGATGCCGGTCCCACCACGCGCCTCCCACCAGGACGATGAAACTGCTCCCGATAATCAAGCCGACCATCCACCCAAACGGAATCTGCCCGCCGATGTGATAATAGCGGCTCAAGTACCATTGGGTGAAAAAGCCCAGGAAAATGGCCTCGATCAACCCGATGCGCGCCAGCCACGAATCGGCCCGGGTACGGAAGCAAGCCCAGGCGTAGCCCGAAGCGAGCGCCAGCCAGGGCAGCAGGATGGTCCGATAGCGCGGATTGTCCCATTGGTCGCCGCCACCGCGCAGGGCGGTCAAAACAATCCACAGCCAAGAGAGAAAGACCACCCACAGCCACAGACGGCGTTCCTTCGGACGGGCGTCTGCAAGCGCGGCTACGAAAGCATAGAGCAGCAACGGCCACATCAAGTACCAGCCCAGCGCGCGCGCAATGCCGGTGACGCGCCAGGTGAGCGTGGTCGGCTCGATAAAGGCAGCCGGAAGAACGGGCTGAAAGACACCGTAGAGGGCCACAAAAGGCAGGCGCAGCCAGCCGGGCATCTCCTGAAAGAGTTTTTGCACCCAGCCAGAGCCGCGCTTCAGTTGATACACGTCCCATTTGACGGCCTCGCGCAGCCAGCCGGCCAGCACGCCCAGCGGCCCGCCGCCAAACGTCCCCTGCCGGTTGAGGGCATTTGCCAGCAGAAGCAACCCCACGCCAAGAACCAAAACAATGACAAAGAACCAGACCCACGAGAGGCGGCTATGTTCGCGCGCCATCCACCACCAGCCTGCCAGCAAAACCAGTGTGACCAGCGCCGCCGCAGGCGAGACCAATAGCATCCCGGCCAGACCAAGCCCAAGCCATACGAACGCACGGCGGGAATGGTTGAATTGCCAATCTACGAAGCCCCACAAGGCCAGCGCCCCAAAAGTCATCAGGTAAGGCTCACGCATGGCCGCGCCGCCCAGCAACAGGCTTTCGGGGTAGAGCGTCAGAATCCAAGCGGCGGCCAGAGAAATTGGCTCGCCAAATGCCAGCCGCGCCGCCCGCCAGAAAAAAGGCAGGGCCAGCGCAGAAACGCTGGCAGAGAGCAGAATGAGCAGCACTGGACGCTGGGCGTCGGGGGAGAACGCGCGGTAAGCCAGCGCCGCAAACGCCAGCAGGCCGCCATACTGATCGGTGTGATAGGTCTTGTCGAAGGCCGAGAGAATGGAAGCCTGCGATTGCGCCAGTTCCCAGGCCTGGTCGTCGCGGCGGTGCGCGTCGGTGAAGAAATAACCGGCGCGGTCATCTGGCTCGTCGTAGCCATCTATGGGCAGGGCCAGGTACACCCCTACGCCGGTCGCCAGCCGCAAAGCAAAAGATAGACCCACCAACCAGGCCAGGGTCGGCCCGCCGCCGGCCCAGCGATGAAGAAACACGAAAAGGAAAAACGAAAGCAGAAAGAGGACGAAAAATGACAGCCAGCCAATCCAGAAACTGCCGGGCTGCAAAAAAGAGAACAACGCCCCCAGTCCGAGGCTGAGCGGAACGCTCCAAGAAAGATGACGAGTCATTTCTCGAATCCTTCCAGCGCGCGTTTGGCGCGGGCCGTCCAGGTATAGGCGGACACATCTTTCTGCGCCTGCGCCGCCAGCGCCAGACGGCGGGCTTCATCGGCCAGCAAAGCGCGCGCGGCTTGTTCCCAGGCGTCCACATTCCCAGGCTCGCAAAAGACGGCGTTGCCCTCGTGCAACACTTCATGCAAGACGGGCAAATCCGCCGAAAGGATGGCGCGCCCGGCCGCCATGTAGTCGAACATCTTCATCGGGTTGATGACCTCAGCAATATCCTGCCCGCTGGAGGCGGCAATCGAGCGTCCATAGGGCATCAGCAGCACGTCCGCCGCCGCCTGATAGAGCGGCAAGCGGCTGTTTTCGACGAAGCCGGTCATGATGACGTTGGAGGCGCCGGCTTCGGCCAGCCGTCCACGCCAGTAAGCCACTTCGTCCGGCGTCCCCCCCACCCACAGGAATTGCGCCTCCGTCATCCGCCTGGCCAGTTCGAAGAGCAAATCCGCGCCGCGCCCAGGGTAGATGTGACCGGTAAAGCCCAACGTTGGTTTCTCTGCAAGACCCAGTTGACGACGGGCCTCTGCCGCGCCAGGCAGGGACTCGTACTGCGCCGGGTCTACGCCGTTGGGCGCAATCTGCACCGCCTCTTCTGGCAACCCCAGCCCTGCCGTCCTTTCGACGGCTTTCCTCAACGCCTGGGTGGTGACCAGCATCCGCTTGGGGGTGGACGAACGCCAAAAGCGGCGCATCCACCAGGGGCCAAGTCGACCGGTCACTTCGGCATGGATTTCCAACACGACAGGCCAGCCCAGCCAGAGCGCCAGCACTGCCGGGTTGAGCAGCCAGGTGTAGACCAAGTCAGCCTTGAACTTGCGCGCCGCCAGAATAGCATGGAGGCTGAAATCATAGCGTTTCAGTTTTGGGATAGAGGGCAGCCATTCGATGTCGAACGCAGTTCGTAACCCGTAATGCGTAAGGAGGGCATCCCAAGAGGCAGGCGCCGTCTCGCGCGGGGCAAATAAGCGGATGTCATGCCCTAGTTGCGCCAGCGCCTGGCAAACTTTCATGGCTTGAATGGAATTGGCCGTCAGCGAAGGGATGCGGGAGTTGGTGATGAGGGCAATACGCATAGAAAGATTTCATCTCGAAGGCGGTCAGCGGAGAGGAGCGGATAAGCGGATGGCGGTCAACGAATGGCGGTCAGCGGATGGAAAGCGGATAAGCGGATGGCGGTCAACGAATGGCGGTCAGCGGATGGAAAGCGGATAAGCGGATGGCGTGCGGCTTACCCCTTGCCGACAAACTCATCCGTGACTTCGTCCAGTTTCAAACTTATGATTTGGCTGGTCGAATCGCGCCCCATGGTCACCCCGTAGATCACATCCGCCGCCTGGACGGTGTTTCGATTGTGGGTGATCACGATGAACTGCGTCTCGCGGCTCAATTCCTGCAACAGGTCACGGAAGCGCCCAACATTGGCCTCGTCCAACATGGCGTCCACTTCGTCCATCACGCACACCGGCGTAGGCGAGACCTTCAGAAGCGCAAAGACCAGCGCAATGGCCGTCAGGCTCCTTTCGCCGCCAGAGAGCAACGCCAATCCTTGCTCGCGGCGGCCAGGCAGACGCGCCTCGATTTCGATGCCGGTCTCGACCAGATTTTCTGGCTCGGTCAAGACCAGGCGCGCCGAGCCGCCCCCAAACAGGCGCACAAAGATTTGACGGAACTCGCGATCTACCGCCTCGAAGGTTTTGGAAAACTCCTGGCGCGTCAACTCGTCCAGTTCGGCAATCACCTGGCGCAAGTCGGCTTCGGCCCGGTGCAAATCCTCCACTTGCGTCTTCAGGAAGGCGTAACGCTGGCTCTCAGCCTCGAACTCCTGCTGAGCATCGGGATTGACCGGCCCCATGCGGCGCAACTGGGCGCGCTGCTGGGTCAACTGCTCTTCCAAGCCGGCGCTCAATTCCTTCACGACCGGCAATTGCTCTACCATGCCGTCCAGCGGCAGCGGCAGCGGACCCGATACATCTTGCGCATACTCGAAGTTCACCAATCCAAAATCATCTTGAATGCGCCCGCGCAAGGTCTCTAGCGCCTCCTGACGGCGAATGACCTCGACCTGCACCTGATTGTATTGACGCTCGGCCAGCGTCATGGCGCGCTGGGCCTCGGCCTCCCTTTCCTGAAGTCTGCGTTCTTCCTCTTCGGCGCGCACAAGGTCTTGCTCGGCGGGTTCGATGCGCGCTTGCAAGGCGGCAATCTCGGCGGCCAGCGCAACTTCTTTTTCATGCAGCACGGCGCGTTCCTTCTCTACCGCCGCTAGGTTGCTTTCGACTTCCTCCAGGCGGCGGCTTGCATTGCGCCCATCCTCTTCCAGCCGCGCAGAGGCGGTGCGCCGCTCTCGCAGCCGTTCTTCTATATTGCCCAACGCCTGTTCAGCCACTGCCACGCGCGTCGTCCAATACGAGACCTGCGCCTGCGCCTCGTCCAGAGAGACGCTGCCCCATTTTTCCTCCAGGACACGCGCCTCTTCAGCCGCCTGTGCGGACTCGGACTCGAGGGCGGCCTGCGAGGCGAGAAAAGCGCTTCCGTCCGCTTCGGCCCTGGACGCCTCGGCCTGCAACGCTTCGAGTTGTTTTTTCTGCCACTCCAAGGCGCGCTGGGCCGCTTCGAGGGCCGCGGCGGCTTGCCTTTCCACGCTCTCGGCTGACTCCAGGCGGGCGCGGGCTTCGCGCTGGGCGCTTTCGGCGGCTGAAAAGGCCTCTCGAGCGGCCAGCAGGTCCGAGGTCAAGACGCGAAGCGCAGATTGAAGCGAGTCCACCTGTCCACTGAGCGCGTTCAGGGTCTGCTGCAACTCACGGCGTTGACGCGGCCTGCTCAAGGTCGAGCCGCGCCCCGATTTCCCTGCCAGCACCAGACCATCCGCACGGAAGACCTCGCCGCGCAGGGTAACAGCGCGGACGTAGGGCGGCTGAGCGGTCATCAGGCGGCGGGCAGCGGCGCGGTCACGGACGATGAAGGTATGCCCCAACAGCAAATTCTTGGCTACACGCAACTCGTCAGGGGCATCCACCAAATCCGCAGCCAGCCCCAGGCAATCAGGGTCGGCGGGAGGGCGAAGCGGCGCGGGGGCATTCAAGCCGTCGAGCGGCAGGAGAGCGGCGCGCCCGGCGGTTTCGGCTTCGAGCAGGGTCAGGGCTTCTTCGAGGTTGCTGCTTTCGAGCAGCACAGCGTCCAAACTCTCGCCCAGGGCGGCGGCGATGGCGGTCTCCAATTCGGCTGGAACATCCAGGGCGGCGCTCAAGGCTCCGCGCGCACCCGACAAACGCGCCTGGCGGGCCGCCTCGAGCAAAAAGCGGGCGCCTTCGGCGTAGCCAGAGAGGGATTGTTCGGCCTGCTCCAGCACTTCCAGTTGCGCGGCCTGGCGCGACCATTCGGCCTTGAGGGCCGCCAGTTCATCGCTCTGAGCGCGTTTCTGGTCTTCGAGGGCGGCTACTTCTTGGCGGCGGGCGTGCAGACCCTGCTCGGCGGTGCGCAAGACTGTCTCTGCCTTCTGGCAGGCTGTGGCAGCAGCGCGCTGTTCCCCCTCTGCGCGGGCGGCCTCCGCCTCCGCCTCGCGGATAGATTGCTCGACAGCGGCGAAACGTTCGCCAAGCGAGATGCGGCGTGCGGCCAGGTCGTCTAAACGCGCCTGCATCTCGGCGCGGCGGGTGGTCAAGACGGTCAGCCGTTCTTGGGCAGCGCGCAGTTGGTCTTGCAGCAGAGAGCGTTCGGCCTGCAACGCCGCCCATGTCTCTTGAGCAGAGTCCAGGCTGGCGCGGGCCTGCGCGTGGTTTTCCTGCGCACGGTCATATTCGCCTTCGGTCTCTTGCAAGCGTTCGCGCGCCAAAACGCTTTCTTGAGTCAGGCGGTCTTGCTCACTCTGCAAGGCTTGACGGGAGGCGAGCAAAGCGCGCTGTCGTTCCTCCAGCACCGCCAGCGAGCGGCTGACCTCCTCCCATCGGCCATGCAAGTCGGCCAATTGGCGATGCCAGGCGTTCAGTTCGGCGCGTAGCGTCTGCACACGGTTACGGAAAGCGGCATACTCCGACTGGCGGGCCTGGAAGGTTTCACGCGCTTCGCGTTGTTGAGCTTCTTGGCGGCGCTGCACCTCGCGGCTCTCGGTCACTTCGTGCAGGGTCTTGTGCCAATGATAGCCATACCACTCACGCAGCAAGACACGCAAATCGGCCTGCATGCGGCTATATTCCAAGGCGCGGCGCGCCTGCCGCTCCAGGGAACGCAGACGCGGTTCGAGTTCGGCCATGATGTCGAGAACGCGCTCCAGGTTGCGCTGGGTGGCCTCCAGGCGGCGCAAGGCCTCCTCGCGGCGAGAGCGGTACAATCCTACCCCAGCGGCTTCCTCGAACAAGCGACGACGCTCGTCGGCTTTGAGCGCCAGCGAGGCGTCTACCAGTCCCTGGCCGAGGATGGTATAGGTGCGCTCACTCAAACCAGATTGCGCCAAGAGTTCGTTGATCTCCCGCAAGCGGACATGCTGCCCGTTGAGCAGATATTCATTGCGCCCGTCGCGGTAGGCGCGGCGTCCCATCGAGACCTCGCTGAAATCCACCGGCAGCCAGCCATCGGTGTTGTCGAACAGGATACTGGCCGAGGCCATACCGGCGCGAGGCCGATGCTCGGAGCCGGCGAAGATCATGTCTTCGGTCTTCTTGGCGCGCAACAGGCCAAAGGATTGCTCTCCCAGCACCCAGCGCAAGGCATCGGCAATGTTCGATTTGCCAGAGCCATTCGGCCCGACAATGGCGGTGATGCCCTCGGCAAATTCGAACACGGTGCGCGAGGCAAAGGTCTTGTATCCTTGTAACTCAAGAGATTTAAGGCGAAGGGGCATGAAGGGAGTAGAAAGTAGAGAGTAGAAAGTAGAGAGTAGAGAGTAGAGAGTAGAGAGTAGAGAGTAGAGAGTAGGGAGTAGGGAGTAGGGAGACTATTTCATCAACAACTACAGGTCAAGCCAGTTCGAGGGCCTGGAGGGCGGCCTGGGCAGCGTTCTGCGCGGCCAGATGTTTGCTGGGGCCGCTGCCGCGTCCATACACTTGACCGTTGATTTGCACCTCGACCATAAAGGTCTTGGCATGGTCGGGACCGCTGGTTTCTACGGTGTGGTAATGGGGCGTGCCAAGTTTGTGCGCCTGGGCCCATTCCTGCAAGGTGCTTTTGGGGTCGAATATTTCTGTTCGGTCTAGCACGCGCTCGCGCACGCTTTCGATCAAAGGTTCGATGAAGCGTTGTACAGCGGGGATGCCGCCGTCCAGGTAGAGAGCGCCGACGAGCGCCTCGAATGCAGCGCATAACAAGGTATCGCGCTCGCGCCCGCCGGAGGCCAGTTCACCTCGCCCAAGGCGAAGGGCGGCGCCCAGGTCGAGTTGACGCGCAAAGGCAGCCAACGTATCGGTACGAACCAATGCAGAACGAATGCGTGTCAGGTCGCCTTCGTGCATTTCTGGGCAATGATGGTAGACCCAGGCGCCAACGATGAAATCCAACACGGCATCGCCCAGGAATTCGAGGCGCTCGTTGTCTTCCAGGGCATGCTGATTTTCGTTCAAGTACGAACGATGCGTCAACGCCCGCAACAGCAGTCCCTGGTTGGTAAAAGACAGCCCCAACCGTCGGGCCAGTTCAGCGGCAGGCTCGAACGCTACTGGCGGAGTATGATTCGATGTCACGGGAACCTTCCCGGAACTCAGGGAGCGCTAGTCCCTCACCATCGTCCAATTCGATACTTCCAAAGTTTGGAGACTTCAGAGTCATTGAGGAGACTCGCGTTCCATCAGTTCCACATATGAATTTGCGCCCCGATTGTAATGCCTCTCCGAGAAAATAGCAAACATGGGGCAGGAAACCCCACCCCATGCATCAAGCAAGGCACCCCTGTTTCCTTCTTATAACGCCGGTTCGGGCTAACCGTCCCGAAGGCTTTTGAGAGCAATCGTATGGGCAAAATCGAGCCTTCACCCTGCGGGTACTTCGCGGGACGGTTCGAAGGCTTACCCCGAATTCAGGTTTCTTAAGCCTCTACGGGCTGACGGGCATCTGCCACGACCTGTCCAACCGTGAAGACCAATTTGTCCTGTTGTTCGTCCACATCTACCCGCACCGTAGCGCCGTCTTTGTACTTACCAGACAACAGTTCCACAGAAAGCGGACTCTCGACATATTTCTGGATGGCGCGGCGCAGCGGACGGGCGCCAAAGGCCGGGTCGTAGCCTTCCTTAGCCAGCCAGGAACGCGCCGCATCGCTCATTTGCACGACGATGTTGTAATCGCTCAAACGCTCTTGCACTTCTTTCATTTGCAAGTTGACGATTTGCTCCATCTCTTCCAGCGAAAGCGGCGAGAACATGATGATTTCGTCTATGCGGTTGAGGAACTCAGGACGGAAGGTGCTTTTGAGGGCCTTCTCGATTTTTTCGTGCGCCTGACGCTCCTCGTCAGTGGCCTTTTGCTGGAGGAAGCCCAGGGTGCCGCCTTTTCGGACGTACTCGGTGCCCAGGTTGGAGGTCATGATGAGAACCGTGTTGCGGAAGTCCACCACGTTGCCCTGACCGTCGGTCATACGGCCATCGTCCAGGATTTGTAGCAGCGAGTTCCACACTTCGGGATGCGCTTTTTCGATTTCATCAAACAACAAGACGCGGTAAGGACGGCGGCGGACGGCTTCGGTCAACTGGCCACCTTCTTCGTAGCCCACGTAGCCGGGCGGCGCGCCGAACAAACGGGACACCGTATGCTGCTCGCGGTATTCGGACATGTCTATCCGCACCAGGGCGTCCTCGTCGTCGAACATGAACCAGGCCAAAGCCTTGGCCAATTCGGTCTTGCCCACGCCGGAGGGCCCAATGAAGATGAACGAGCCAATCGGACGGGCAGGGTCTTTCAAACCAGAGCGCGCGCGGCGGATGGCATCCGAAATGGCATGGATGGCCTCTTCTTGCCCAATGATGCGCTCATGCAGGCGCTCTTCCATGTGCAGCAGTTTTTCGGCTTCGGTTTCCATCATCTGGCTGACCGGAATGCCGGTCCATTGATGGACGACCTCGGCAATGTCATCCACATCCACCACTTCATCCAGTTGATGTTCCGCTTCCCATTGATCGCGTTTGACGCGATACTCTTCTTCCAAACGCAGACGTTCCGCCTTCTTTTGAGCGGCGCGCTCGTAATCGCGTTCCAAACCGGCTTGCTCTTCCTCGGCGCGTAATTTCTCGATTTCAGTCTTCATGGCTTTGAGGTCGGGCGGCATGGAATAGAGAGCCACGCGCAACTTGGCAGCGGCTTCGTCCATCAAGTCAATGGCTTTGTCGGGCAAGTGCCGGTCGGTGACATAGCGATCTGCCAAGCGGGCCGCGGCGACCAGCGCCTCGTCTGCAAAGTGGACTTTATGATGCGCCTCGTAACGATCGCGCAACCCCTGGAGCATCTTGATGGTGTCCTCCACCGACGGCTCCTCGACATAGATGGGCGCGAAGCGGCGTTCCAAAGCAGCGTCCTTTTCGATATACTTGTGATACTCGTCCAACGTGGTGGCACCGATACATTGCAGTTCGCCGCGCGCCAGAGCCGGCTTGAGCATGTTCGAAGCATCCATCGCCCCCTGGGCTGCTCCGGCGCCTACGACCGTGTGCAGCTCGTCAATCATCAGAATAATCTCGCCCTGGGCGCGCTGGACTTCTTCGATGGCCGATTTCAGGCGCTCCTCGAACTCGCCGCGGAAGCGCGAACCGGCAATCATGCCGCCCAGGTCGAGCGCCACTACCCGCTTGCCGGCCAGGATTTCAGGGACATCGTTGTTGGCTATCTTCTGCGCCAGGCCTTCGACGATGGCTGTCTTGCCGACGCCGGCTTCACCAATCAACACGGGGTTGTTCTTGGTGCGGCGCGATAGGATTTGAATCAAGCGCAGGATTTCGGTATCTCGACCAATGACCGGGTCGAGTTTGCCTTCGCGCGCCATCAGGGTCAGGTCACGGGAATATTTCTCCAGGGTGCGGTAACGCGCCTCGGCCTGCGGGTCGGTGACACGCTGTCCGCCGCGCAACGCTTGTACGGCATCGTAGACGCGCTCGCGCGTCAGCCCGGCCGATTCGAGGATGCGGGCGGCAGGGGTGTTGCGCTCGGTCAAGATCGCCAGGAAGATATGTTCGGTGGAAATGTACTCGTCCTTCAGACGGTTGGCTTCTTCGTTGGCCAGGTCAATGATACGCTTCACTCTCGGCGTAATGAAGATCTGCCCGGTGCCTCCGCCGAAAATGTTGGCCTTCGGGCTGGCGCGCAAAGTAGCGTCCAAGCGTTCGGTGATGGCGGCTGTACTGACATTCAGTCTTTCCAAAATTTGGGGAATCACCCCGCCGGGCTGCTCGATGAGCGCCAGCAAGATGTGTTCGGTGTCAATTTGGTTGTGGCCGTAACGTTGGATGATTTCGGCAGCGCGCTGGGCAGCCTCTTGGGCTCGTTCGGTAAAACGGTCGAATCGCATCATAAGTGGTCATCCTTTTCTATGAGTCCACTGCAAAAAGGGAAAAATCGAACCCCTGAGACACGGAGACAGCGAGTGCGATAGTGAATGAAAGAAATCTCCGTGACTCTGTGTCTGCGTGGTAAAACTTCAAAGTTTTTGCAGTGGACTCTTTCTATAAAAACAAGTGCGGTGATTATATCAAAAGCGCGTTGGCGATTCGTACACACTGCATAAGAGATGTGTTAATCATCCACGACTTCCAAAGTCTCGTTATGTCCAAACAGAAACCCCTCCAGGCAAGCCTCTTCTGGGAAATGGTGCGCTACCGCGTGACCGGGCGTCTGGGTCAGCGTTTCTCTGGGTTCGCGCCGCAGTTTCCTGGGCAATCGCCAGCCTGTCCTGGTGGATGTCCAGGAGACAAGCAACTGCGGCGCAACGCCCGTCTGGTTGCGGCTGGAGGCCAGAATGAAAAACAAAAAACGTTCGACCGTCTTCACGCCTCCATTTTGATTTTCAAGTTGGCTAGCAGGGTAGCGGCTTCCTGCTCGTTCTGCTTGACGATGAGCGCCTCGGCCAGATTTCCCAGCAGGGGGACAGGCACTTTGTACTCGATTTCGACCGTCAACTTCGTGCCGCCGTTTTCCGGCTCATAGGTCCAGACGAAATGGCTCTCGATGCCTTTGGTACTCCTGGTCACGGTGCGCTGGTTGGGAATCTGCTCGACCGTCTCAGATGCGCCATCGAAGCGCATACCGGCCATCTTGTAGACCCAACTGAAGTTGTAACCGCCCGCAGGCGCAGGTTGGACGTCCTTGACTTCGACCAGGTTGGGCCACACTTTCGGCAGATTGTTGGGATCGGATAGGTAAGCAAACACCTTCTCAACCGGCGCGTTTATCGTGATAGATGCTTTGAGCGTTGCCATACCACTCACCTCCTTTCCTCGTTTTCGTAAAATGATCTTGCCTCACCCGATTTGGGTATTTTGACAATGTCACATTTTCGCATAGTTGTCATTGCGAGGAGCGTTCTTTGCGACGAAGCAATCTCCTGGCAGACCGGGAGACTGCTTCGCTATCGCTCGCAGTGACAAAAAACATAGCGTTTTTAGAA
>DAOUCM010000307.1:0-4685 GCA_034431895.1 Anaerolineales bacterium
GCCCGATGGTGTTGCCCATCTTATCGAAACGCACCTCGTCGAAGCCGAGTTTGCGCATTTCGGCCTGGATGCGTTCGCCCACAGCCTTGATTTGCCCGTCCATGCTGGGAATGGCGCAAATGTCGCGCATGAACTGGATGGTGTCAGTGCGCGCCAGTTCGACGCGCCGCCGGATTTCTTCTACCGGTAAAATGTTTATGTTTTTCATTCAACGCTCTTTCCATTTTTGTGAAAATTCTGGTGTTCCTTGTGCCTTGCCATTTCCAACGCGCCTTACGACATGAAAGTTGAAATGGCCGGGAATGAAATCGCTGATCGAATAATCCACAATAACGCCGGCTGCCGTGTACAACTGCGCTGTAAATCGCAAAAGCACATCTCCGCGCTGGATTTCGAGCGCGCGCGCCACGTCTGCCGGCGCGCTCACGGCGGTAATCTCCGCTCGCGAGGCCGTCAAAGGAGTGCCGCGAGCAATCAAAAAGTCTAGCACAGAACCGCGGAAATCGTTGGGCAACTCTTCGGGTTTGAGGAAGGTTTCCGGCAAGGTGTCCACCAGGTAGGCTACAGGTCGTCCATTGGCGCACATCACGCGCTGGATGCAGACCAGCCTGGACGCCAACGGCAGCCCTAGCCCCTCGGCCAATTCCTGATCGGCATAGATTCTTTCGACCTGTAAATTGCCGACGGTAACGCTCAACCCACGTCTTTTTGCCATGCTTTCTAGGCTTTCCAACACCTCCAGGCCGCTTTCCAGCACTGGCGTTTGACCAACTACAAACGTCCCCGAGCCTTGCCGGCGGCGTATCAATCCCTGCGCCTCGAAGGTGCGCATTGCCTCACGCAGCGTGGCGCGCGAAACGCCCAATTTGCGTGAGAGTTCTGGCTCCGAAAGCAAGCGTTCCCCGGCCGGCGTGCGCGCAATCAAGGTCGCCAATTCTGATTGCAGACGTTGAAAAGGGAAATTGCTCATAGGCTTTTCTCCAAGACGGGAATGACTTGGAATTTTTTCACATCCACCAATCCCTTGTCCGAAATGCGTAGTTCAGGGATGACTACCAAAGCCAGCAGCGAGAGTTGCATGTTAGGATTGTTGAGCGTACAACCGCAAGCGCGAAAACCTTGCAGGACAGTGGCAGCCTTTTGCGCTACCAACTCTGCTTTCTCGTTGGACATCAAACCGGCAATCTTCAACTCGACCTGACCGATGACCTGCCCGCCCTTGACTACTACCTGACCGCCTCCGCTTCGCGCCAGACTGTTGGCTGCTTCCGCCATATCGGCCTCGTCGGTGCCGACGACGATCATGTGATGGCTATCGTGCGCTACCGTGGACGCAATGGCGCATCTCTCCGTGAACCCAAAACCGCTTACCAAACCAATCGTCACGCTGCCTGTCCCACGGTGCCGTTCTATCACGGCCACTTTGGCAAGATCGCGGCTAATATCTGGATGCACCTCGCCCGCATTCGACAAGACAGGCATTTTGAGGTGACGGGTGGCTGCCTGGTTTTCGATGATGCCAATGACATTCGCGGTCAATTCGACGCCGTGGTCCGCTTCTGTTTTCAGCACAAAATCTTGCGCGGTCAAGGGCCTTTGCAAATGCACCGATTGGGTAGCCCAGGTCGGATATTTGACAACGGGCAGTTCCTCTTTCCAGGTTCCGTCTTCGGCGATCAGTCGCCCCTTGGCAATGACCAGGTCGGGGTGGAATTTGCGCAAATCTTTTACTAATACCACGTCTGCCCAGCGGCCAGCGGCAATCATGCCAACTTTGCGGCTCAGGCCAAAATGCTCGGCGGTGTTGATGGTACACATCTGGATGGCTGTCATCGGATCCAGGCCTTGAGCCATGGCGTGGCGCAGAACGCGGTCCATGTGACCGTCTTGCGAGAGGGTTTGGACGTGAGAATCGTCGGTGCAGAGGATGAAATGGCGCGAGTCCAGCCCCAGGTCGGTAATTGCTTTGGCTTGCGCCTCTACATCATGCCAGGCTGAACCATAACGCAGCATGGCCTTCATGCCCTGACGTACCCGCGCAACGGCATCTTCCAGGCGTGTGCCTTCGTGGTCGTCTTCTGCGCCGCCTGCTACGTAGCCGTGAAAGGGCAATCCCAATTCTGGCGCGGGGTAATGCCCGCCTACTACCTTGCCGGCTTTGTGTGTGGCGGCCATCTCGGCCAGCATTTTCTCATCGCTGTTGAACACGCCGGGGAAATTCATCATTTCTCCCAAACCGATGATGCCGGGCCAGGTCATGGCCTCGGCTACTTCTTCCGCGCCAATGGAGGCGCCTGGCGTCTCCAGCCCCGGTGCCGAGGGAACACAGGAGGGCATCTGCACCCATACATGGATGGGCTGTACAGCGGCCTCTTCCACCATCAGCCGCACACCCTTCACGCCAAACACATTGGCAATCTCGTGTGGGTCCACGAACAGGCCAGTCGAACCATGCGGTGCAACAGCACGCACGAACTCGGTTACTGTGACCATGCCCGATTCGACGTGCATGTGGCCGTCCAGCAGGCCGGGTACAAGATAACGCCCTTCCGCTTCGATGACTTGGGTTTCTGTCCCGATGCAGTGGGAAGCGTCTGCTCCTACGAAAGCAATATGCCCGTTCACGATAGCGATGTCGGTGTCGGGGATGATCTCACCGGACTGCACGCAAACCCATTTCCCTTGGCGGATGACCAGGTCAGCCGGGTTGCGCCCCATGGCGACATCAATCAACGAGCGAGTGAGTTCAACTGAAGAAGGCATAGCGGCTCCTGATAACTTTTGAACTCAATGCAATGATTGTCCAATCAATTTTGCCAACAGCGTTTTGCTCTCGCGTTGGGAATACGTCTTCACTTCGTTCCAATTTACAGGCATTTTGGGCATAGGCTCTTCGTCAGCCTCCTTGAATAGCCAAGTGACAGTGCAAGATGACTCATATTGATAGCCAATCCTTCGTATTTCGATTTGTGGTCGTTCATAGCATCCTCGGCCACAATGCCTGCCTGGCGCGCAAGAAAATAAAGGTCAATGAAATCTCGCTTGGTATTGCGCTGGGCGATCGCTTCGATTTTCGAGGTTTTGTAATTTGTTTCAAGGTAATTGGCGTCTACATGTTCAGGTGTAAAAAAAGTACAGGTCAACCGAAATACGGTGTGCCAAGTGCAAGGCAATTGCCGTGCTGCTGCCAAGATAGAAAGGCCGGCTGATTCCTCGTTTGGGCTAGAAAGTCTAGGTAACGACGTGTCGTTTGGGGAGGGCTTCAAAGTATTCGTAAGCAGAGGCAGGTAAAGGTGGCATAACGTTAAATAGTCAGTCCTGTAGCAATCGCTTTGCAGCCAGATTGTGCTTCTCTGTCAGTTGGCGTTCGTTCACTGTCACAAGTTGGCCTTCCTTGACGATGAATTTCCCGCCGACGGCGGTGTAGTCCACGCGCACCGGCTGGCAGAAAACCGCCGCCGCCACCGGGTCGTGCAGCGCCCCGGCGTAGTCCAGGCGTTCGAGATGGATGGCGAAGAAATCGGCGCACTTGCCGGGTTCGAGCGAGCCGATGTCGGTGCGGCCAAGCACCGCCGCCCCGCCGCGCGTCGCCAGCCAGAGAGCCTCGCGGGCAGTCATCAGTCCCCTCATCCCCTCCCTCACCCCTGACCCCTCTCCCGAGGGGAGAGGGGATGGGGTGAGGGAGAAACCGGTGATTCCCTCGCGCACCCGCGCCAGCAGCATGGCCTGACGCGCCTCCGCCAGCAAATGCGAACCGTCGTTGCTGGCGCTCCCGTCCACCCCCAGGCCGACCTTGACGCCCGCCGCCAGGTATTCCTTGATGGGAGCAATTCCCGAAGCCAGGCGCATGTTGGAGGTGGGGCAATGTGCCACCCCGCAGCCGTGCCGGGCAAAGGTTTGCACTTCCGCGCCGTTGACGTAGATGGCATGGGCGAACCAGACATCCTCCCCCACCCAATTGAGCGACTCCATGTAGGGCACCGGACGATAGCCAAACTTTTGCAGGCAGAACTGCTCCTCGTCCTCGGTCTCGGCCAGGTGGGTGTGCAAATGCACACCGTACTGACGCGCCAGCGCGGCAGATTGCTTCATCAGGTCGCCAGTCACCGAGAAGGGCGAACAGGGGGCAAGCACGATTTGGACGAACGAACCCGGCCGCGGGTCGTGGTAGGTTTCGATGAGCCGCTGACTGTCGCGCAGGATGGCTTCCTCGCTGTCCACCACAGAATCGGGCGGCAGGCCGCCATCCTTCTCGCTCAGGCTCATCGAGCCGCGCGAGGCGTGGATGCGGACGCCGATTTCCTGCGCCGCGGCAATCTCATCGTCCAGTTTCGAGCCGTTCGGGTAGAGGTAGAGGTGGTCGGAGGCTGTAGTACAGCCAGAAAGCGCCAGTTCGGCCAGGGCGGTCTGGGTGGAGATGAAGATGTCTTCGGGGGTGAGCCGCGCCCAGATGGGATAGAGCGTCTTCAGCCAGTTGAACAGGTTGGCGTCCTGGGCGGCCGGGACAGCGCGGGTGAGGGTCTGGTAGAAATGGTGATGGGTGTTGACCAGCCCGGGCAGAACCAGGTGGCTGCTCAAGTCCAGGATTTCATCGGCGCTGGCGGGCAATTCAGCGACTTGCCCTACCTGCTCGATGAAGCCGTCGCGGACGAAAAGACCACCATCGGGAATCTCCCGCCGGCGGT
>DAOUCM010000308.1:0-2080 GCA_034431895.1 Anaerolineales bacterium
GGCAGGGTCAGGCGTTCCTGCCACAAGATGGCGCTGGCCAGATGCAGAGCATCATAGCCGCGCAGGGCATATCGCCAGGCCAGGCTGGCGGCCCTCTCGATGCTTTGAGGCGTGACGTGCAGATGGGTGAGGATTTCCCAGTCTTCTCCGAATGCGTCCCAGACCTGTTGGCCCTCTTCGGCGGTGATGGCCTGCGAGCGTACCAGCCGCGCGATGGCGGAAGCGGTTTCGACTCTGGTGATGACGCCAGTGGCGATTTCATCGGCCTCTTCCAGGAGTTTTCTGACCTCCTCGGAGCCGGCTTCCTGAATGTATCGTTTCAGCAGGGCGCTGGTGTCAAGGTAGATAATCCACATCCCGTCCCTCGGAAACGACTTCTGAGGCCGCTTTGGGGCCGCGATTGACGACAACCGCCTGACGCGGCTTGAGTTTCTGGCCGCTCCACTCCAGGAAACCGGCGGCTTGCAAGGCTTTCATGCGCTCCTGCAGGCTGGCTTCGATGGGGAGAATCTGGCCAATCGGCCTGCCGTGTTCGGTGACGATGATGGTCTCACCTGCCTTGGCACGGCGCAGGTAGGCGCTCAGTTTGTTTCTCAGTTCACGGGTGCCAACCCTCAGTTCGCTCATCGTTCCTCCTTTTTTGTGTCTACATTTTACCATACATGGACACAAAAACCGTCCTACCCTGTCTGCCGTTTCGCAGCCTGATAGGCTTGCAGGGTGCGCTCCTTGTCGCGTTCGACGATGGGGCGTTCGGGGTAACCCCTGACTTTGATGCCCTTTTCCCAGGGGGCATGGATGGACCCGGCGTCCAGGTGACGTAATTCCGGCAGCCAGCGGCGGATGTAGTCGCCGTTGGGGTCGAATTTGCGGCTTTGCAGGATGGGGTTGAAGATGCGGAAGTAGGGGGCGGCGTCGGTACCGGTGCCGGCCGTCCATTGCCAGCCGCCGTTGTTGGCCGCCAGGTCGCCATCGAGCAGGTTTTCCATGAACCAGGCTTCGCCCCAGCGCCAGTCAATGAGCATGTCCTTGACGAGGAAGGAGGCGACGATCATGCGCGCCCGGTTGTGCATCCAGCCGGTGGCGAGCAGTTGACGCATGGCCGCGTCCACCACCGGGACGCCGGTCTCGCCGCGCTTCCAGGCCTCGAATTCGGTGGTCACGTTGCGCCAGGGGATGCTGGCAAGGGCGGGGTTGAAAGCAGTGTGAGCGACATGCGGGAAGTGGTAGAGGATTTGAATGTAGAACTCGCGCCAGATGAGTTCGTTGAGCCAGACGCCCTCACCCCCGGCCCACCTGCCCCCGTCAGGGGGTCTCCCAGTGGGCGAGGGGAGGCCCTCACCCCCGTCCCCTCTCCCGAGGGGAGAGGGGGGAATTGCGTGGACGGCCTGGCGAAGCCCAATCATGCCGAAGCGAAGGTAGGGGGAGAGGCGGGAGGTGCCATCCAGGTCGAGGCGGTTGCGATTCTCGTGGTAGGCCCTCACCCCCAGCCCCTCTCCCGGTGGGCGAGGGGAGGCCCTCACCCCCAGCCCCTCTCCCAGGGGGAGAGGGGAGCAGAAAGTTTCGAGGCGGCGGAGGGCTTCCTGTTCACCGGCAGGAAAGTCGGGGTTGGGAGTGAACGGGGGGAGCGGTTCGGTGCGGATGCCTGCCGGGGTGGGGATGAAGTGCGGCGCGGGGAGCAGGCGAATCTCTCCCAGCAGGGCTTTCCAGGCTTTGGAATAGGGCGTATAGACCGTATAGGGCGCGCCGTCGGGTTTGCGAACGGCGGCGGGATGGTGGACGGTCTGGCCGTGGATGAGTTTCAGCGGCAGATGACGGGCGATTTCTTCGTCGCGCTGACGAGCATAGGGGGTGAAGTCCTCTTCAGCGTAGATGGTAGCAGCCCCGGTTTCGGTGAGGAGTTGCCGAAGAATTTGTAACGGCGGGCCACTACGGATGACCAGGTATGACTTGCGCTGGCGCAGGTCTTTATCCAGGGCGTGCAGGCCTTCGTAGAGGAAATTGCGCCGGCGGGGGGAGACGGAATCAAAGCGCGGGTCGAGGACAAAGACCGGGATGACCTCCCCCGCCTCGAGCGCAG
>DAOUCM010000309.1:0-12755 GCA_034431895.1 Anaerolineales bacterium
GGTGGATACTTCCCCGTCCAGCCAGGCGTTCCGCAGGCGGCGCAGGATGCGCTGGTATTGCGGACCGGGCGGCAGCCCTAGGCGTTTCAAATCGTGGCCGCTGGTGTAGGGTTTGACATGCCTCCAGGTCTCCAGGTAGTCTTGCAGGGCGCGCTGTGTCTCTCCTTCTGCCAGCATAGAAACAGCATAGACGGCCAATTCGGGCAGGTCTTCCAGGCGTTCTACCCAGGCGCTGGGAGCGGCGCCGGTCAGGGAAGACAGGTCGGCGCGCAGGCTGGAAGCGGCCAACAGCAGTTTGGTCAGCGCGGCGGGCAGGCGCAGGCGGCGGGAAAGCGCCCGAATTTGCGCAGGGGGAACGGGTGCCAGCCACAGCAGCCAGGACAGAGTCCGCTTGAACGGAAGCAGGCCGGGGGCCGGGAAAGAAGCGGAGCGGTCGCCCAACGCCAGGCGCTCGAAGCCGGCCGTCGGCAGCGCCGGGTGGATGGCGGTCAACAAGTCCAGTTCGGCCAGGCGCGATAGCATGGCCGGCGCTTTTTCTTCATCCAAAATCAAATCCAGTTCGTGGCGCACGCGCTCGGCCGATAGTTTTTCGAGCAAGGAGCGGGCTTCTATCATCAAATGGCGGGTGCGCGACTCGATGGTAAAGCCGTAGCGTTGTTCGTAGCGCACGGCGCGCAACATGCGGGTAGGATCGTCCACGAAAGACAGGGAATGCAGCACGCGCACCAGGCCGCGTTCCAGGTCGGCCAGGCCGCCCCAATGGTCGTGCAGTTCGCCATAGTGCCGGCTATCCAGGCGCAGCGCCAGGGTGTTGATGGTGAAGTCGCGACGATGCAAATCCAGTTTGATGCTGCCGCGTTCTACTGTGGGCAGGGCGGTGGGATGCTCGTAGAACTCCTGGCGAGCGGAAATCAGGTCGAGCGCGTCCAGACCGCCGACGAAGGCAGAATCTCTCAGGAACCATTTGGCCGTACCAAAGCGGGAATGACTGGTGACCTTACCGCCATAGCGTTTAGCAAGCGCGCGTGCCAGCGCGATGGCGTCGCCTTCCACCACCATATCGAAGTCCAGGCTAGGGCGTTCGAGCAACAGGTCGCGCACGAAGCCGCCCACCACGTAGAGCGGCAACTTTTGAGCGGTCGCTTCCTCGGCCACAGCGCGGATGAGCGCCAGGCGTTCGGGAGGCAAGGCTTTCTCTAACTTATCGGCCAGGTTGAGGCGCGAGGCTACATACGGTTTTGGAGAAAGGGTTTTCAAGAGATCGGTGCGGGTGACGATGCCTACCACGCGGCCTTCCGCGTCCACCACCGGCACCTGGCCCCAGCCGCTTTCCATCATGCGGTTTTGCAGGGTTTGCAGCGAGTCGTCGGGGCGCACGCTGACCTCGCCGGCCTCCATCAAACTGGCGGCGGTCAGGTTAAGTTTGTGCGCCAGGGCGCGGTCTACGGCGCGGCGGGTGAGCAAGCCGACCACGCGCCCGTTCTGTACCACCGGGAAACCCTCGAAACCGGTGCGCTGCATCGAGCGTGCTGCTTCTGTGAGACTGGTCTCGGGTTTGAGCAAACGCGGGCGGCGGGACATAATCTGTGCCACCGTCACAGACGGGCGGACATGGCGATTCAGCGCCTGGAGCAGGTTCTCGCACGCTTCTTGCAGGACGAGGGAACTGTCTCCGTTATCGGAAGGTTCCCGGCGCACCAGGGCCGCGGCTGCGCGGTCGTGTCCCCCTCCGCCGAATTCAGCGGCGATGGCAGACACGTCAATCAAGTCGCTGGTAGAACGCGCAACCAATCGCACGCCTTCTTGGGTGCGTACCAGTACGAACAGGGCGTCTGGGTCGAGCAGGTCGCGTAATTTGTGCGCCAGGGTGGAGATTTCCTCGTCCACTTCGCTGGCGTCTCCGCAGGCTACGATGATGCGGTGACCGTGGATGTCGTGCGTTTGGGCGGTTTCGAGCAGGGCTTCGTACAACTTGCGCTGGGCTGGCGAGAGCGGCGGGTTGAGGAAATTGGCGGCAATGCGCAAACTGGCGCCATGTTCCAGCAGCCAGGCACAGGCGCGCGCGTCGCGGGCGGTGGTGCGGGCGTAGGTGAGTGAGCCGGTGTCTTCGTAAATGCCTAGCAGCAACAGCGTAGCCTGGAGGGGCGAGAGGTGCCCGTTGTGGGTTTGCAGGAGTTCCACCAGCAAGGTGGTGGTGGCTCCCACCTCGTCTATGGTCACCTGCCAATGGGCGGGCAGACCAGAACGCAGCGGATGATGATCCAGCACGCGGACGGCCGTCTCGGCGCCCATGCCCTTGAGCGTCACCAGCGATTGGGTATCTACCAGTGTGACGGCTTCCACTTTTCCCTGCGGCAGGTCGCGCGCCTCCGCGAAGGAAAAATCTTGACCGTAGAGCGTCAAGAAGGAGCGCACGTTGCGGTTGATGCGCCTGGGCAGCACAGGGACCGTCGCCTCGTCCAGGAGCGAGGCGCCAAAGAGCGAGGCGATGGCGTCGAAGTCCGCTTGTTCGTGGGTCAGGATCAGGTGCATGGGCGTATTGTAATCTATCCTGTGCCTATCGAAATCAGGGGTCGTCTTGCATTCGTTGTCCAGAGAAAGGCGATAGATATTCTTTCTCGATGGCTTGCCAGGGTTCTTCTGGCAGGTGCATGAACTTTGTCAACAAGGGGTGGACTTGGGCGATTTTCTCGTACACACGCTGCGCCACGCGCCGGATGGAAAAATGCGCATTGGCCGCCGACCGCAACTGGCAAAAGGCATACGCCTCGCGCAGGTTGAACGTTGCCAGCACGCGCCGATTGAAGCCGTTTGGCACGACGTATTGCGCAACTTGTGGATCGAAGTCGCATAGACGTTCCCAAGTCGCCTGCGCCGCTTCCATGGCTGCCTCATAGAGGGACCCGAAACCTGCTTCGGTGATGAGGTGCGGCGTCGCATATCCCAGCGCGGCCGTCAACAACTGCGGCGTTTGCGACATCATACGATGACGTTTGAATTCGGCATACGCGCCCTGATCCATGATCAAATCGAAGGTGTAGTGACAATGTTCCAGTTCGCGCAGCGGGACATCGTGGCGGCCCAGTTTGCCCAGCGCGGCCTCGGCCAGTTCCTCGCGCCGTGACGGATCTTGCGCTGTTTTCATGGCTGCGGCAAAAGGCAGATTGCCGAAGCGATATAACGCCGCGGCGAGGATTTTGGTCTCGCCGTCTCGCTCATAGTCAACGAGTTCACACCACTCTCGCGGCGCCCCCTCCTGTTCCCCGGCCGCGCTCGTGGGCAGAGAGGCTGGGAGTAGAGCGGTCAGCGCTTTGCCGGTCTCCATCAAATACGCTACTTTGTCCGCATATTTGACCAGGGTAGGAATCTCGCGCTGCGCCACCTCTTTCACCGTTGCGCCGATGGCGCGCACCTCTTCCAGCGGATGCGACAGCCACTTGCGGATGGCGTTCTCGATGACGCGCCCGTTGGCCGTCATACCCACATTGGCCAGCGAGGCGGCCGGCAGCAAGAAACGACATGCATCCACATAGCGCGAGCGGATGCGACGGTCGTAGGCCTCCTCGGATTCGTCTTCGCGGCGCGGGAATTGCTTTGCCACGACCGCCTTGACCGCCTCCAGAGAAGCCGTATACGTCTCGATGAGATGGCGGATGGTGCCAACGTATTCCTGGCGCAAAGGATGATGCTCCAACTCGACGGGCGTGTGGAAAGAATCGGCATCCCATTTCTGGTAACGGGTGGATTTTTCGGTGTAAGACGCCAGCCGGTTGCTTTCGATGGCTTCCATGGCTAAGCGGGAAACGTTCTCGATTGCCAGATGCAGCACGGCATGTTCCGCAACCGAGGCGTGACCGTATCCTACCACCCACTTTTCATGAAATTGCGCCGATTTTTCATCGGTCAATTCGGCGGCAATTTCCCGAAAAGAATGGGGGAAGCGGGAGGTCTTGGCAAACGCCACCGCAATGGTTTCGGGGGAGAGGTCTTTGGAAGACAACAGATAAATGTCTCTCTCAGGCGCAGGCATACGGCCTCCTTGTCAGATAGGTATGGATGGATGATGCGGCGGTTTGCGCGCTCGTTTTCAAAGCCAGTTCGCAACGATGGCCAACATGGCCCCCCATGCTCCGCAAGCAAAATTGACCCAATCGTTGTTCAGCCATGACCAGCCGCGAATTCGATGCGTTCGTGCGCCGCAGACGTGATGAGGATGGCGCTCGGTCTCTTTTTGGCAGGTTGGGCAGTAGTAAATGGCTTGCGCTGTTGCGCCCAGCCAGGAGTCGAACAGCGAACCCAGCAGCCCGGCCAGCGTAACCAGCAGTGCCAGGGGGAAGAAACCCTGCCAAGGTCTACGGACAGGCAGCGGGTAGAGCGAAGCGGCCAGAAGCCCAATCAGGCCAGCGCCGGCCAGTGCCGCCAGCGTCCCGAGTGCCGAAACGCCGCCAGAAGTCCCTTTTTCGACCGACTTGCGCAGGTCGGTAATCAAGCGGGGCGCCGTTGGGTTGAGTACGCCCAATTCGGTGGCCCAGGTGTCGGCGTTGACGGCTGCCAGAGAGGCGGCAAATCCTAACCAGGGCCAGGCGGCTTCGGGATAGAAGAAGTGCAAGGCCGCCAACAAGGCGGCGATCCCACCGTTGCCCAAGACCTGCCCGGCATCGCGTTCTCCGCCTTTGGCGTATTTCTCGTTGGCTTCCTTTTTGCGCTGCTTGAAGGCGCGCGTCAGGGCTGTGGAAGAGAAGAAAAAAGTAAGCAACAACACTGCCCATTGCCACCCGCCCAGCCCGAAAATCATCGTCCCGGTCAGGATGGCGGCATACATTCCACTGCGGTTCAAACTGCCTGTCTTACGCGCCGCAATGGTGATCGAAACAGCCAGAAGAAAGCCAATCAACAATTGCTCGAACATTTTCTACCTTCGATACAATGCAAGTGACCAACGGATGTCAAGCGGGTGAACGGATGGGAGCGCCTTATCCGCTGGTCACCTTCAACCTTGCTTGGTTCACGCCTCAGCGCATGAAGTCCGGCTGGAAACCGATCAAAGGTCGGTGGTACGTAACACCAGGCTCTGACTGGTCGAACCGACCAAAGGGCGGTGGTACGTAACACCAGGCTCTGCCTGGTCGAACCGACCAAAGGTCGGTGGCACGAAGGATGAAACAGCGTATCACCGGTATCCCTCACGCCGCTATCGAAACGATGAACCATACCGCCCCTATGAAGAGCAGACTGGTCAAGGCGCTCGAAATCCATATCGCCATGGCCAACAGACGATGTTTTTCCCAACGGTGATAATATAAACCGGCAAACAGGCCGGTCAGATACAGCAGCCCGCTTTCGAGGGGCAAAAGAATCAAGCGTACAGCGGGCGAGGCGGCCAGCGGCGCGCCGGAAGGATCGAATCCCAGCGACACCTGGGCGAGGCCGGGAATGCTTATTCCTACCCAGATGAACAGCCCCAGGTTCGAGAAAAATCCCGCCAGCCATAGAAAGCGGACGAGGGGATTTTCCCAAGCCTGAGAGAAGATAAAGGAAGGGTAGACCGATTTCGGTTCGGTGGGCGTCAGGCTGCCCATCTCGATGGCGCGGGCAAAGGTCTGCACGAACTGAGCGGCCTCGGCAGGCGAGATGGCATAGACGTGGCTGGCCGTTCCCACCAGCAATAGATTTTTTGTATCCGATGCCAGGAACTCTATCATGCCCAAATCGGGATGCCGCCGCAGACCCAACACCGCGCCCGGCATGGGCAGCCAGGGCAGGCGCAGCGGGGTGGCCAGGCTGCTGGCGGGCCGCACCCATTCGATGTCTGTCAGCGGAATGTCTTCGTCTCGCAGTCCCCAGCGCAACTCCAAACTGTCGCGGTCGAGGATGTAATCGGCGCGCAGCAGCGCATAGGCGCGATAGGCAAACAAGGGGATGGGGAGGAACGCCAGCAAGCCGTCTAACAGGAAGATGACCAGATTTGGCCCGACGCTCGATTGCCCTAGATTCCAAAATCCCCACGCCGACAAACCCGCCAACAACGCCAGCAGGCCGATATGCAAGGCCAGCCCAAGCCGTTTGTCAGGGGGGTAATGTCCCTCTTTCATGCGGCGCTCATCACTTTGCGGATAGACTGGCAGACGTATTCCACCTGCTCTTCGCTCATCACGCCGCTGAACGGCACCGCCAGCCCGCGCCGTCCCAGGTCCTCTGTCACGGGAAAATCTCCCTCCCGCCAGCCGAAGCGTTCCACCATGTAAGGCTGCAAATGGATGGGCAGGAAATATGGCCGCACCGGCACGCCCATGCTTTCCAGCCGTTTTGCCAGTGCATCGCGGTCGAGTTTGGCGTCCAGGCGGATGACATACACGAACCACGACATGCGCGTAGTATGGGACGCAAGGATGGGCGTCTCCAGGCCGGGAATTTCCGACAGCCGCGCTTCGTACCACGCCGCTACCTGCTCCCGTTTTCTGAGCAACTCATCCAGCCTTTGCATTTGCGCCAGCCCCAGCGCAGCCGACATCTCGTCCAGACGGTAGTTGTAGCCCAGATGGGTGTGTTGAAGCCAGGTATCGCCCACAGCGCGGCCCTGGTTGCGCAGCGCGCGCATGAAGTCGGCGGCCTGTGCGTCGTCTGTCACCACCATACCGCCTTCGCCGGTGGTCATTTGCTTGTTCGGGTAGAACGCAAATATGCCGTAATCGCCCAACGTGCCGGCTTTGCGGCCCTTGTATTCTGCGCCCAGCGCCTCGCACGAATCTTCGATGACCGTCAGACCATGTTCTTGCGCCACGGCGTTGATGGCGTCCATATCGGCGGGCTGGCCGAATACGTCTACGGGGAGGATGGCCTTCAATTTGCGATGTTCGATTCCGGATGTGCGAATGTTCGGCGGCAAGTATTTCTCGATGTTCCTGGCCGCGTCTGCAACCAGTTCCGGCTCGATGTTGCCTGTGCGCGCGTCCACATCCACGAACACCGGCACGGCGTTCTCGAACAACAGCACGTTGGTTGAGGCCACGAACGAAAAGGGCGTCGTGATGACCAGGTCTCCCGCCCCGATTCCCGCCGCTCGCACGCACAGATGCAACCCCGCCGTGCCAGAGTTGACGCCGATGGCATACTTACGTCCTGTGTGCCGGCAAAAGGCCTGCTCGAAATCCAGGATGCGCTGTCCCATGCTCAAAAAGGGCGTAGCAAGCACATCTATCACCGCTTGTCGGTCGGCATCCGTCAGGTCGGGGGAGGACATGGGGATTTGGATGTTGCGAGGTGATACCATCGGGTTTACCTTAGATGTCGTTCGACCGAGACGCTCACGTGGTCAATCGAGATGGAGATGTTTTCTCCTGCTTGCCGGGCCTTGAGTTCGACCGTGCCATTTTGCAGGCCTCTTTCTCCCACTGTGACCCGTAGCGGGCAGCCAATCAAGTCCGCATCGTTGAACTTGACCCCGGCGCGCTCGTTGCGGTCGTCGAACAGTACAGAGATGCCCGCTCCTTGCAAGGCGGCGTACAGTTTTTCGGCGGCGGGCAGGGTGTCCATCGTTTTGCCTGGCACTTGCATCAAATAGACCTCGAAAGGCGCGGCCAGGCTCGGCAAACACAATCCCTTGTCGTCATGGTGGGTTTCTGCCAGCGCCAGCAATATATTGGCCAGGTCGAAAGTTTGTCGTGTAGCCAAAAGAAGAGCGGACTGGGTCATCAATGGGTTTCCGCATTGGGCGCAAGCATCCCCTTCTTGGGCCTGGGCCAGGTCAGCGACAATTTCTGCCTGGTAATCGCGCCCGTAGTTGACGTTGCGCAGGTGATAGTCAGCCTGGTTTGCGCCTGCGACCAGGTTGAACGAGCGGGGGATGAGGTCATCTACGACGATGAGCGCATCTTGTAGGCCCATGGGCGAGGCATACCCCGCCGCCGCGCCGCCGGCAGCGATTTCCTCTACCGTCGCCGCGCGGACTTCGCCCACTTGTCCCTTCAACTTGGTTTCGCTCAGTTGCATATCTCCGCGGATGACCACGAATATGAATTTCCCGTCGGCTGGGCGGGTATACATCAGCGCCTTGGCGGTCTTTTTTTCTGGAATGCGCAAGAATTCAGCCAGCGCCTGAATGGTGTGGCATTCGGGGGTGTATACTTTTTCGAGCGGGAGCGGTTCTTCGGGCGGCAGGGCCGTTTTAGCGCACACGGCCCATTCTTGGCGGGCGGTATACCCGCAAGCCGGGCAGTGGAGGAGTTGGATGTCGCCCGTTGAGAGTGGGAAAAAGGTTTCGTCCCCGCTGGAGAGGGTGGGAACGAGAGATGAAAGATGAGAAAGGAAAGAAGCGTCCTTTGCCCGTTCCCGCAGGCGGTCGAGTGTGTATTGGCCGAGCGGCGTCCATGCTTTTTCGCGGGTCATGTATCCTGCGCGGACAAGGAAGGCAAAGCCGGGCGTGCGGGCGTTGTTGGGCGCTTCGCGCTGGGTCTGGATGGTCAATTCGTTGTAGCGCATAAGATCAAGTGGTTTTCTGTTTTCTGACGACGGTCGTTTCGCCGCTGGGCGGCGGCAGGGGCGCGGGGGCAGCGGATTCGGCCAGGGCGGCCTCCGAAGGCGTGGACTCGGGAGCAGGCTCCAGGTCCAGTTCGACCGTTTCTTCCATCCGTATCTGACCGCGCAAGAAAGCGCCTTCTTCGGTCACGAAGGCGGTCGTTACCACGTCGCCCCACACCCGTCCGCTGGCGCGGATTTCGAGTTTTTGGGTAGTGATATTGCCGCGCACGGCCCCGGCCACAATGACGGTATTAGCGCGGATGTTCTCGCAGGTGACTCGTCCGGTTTCGCCGACCACCAACATGCCGCGCAGGGCGATCTGGCCCTCGAAGGCGCCCTCGATGCGCACGCCGCCGCTGCCGTTGATGCTGCCATGCCAGATGACGCCCGACCCCAGCACGGACGTGATGCGTTCTACGGCCTGGATGGGCTGGGCGGTTTCACCCTGAGAGGGCTTTGCGGCGGGAGGAGCATTGCGTTTGAACATAAGTTATGCGTTTTGTACGAGGCCACGCTCATCAAGGAATTCCACAGGTTCTTTTTCTTTGCCGTGTTCCCACATCAGTGAGAAGAACCAGATACCGCTTTCGCCAATCCAAAAATCAGCGGGTGTGAATTCCATGTTCGAATCGAGAGGTTTATTGTCACTTTGAGGCGTATATTCGGCTTGCCAGCCCAGGTATTCGCCTTTCCAATGTTTGCCAATCTCGTGTAACGTGCGCGCAAACGCCTTCACTTCGCCCAAATCTGGGATTGCTACGGGCAGGATGGGTGAGTAATTATCACGAGGGGTAATTTTGACCTTAGCCGTTAACATGTTTGCTCTTTTCTCTTTCCCATGTCTCCAAGAGAAAGGTATGGTTATTCTCTATGATTTGTTTTATCTCACGCAACTCGTAAGGTTTGAACCTCCCTGCTCGCGCCTCTTGGATGGGGTTTAACCAGAATTTGGCCTCTTTGCCTTCTTTGTTGACGTGAATGTGGGCTGGTTCTTGTATGTCTGCTTCGTAGAACCAAAATTTGTAGCCGTTGATGTGCAAGACGGTAGGCATGACTATATTTTACCGTTAAACCAAAAGTGCGGACACAAAGCCCGCATCTTCTATTTCCGGCCACTGTCCACACTCACTGAACACTGATCACTGAAAACTGAACACTGATCACTGAAAACTTATCACTGACCACTAATTACTGCTCCCTCGTCCCATTTGCACCCCCACAATATTGAAACCCGAATCCACATACAACACGTCGCCGGTGATGTGCCTGGAGAGGTCAGATGCCAGGAAAACTGCCGCGTTGCCCACGTCTTCGATGGTTACGTTTTCGCGCATGGGCGACATATCGGCAAAATGCTTGTACATATCGCGGAAACCGCCCACGCCGGCCGCCGCCAGTGTGCGGATCGGGCCGGCTGAAATGGCATTCACACGTATGCCCTGTGGACCCAAATCGTAGGCCAGGTATCGAGTGGCGGCCTCCAGCGCCGCTTTGGCGACCCCCATCACGTTATAGTGCGGCGCAACCTTGACCGAACCGTAGTAAGTCATGCACATCAACGAAGCGCCGGGTCGCAGCATGGGTTGGAAGGCGCGCGCCAGTGCCACAAAAGAAAAGACGCTGATGTCCATCGCCGTTTTGAAGCCCTCGCGGGTAGTGTTGTAGAACGGGCCGCTCAATTCGTCCCGCCCGGCAAAGGCAATCGAATGCACCAGCACATCCACTTGTCCAAAAGCCTGCGCGGCCTTTTCGGCGACAGCGGCAATGTGTTCGTCTTTCGACACGTCGCATTCTTTTACCCACGTACAACCGATCTTTTCGGCCAGCGGCTTTACGCGCCGTTCGAGCGTCTCGCCCGCGTAACTGATGCCAATCTGGGCGCCTTCGCGATGCAGCGCCTGCGTGATGCCCCAGGCAATCGAACGTTCGTTTGCCAGCCCAAATACCAAAGCATTCTTACCTTCGAGTAAACCCATTTTTCCTCCGAATGTTAAAGAGAGTAGAGAGTAGAGATATAGAGAATAGCGTAGAGAGGAGTATTTTCTGTTCTCTACTCTCCACTCATCTATTCACTACCTTCCAGCCTTTTACCAAAAAACGCCAGGGGATGGATTTCCATGGCTCAGGCACATTATATAACCCCACGCGCGGCCCAATCGTCACGCTTTCTTCAGGGACGAAAACCCCCGCTTCGATCCACAAGCCTGCACCGGCTACCGTTAAATCTGCCCCGTTCTCCGCCCCGGCGATTCCCATGGCCTGGCAGAGTTTCCCCGGCCCAAAAGTGTCGCGTCCGTTGCGTCGCGCCGACATCACCTCCACGCCCTCGATGGGCTGGATGGCGCGGATCAACACCGCCGCCGGGAAGCCCTCCCGTTCCGTGACGGCGTTCAGCATCCAATGATTGCCATACGTGAAATAGACGTAGGCATGTCCGGGCGGCCCGTACATGACCTGCGTGCGCGGCGTGCGTCCGGCTTTGGCGTGACAGCCCAGGTCTTCCTCGCCGATGTACGCTTCCGTTTCTGTGATCAGACCGGTCAATTTGACCCCATCCAAGATTCGCACCAGCCGCGCGCCGAGCAGTTCGCGGGCTACGGTCAGGGTGGGGCGGTCGTAGAATTTGCGAGACAAGGGAGTTTGCATTTGCTTGAGTCTATCCTATTTTAGCCAATAACGCTAAAATAGGGGAAATTTGTCATAAGATGTTTGGAGGCACAATGACCCAGCAAGATACAACCCTGTGGATCGAAAAAGACAAGAAACAATTGCACCCCGTTTACCATCCTAATAGCCATGCCAATCCGTTGGTGGTTGAGCGCGGCGAAGGCGTCTGGCTGTACACCACCGACGGCCAAAAGGTGTTGGATGCCATGGCTGGCCTATGGAACGTAGATGCGGGTTATGGCAACGAAGAATTGGCCAGGGCCGCCTATGAGCAAATGAAGTTGTTGGCTTTCACGTCCAACTTTTCGGGCATGACCAATCTGCCCTCCATTCGCCTGGCCGAGAAATTGTCTGGCTTTGCTTATGAGGGCCTGAACACGACGTTCTTCACTTCGGGCGGTTCTGAGGCCAATGATTCGGCCTTCAAGACGGCGCGGTATTATTGGAAGCGCAAAGGGAAACCAGGAAAGTACAAGGTCATTGCGCGCAAGGGCGCTTATCATGGCGTGACGCTTGGCACGACCTTTGCGACCGGCCTCGAGAAATATCACACTATGTTCGGCCCCGCCCTGGAAGGATATATCCATGTCCCTGCGCCAAATCCGTATCGCTTCGAGGGCGAAATGAAGCCAGGCGAGACCGTCGGGCAGGCAGCGGCGCGCGCGTTGGAAGAGACCATTTTGCGCGAAGGCGCGGATACGGTGGCGGCTTTCATCGCTGAGCCAGTCATGGGCGTGGGCGGCGTGATTGTGCCGCCGGCTGATTACTTCCCCTTGGTGCGTGAAATTTGCAACAAGCATGAGGTGCTGTTCATTTCCGATGAAGTCATTACCGGTTTTGGCCGCACCGGAGAATGGTTTGCGCTCAAGCATTGGAACGTCAAGCCAGATATCCTGTCGTTTGCCAAGGCTGTGACCAGCGGTTATGCCCAACTGGGCGGTATCCAGATTTCGGATGCCATTCGCGAAACCATCGAGTCGGCCAGCGAGCCTGAGACGTACATGCACGGTTATACCTATTCCGGCCATGCCATGGCCTGCGCGGTCGGATTGAAGAACCTGGAAATCATGGAAAGGGAAAATTTCCCCCTTCGGGCGCGCGAACTGGGTAAGCGCTTGTTGGAGGGTTTGAAGACTTTGATGGAGTTCCCCTTCGTAGGCGATGTGCGTGGATTGGGCTTGATGTGCGGCGTCGAGATTGTCTCGGACAAGGCCGCTAGAACGGCTGACCCGGCGATGGCGATGAAGATCTACAAGGCCGCCCTGGAGCGCGGATTGCGGTCCCGCCCGCTGGGTAGCACTTTGGCTTTTTCTCCCCCTATCACCATCACCGAAGAAGAGATAGACGAGATTGTGAAGCGCTTGGGTGCAGCCATGGATGGAGTGGCATAAGTTGGACTATTCTGCAAAGGCAGGCTCGGTAACCTTCCTTGCGGCTCCGGCGGGGGGATCAATCCCCCGCCTCAGCGCATGAAAGTTGGCCGGAGGCCGGCTCCAGGCGCACACAGCGTACCCCCAGGCTCTGTACCACCAGGCTCTGCCTGGTCGCACCGACCAAAGGTCGGTGGTACG
>DAOUCM010000310.1:0-1582 GCA_034431895.1 Anaerolineales bacterium
GCCTGCGGGACGGCTTTGCGTTGCGGGGTTTCGGAGTAAAATTAGGCTTACGAATCTACAGGTTAAGTCCTAAAGGATAGTTGGAATGCGAATTTTTCCATGCCCTTACCTGAAAGGCGAAGTGGAATTGACCGATGAGCGCGAAGCCCACATTGCTCAAACCCATCCCGACCTGTTGCCCGAATATCTGCCGCAGTTGGAGCAGACCCTGCTCGACCCAGACGAAGTTCGGCGCAGCGAGCGCATGAGCGGGGCGCGGATGTTCTATCGCTGGTTCGAAGATGTGCGGCAGGGAAAGTATGTGGCGGTTGTGGTGGTGAGCGAAGCCGCTTCTGTTGAGCGCCACTGGATTATCACCGCCTATATGACCCGTCGTTTGATGAATGGAGATGTAGAATGGCAGAAAAGTTAACCTTTTCCTATGACCGCGAAGCGGATATTTTATATATCAATACCGTTCCGCCCTATCCTGAACAGGAATCGCAGGAATTGGGCGATGAAGTGATTGCGCGCATCAACCCCAAGACGGGAAAAATCGAAAATTTCGAAGTGCTGTTTTTTACCAGCCGCCTGCTGCGAAAGGAGATGTTCTCTCTGCCGGTTGCAGCAGATTTGCGCCCGGTCGCTGCGTAGTCAACCCGCAGGAAAAATCTGACATGCGCCTGTCCACTATGGATGAAAAGCGGCGGTTGAGCATTTAAGAAGTCGAATCGCCGTTCGTGGTACGCCGTGCCGCCGATGGCAAACGCCGCCATGCAACTCGACCCCGTCCTCGGCAACACCGGCCTCAGCGACCTGGCTGGCGGTTCGGCGGTGTTCTATGACAGCAAGGTGAAAGTGGAAAAAGTGTAGAACAAGTGAACAGAATCAGGGAACAGTAGTCAGTTTATAACGTCCCGAAGGCTCAAAAACCTTCGGGACGTTTCATTTTACTGCGTCATCTGCTCCAGCACGCGGTAGGTGATTTCCGTTCCGAGGCGCAGGTTGTCGAGCGAGAGGCGCTCGTCTATGCCGTGAAAGCGCGCCAGTTCGCCGGGGGCGATGATGGCGGGGAACAGCCCGTAGGCGTTGACTCCTTTGCGGCGGAAGAAGCACGAATCGGTGGTGCCGGGGGTCAACATCGGCACCGTGATGCCCTGCGGGACGAGTTCGCGCAACACGCCGGAGAGGGTCTCGAAAAATTTCGAGTCCGTCTGCGAGATTTTGGCCGCTTCGGGGGAGAGAATCCGTTCGATTTCCACGCGCGGGTCGCCGATGCGGCGTTTCAGGTCGTCCAGAAAGGCTTGCGGGTTGTGGTCGGGCAGCAGGCGCACATCGAGCGTGGCTTCGGCATAGTCGGGGATGATGTTTTCCTTGCCGCCCGCCCGCAGGACAGTTACGCTGAGGGTATCCTTGAGCATGGCGGCGATGCTGGTATCGGCGGTGAGGCTGGGTTTGAGCAGACGGAAGACGAGCGGATGGCCGGCATTGCGCAGCAAAAGCGACCTGGGGAAAGGCATCCGGCGCGCAATTCCGGCAAACATGGCGCGGGTGACCGGGTTGAGTTGGTATTTTTCGTTGAGCGCCAGGGCCCGTTCCAGGG
>DAOUCM010000311.1:0-1770 GCA_034431895.1 Anaerolineales bacterium
GGCAGCGGCTACCCGCGCGGCTTGAAAGGCGAAGAAATCCCCCTTGCTGCCCGCATCTTTAGCGTGGTGGATAATTGGGACGCCCTGACCTCCGACCGTCCCTACCGGCCGGCCTGGCCTAAAGAAAAAGCGCTCCAATACATTCGTGAAAACGCCGGCAAACTTTTCGACCCCAAAGTTGTGGAAGCCTTCCTCAGCCTCGAAGTGGAATAGACGGCAAAACCCGCAAGCCTGAAAACATCCCGCTGCAAACCTTCCCTTACAGGGCGTCTTACAGCGGGACGTTTCTTTAACGCCAGTCGGGATAACCGTCCCGAAGGCTCGTAAACCTTCGGGACGGTTCGAAGGCTTATCCCGAATTCAGGTTTCTTTATATCATTGGCCGGCTTCTACTTTGATCAGCACCGCGCCAACGGTCACGCGATAGCGATACGATTGTGTCTTCTCATCGTATTCGCGGCAGGTGATGAGCGTCAGCCAGGGGTATTCTTGATGACGCAGCGGCGAAAGCGAGTAGGGTGAGACCTGCCGCACCTGACGGACTTCGTAGATATAACGCTCACTGCCCAAATGCACGATGATCTGATCGCCCCAGCGCAGATCGCCCAGACGGACGAAGGGGCCAGGAGTCCCATCAGGCAGATAGACGTGGGCGGTGATGGCCGAGTTGCCGGCATGGGTCGGATAAGCCGTGCCTTCCAGCCAGCCGGCCTGATTCGCCAGCCAGGTCAGGTCCCATTCTTCGCCCTTTGCGGGGATGCCGACAATCGGTATCTTCACGCCCAGTTTGGGAATCTCCAACCAGAAGTCGCCTAAATCGGCGTAGGCCTTATCAGCCGGTTGAGCCGGGATGGAGGTGATGGCGCCAGGGGCAAAACCAGTTCCCGGCAGACGCGGCACGGTGATGGTCACGCTGGCGTTGAGACCATAAACATTGACGGCGCTTCCCGGATCGTAGTAGCGCTCGGTGGATAACGTGTTGTATGGCGATTGCGGCGCAGAGACATCACCGGGCAGGCTGGTCCATTCGAGGGATACCGTGTTTTCCACTTCTTGACCCGGCGAGAGGTTCCCCAACGTAGCCTGGAACTGGACGACGGCTTCGGTGCGATTTGGCCCGGTCAAGAGCGGGAAGTTCGCCCAGGTGACGCGCAGGGTGGGCGCGGCCGTGTCATCGGTCACACCGCCGGGCGGACCGCTCACGATGGTGAGTGAGCCAGGCACATAGGTCAGTGCTGGAGGCAACACGTCGGTCAGCTCCACATCAAAAGCATCTACATTGCTCAAGTTCGTGTGGCGGAAAGTGAGAGTGAAGGTAATGACCGAGCCAGGCAAGGCTACGGTGGGATTGGCCTCTTTGATCAGTTCGAAATCCGGTTCGACGATGGTGACATTTGTGGCGGCTGTAGAGAGCGTGCCGCTATCCCAGGTCAGCGTGGCGCTGTTGTTCAGGTTGACACCATCCTGATTTTCGATGGAGTCCAAAACGACAACGGTGTACTGGATCGAGACCGTACCGTTGCTCGCTCCGCTGTTGCTGACATCCCCCAGCGTGAAGGTGATGCGGCGGCCAGCGTCAGCCGCGTTTGGGCTGCCGGGCGGTTCGATGGCCACGCTCGGGTTGATCGGGTCGTTGCAGGCAGCGGCGAAACCGCCGGGCAGGGTGGTGGTGATGGCTGGATCGGATGCAGTCACGCTCACGCAGTCCACGAAGGCCAGGCCGCGGTCGAGGGTGTCGGTCAGGGTCAGGTTGGTCATCGTGCCGCCGGC
>DAOUCM010000312.1:0-2235 GCA_034431895.1 Anaerolineales bacterium
GACGAATGCGCGCGCCTTGCGATCCGCCCCCCATCAGCATCAAACTGACATTTGGGGCTGCTCCCGCTATTTCGACGAATGCTCTGGCTAGGACATCTACCCCGTACCTGGGCTCCCAGGAGCGATTGCAAAAAAGCAGAAAGCGCTCAGCGTCCTGCGCCCCATGCCGAGGACGCGGCGCAAAGTGCTGCAGGTCCACGCCCCACGGGAAAACGACCGTTCTATCGGGGTTCATGCCATATTGCACGGCTTTGTCGCGCGTGACCTGGGCGTCGCTGACAAAGAAGGTGGAGCGGCGTAAAACGTAATGTGTAATGCCCTCCATCCAGCGAGATTTGTGGACATCCTCCATCAAGTCGAAGCCCCACGACATGGTCAGCAGGGGGCGAAATCCAGAAAGCGCGGCGATGAAGGCGCAAGTCTGAATGGGCCCGGCATGGATGAGGTCCGGCTGGATGCGTTCGACTACACGACGGATATCGAGCGCCAGGAGCGGCAGGTCACGCCAGCGGAAAGGGCGCCGCCCGCCTGCCCAACGGACGATTTCGACGCCCTCTGGCACAGGGCGGTCCTCCACTTGCCGCGGGTTGGCTTGCAAGCGGAGATGATACACCTCATGCCCGCCAGCCCGAATGGTGGAGAGGAAGCGGTGGTCGTGGGTGCAGTAGTCGGAGGAGAAGTAGAGAATTCTCAAGTTTTACTTTCCCAGATCCGTCCAGCGCAACTCTTTGCCCAGAGGCAGATCGGTGAGGGCGCGGGTGCCGATCACATTGGGAATCTGGTCAGGTTTGATGGCGCCAGGGGTAGCCGGGCGCAGCACGTCAATCATGTCGCGCGTAAACACTTCTCCGGCTTTGATGTCACGGGCGGCGCGCAGGCAGCGGCGCTGTACTACCTGGGTATCCTGTTCGTTGGCGGTGATGAATTTATCTGCTGAGCCGAGAGCGCGCTCCAGCAAGCGGGTTTCTTCGACCATGTGCGCCCAGGCAGCCGGATTCATGGCAAATTTATGGTCAGGACCCTCACGGTCATTGTCATCGGTAAAGTGACGCTCGATGACGCGCGCGCCCAACGCGACTGCGCCAAGGACGGTGGCGTTGCCATGCGTGTGGTCAGAGAGACCCAGCACCACGTTGGGGAACATGAGGGCATAGGTCTTCAACACGTTCAGGTTGATGTGGTCATAATTTTCGTCGCTGGCCGTGTAATTGGTATTGCATTGCATGACGCACAATTGCGGGTTGATCTTCAAAATGGCATGTACCGCCTTTTGCACTTCGCCGATGGTGGAGGCGCCGGTGGCAATGATCATCGGTTTGCCTTTGGATGCCATGTGTTCGAGGGTTTCGATCCAGTCAATTTCGCCCGAGCCCACTTTGTAGGCCGGCACATAGGGATCAACATGCTCGATGGAATCGTAGTCATAGGGTGAAGTGAAAAAATCAATGCCTACCTTGTCGCACTCTTCTTTCAAAATAGGCGTCCAATCCTGCGGCAGTGAGGCCTCGGCATAGACCTGCGTGACCGATTTCTTCCATTTCGCCTGGTGGCTGACCTGGGCGTTCATGTGCGTAAAGCCATACTCTGAAACAATCTTGGGCGCCTGAAAGTGCTGGAATTTGGCTGCGTCAGCGCCGGCTTCTTTTGCCAGGCGAATGAGCATTTTGGCGCGCTCCAACGAGCCATCGTGGTTGGCGGCAATGTCGGCAATGAAATAGGTGGGGTGGTTGGGACCGATGAAATGGTGATTGATTTTGAATTCCATGTTTGTCTCCTAAGAGGGTTGTTGATAACTTCGCATTTTCTGTGGATAACCCTGTTGGTATTGGGTATAAAACTGCTCCATTCCAGTAGATACGTTGGGGATGGGCTTTCTCAAAGCGGTGGATAATTTGTGGACAGAGAGACGTAAATTGTGGGAACGCCGGGCTGTCAGGCCGCTTTGCTCGACGGAAACAGGGCGAATCAGGCTGGCGTCGAAACCAAAGCGGCGGGCAATGTGCAGGCCAAAGTCATACTTGGTCAAGGCCTGTGACCCTACCACATGATACAACCCCGAGAGGCCGGCTTCGAGCATTTGCACTAAGATGTCGGCCAGGTCACCTACAAAGAGGGGGCAAAACCAGACATCGGTGAAGCCGTCGCAGCGTTGCCCGGTAGATAAGTGATTGAAAAAATGTTCCGATAAACTGCGCTTGCCGCTCAACGACCAGCCAAAGAAGTTGACGCGCGCAA
>DAOUCM010000313.1:0-3006 GCA_034431895.1 Anaerolineales bacterium
TGCGAGCCGCTCTCTGGCGAAGCAGTCTCCCGTTCGACGGACAAAACTGACCTTGAGGAGATTGCTTCAGCGGCACAAACCGCCGCTTCGCAACGACATGGCTATTTTGTCAAGCATTCTTGAGAAAACCATGTGACAGACTACTAAAAGGCATTCCAAAACATCCTCACGAATCTATATCCAAGCAAGATTGTGACATTTGCCGTTCTGTTTGCCATCAAAGGCGCTGGTAATCGAGCGTTTTATCGCTTCATTACGTAAACCACTTCTCATCCAGAGCCGGCCATTCGTCGGACTGAGCGGCGCGGTCTTTCCAGTTTTCCTTGCCGCTCCAGGATTCGATGGCGATGGCGTAGACCGAGGTGGCGCGCAGTTCCTTGTCGGTGATTTTGCGATATTCTTTGCCGGGGGTCATGGCCGGGAAGTATTTTTCGAGCAGGCCGTATAGCGCGGCGCGTTTTTCGGCGGGGTCCTCGAGGATGTGCGCCGTTCCAAAGACCATGACGCTGCGATACTGCAAGGAAAATTCCAGCGCCACGTTGGAAGGTAGCAGCCGCCCCATTTCGCTCGCTTCCAGGCAGACCTTGGGGTTGCGTTCGATATTCGAGCGGATTCTCCCCGTGACGTTGGAGTGAAAAATGATGCGGTGCTGCGCCTGGTCGAACCAAAAGGTGGTAGGAGTGACGAAAGGCTGGTCGTCCCAGACGGTGGCAATGTGGGCTATTTGGGCGCTGTGCAGGAAGGCGCGTATCCACGCCTCGCCGCGCGTGTATTTGGGCAGGCGTTGGAAGGCGGTTGGGGGTTGATGAGTGTAATCGCGGGGCAAGTGGACCTCTATTGGGAATCTACAAGCAGATGTTTGTACCACAGCCAATGTGCCAGGTAGCCGGCCGCGCAGAAGACGGCGGTCAGCAGCCAGCCCCACCAGGCGACGCCGCCCAAACTGTTGAGCAGGAAGTAGACCGCAGCAGCGGAGGTCAATGCCCCCAGCAGGCTGACTTCCACGGCCATCAGGTTAGCGATGCTGTGGGTTTTGTCGGTCGGCGGAATGGAATTCATCCGCCACTTGAAGGCTGGTTCGATTTCGGGATGTTGCCGGATGTAAAAGTCTTTGAGTTGATTCATGGCCTGGGCCGACTCATGCCAGGCAGCACGCAGGCGCGCGAGTTGGGCAATGGTCAGGCCACCCAGAGCGGTCAACACCAGGAATAACAGGCTGAAAGCCAGCGAAACCCCTCGCAGGGAATCGGCTGCAAATTGCGTCCCCAGGATGGCTGCCACCAGCGAGCCGACCGACACGAAATAGAACGAGGTCACCCGGGCGCGGTCTTCGTTGGCTTGGAAGGCGGTTTGGGCGATGTAATCGAACTCTGCCCGCAGGATTTCATCCGAATCGAGTTTCACTTTTGGGGCCATATTTCCCTCCGGTCAAATGTCGAAGGCCCATTCACCGCCGCGGAAGACCGGTTCACGCGACCCGTCGGGCCTGATTCCGTCAATGTTGAAGTCTGCCGACCCGACCATGAAGTCCACATGCACGATGCTGGCGTTGCCGCCGCGCGCCGCGAACGCTTCATCGGATAGTTTTTCTCCGCCCTGGAGGGTGAACTTGTAGGCGCGCCCCAGCGCCAAATGACAGGATGCGTTTTCGTCAATCAAGGGGTCGTAGAAGAGATGTCCGCGCTGGGAGATGGGGGAACTGTGCGGCACGAGCGCGACCTCTCCCAGGCTGGAGGCGCCGGCGTCGCTCTCGATCAATTTCTGGAGGGTGGCCTGTCCCTTTTTGGCGCTGGCCTGGACGACGTGGCCGTTCTCGAAGGTGAGCGAGAAGCCCTCTATCAATGCGCCGCCGTAAGAAAGCGGCATAGAGGCAGCCACGTGGCCCTCGATGCGGTCTTTGTGCGGCAGGGTGAAGACTTCTTCGGTGGGCAGGTTGGCGATGTATTCGATTCCGTTCTGCGCCTTGCTGCCGGCGCTGTTCCAAAAATGACCGTCTGGCAGGCCGACGGTCAGGTCAGTGCCGGGGGCCAGGTAATGAAAGGCGGTGTACTGTTTGGCGTTCAGGTAGTCGCTGCGGGCGCGCAATTGGCGGACGTGTTTTTCCCAGGCGGCTACGGGGTCGGGCTGGTCGGCGCGGGTGATGGCAAAAAGGGCCTCCCAGAGTCTCTTTTCCGCCTCCGCCGGCTCGAGGTCCGGGAAGACGCGGGCGGCCCAAGCCGGCCCGGAAGCGGCGATGACCAGCCAGTTGATGCGGTTCTCGCCGATGATTTTGAGGAAGTCCGCATAATGCTCGAGGTAGGTCTTTTGCACTTGTCCCACGATTTCGGGGTCTTCATCGCTCAACAGGTCGGGGTCGTTGGAGCGAATGGTCAGGTGGGCTCCGTCATGTTCCAGCAATTCTTCCAGGGCTTTGATTTGCCATTGGGAAAATTCGCCAAACGAATCGCGCGGCGCTTGCTGGATGCGGGCCTTGAGCAGGGCCTCGTCGCCCCAAATCACGTCCACATAGCGAGCGCCGGCGCGGTAGGCGGCTTGGGCAATCTCGCGCACCAGCGGAGCAGTATGCAGCAAGACGCCGCGCGTGGAGGGGTTGTTGATGAGCAGCCGCTGGCCGGGGCGCAGGTTCAACCCGACACGCACGGCCAGTTCGGCGTAGGTTCGAAGGGATGTTTGGGTCGGCAAGTACATGGGAAATCCTTTTCGATGAAGGTTTTTTGTAAATATTGTAAGGGACGCGGTTTGCATCGTCTATTGTCTCACAAAGCAACCGCGTCCGTTGATATGTTTTGATATAACCCGGACTGGTTATCCCCCATAGTCTCATGGGAAGCACCGATGACGCGGACCTCTAGCAGCACATCGTATTTCAACGCAATATCCGAGGCGTCGTTTTTGGGGGGAGGGGTGAGGCGTTCGGAAGCAGGCGTCCATTTTTGGAGTCTCAGGAGGTGCGCGCCAGGTCGAGGGGAACGTCGGCGGGCAGGGGCGTTGGGGTGGGGCTGGGGG
>DAOUCM010000314.1:0-20949 GCA_034431895.1 Anaerolineales bacterium
TTAGCATTGGCTCGTCCAAACGCAACAAAGCCGTAGAAGTAACCCTTCTAGGGGAAAAAATCAGCCTCGAGCGTATTGGCACGGACGGCGACATGGAAGCCGCTGCACTGAAATACAAAGAACTGGATGGAAAAGTAGACGCCTTTGGCGTCGGCGGGGCAGACCTGGGCGCGTTGGTAGACGGCAAGTTCTACCCTTTCCATTCTGTACAGCCCATGGTGCGCTATGTAAAAGAAACACCACTGGTAGATGGCGGCGGTTTGAAGAACACGCTTGAAAACAAAGCCCCGGCCTTCCTAGACACCAAACTTAGCGCCTATCTCCAGGAACATGGGCGCAAAGTTTTCGTCACGCTGGGCGTAGACCGTTGGGGATTGTCCAAATCCTTTGTCGAGGCCGGCTACGAAGTGGTCTTTGGCGATCTGATGTTTGCCCTCGGCGTGCCGATTCCCATTCGCAGCCTAAACGGCCTGCGTACTCTGGCTAAAATCATGATTCCCATCGTCACACGCTTCCCTTTCGAATGGCTGTATCCTACCGGCGAAAAACAGGATGTGCGCGTCCCCAAATATGAAAAATATTACCATTGGGCAACCGTCATTGCCGGCGACTGTCATTACATCAAGAAACACATGCCCAACGATATGCAAGGCAAGATCGTGGTCACGAACACCACCACCCCCGATGATGTTGCCTTGTTCAAACAATGCGGTGTCAAGTATCTTGTCACCACCACGCCGGTTCTGGATGGGCGTTCTTTTGGCACGAACATGATGGAAGCAGCGCTGGTCGCCATCTCTGGCAAAAAACGCCCCTTGACCTGGGATGAATACAGTGAATTGCTCGACAAACTCAACTTCGAGCCGCAATTGCAGGAACTAAATTAAGGCAACAGGTAAACAAGTAAACAGGGAAACAAACAGGAGTCGAAAGTCTCCAAACTTTCGTGCAAAATCTGGCGTTTTTGCACTCCACAGTCTATTTACCTGTGTACGTGTTTCCTGGTATCCTTCCAAGGAGAACTTATGGACGCAATCGTAACTGCTGGCGGGATTCCCCTGCCCGAAGACCCTTTATATCCCTACACCAACGGCGACTCTAAGGCGCTGGTAGATGTTGCCGGCAAACCCATGATCCAATGGGTGCTGGATGCCCTGGGAGACGCCAAACAGGTGGACAATGTCATTATCGTCGGCCTTTCGCCCAAGAGCGGCGTCACTTGCAAAAAAACCTTACATTTTCTTTCCAATCAGGGGCGCATGTTAGCCAACATCGTCGCTGGCGTAGAAAAAGCGCTCGAACTGAATCCCAAGACCGAATACGTCCTGGTTGTTTCTTCTGATATTCCCGGCATCAAACCTGAAATGGTGGATTGGCTGGTGGAAACCTGTATGGCCGACAAAGTAGACTTGTACTACGGCGTCATCCCGCGCGAAGTGATGGAAGCACGCTATCCCGGCTCCAAACGCACCTACACCAAACTCAAAGATATGGATCTATGCGGCGCAGACATCCACATCTCCCATGTACGGATGGCGACTGAACATCTCGACCTGTGGGAAGAATTAATCGGCAACCGCAAATCTTCCCTCAAGCAAGCCGCCACACTCGGTCTCGACACCCTCTTCCTGCTCCTGTTTCGACAACTGACTCTGGCTGAAGCGGTGGAGCGCGTTACAAAGCGCATTGGAATCACTGGCCGCGCCATCGTGTGGGAACACGCCGAAGCCGGCATGGATGTAGATAAGCCACATCAACTCGAAATCCTGCGCGAAGACCTGGCCCAAAGGGTTCGCCCAGCCAAAAGGAAAGCCGATCCTGAGCAAGTTCGAAAAGTGGCTCAGCGTAAAATGAGATGAATATGCGCTCCCTGTTACAATGGGACGCCCGCCTATCCGAGAAACTGCGGCTAGTGGAGCGTCCCGGCATGCTGCGTCACCTTGCCATCTTTTTTGCCCATTCTGGCGATTCATGGTTTTGGGGGCTGGGGCTGATCCTGATCTGGCTTTGGGGCAACACAGGCTGGAAAAGGTGGGCAGTGGTGCTGTTTGTAGGCATTGCCGTCTTAGCGGTCATCGTCATGTCGCTCAAATTCCTCATCCGCCGTCGCCGGCCAGAAGGGGACTGGGGCGGCATCTATCGCAACACCGACCCTCATTCTTTCCCTTCTGGTCATGCTGCGCGCGCGTTCCTGATCGCGGTCTTGGCAACCCACTTGGGACCTGAATGGTTGACTGCCATCTTATGGCTTTGGGCGCCACTGGTATCTTTGGCACGTGTAGCCATGGGCGTACATTACCTTTCAGACATCCTGGCCGGCGCTGTGACCGGCATAGCCGTCGGCCTGATTGGGCTGGAAATATACCCTCCTTTGCTGGCCTGGTTGGTTGACCTGATAGGCGCTCCCTTGTGGTAATCACAGGCAAACCAGTGTCCACGCAAAAGATGTCAGCGGTGACGAGGGAAATCCTCAGATTTCACAGATTACGCAGAAAAATCTGCGAGAATGTGCGTCACAGCCTCCCCTTTCGGGCTACGGATGGGGCAACAACCTTTGCAGGCACACGTGCAGGTTGACAAAACGCTCATTTGGGATAAAATACAACCCGCCAGCCGAAGTGGCGGAATTGGCAGACGCGCTACGTTCAGGGCGTAGTGGGGGTTCCCCCGTGAGGGTTCAAATCCCTCCTTCGGCATTACGACCCGCTGGAAAGCGGGTCTTTTGTTTGGGTTATAATCAAGTCCCCAGCGACTGACCACAGACGCAAAGTCACAAAAGCGCAGAGGCGCCATCCTGTGCGCTGGCGTGACTTTGTGGTGAAAAGGGACAAAGCAAGCCCTCAACAGGAAACAATTATGGAAATTGGTATCGTACAACAAGTTGACATCGAAATTCAAATGCGGCAGGCTTACCTCGATTACGCCATGAGCGTCATCGTAGCGCGCGCCCTTCCCGATGCCCGTGACGGCCTGAAACCGGTGCATCGCCGCATCCTGTACGCCATGTCTGAATTAGGATTGCGCTCCAACAGCGCTTACAAAAAGTCTGCTCGCATCGTTGGCGAAGTATTGGGCAAGTATCACCCACACGGCGATTCGGCGGTCTACGAAAGCATGGCGCGCATGGCGCAGGATTTTTCCATGCGATACACGCTGGTAGACGGTCAGGGCAACTTTGGCTCCATTGACGGCGATGCCCCCGCCGCCATGCGCTACACAGAAGCGCGCTTGAGCAAAATGGCCGAAGAACTGCTGGCCGACATCGAAAAAGAGACAGTAGACTTTGCACCGAACTTCGACGACACGTTGGAAGAACCGACGGTTTTACCGGCCCGTCTGCCGAATCTGCTTTTGAACGGCGCCTCTGGCATTGCTGTTGGCATGGCAACCAACATTCCGCCTCACAACCTGAGAGAGTTGGTGAACGCCATTAACTTCCTCATCGAAAACTTCGATCATGCCGATGACATTCCCGTCGAAGAATTGATGCAGCATCTGCCCGGGCCCGACTTTCCAACCGGTGGCGTCATCGTTGGGCGAGAGGGGATCGAACATGCCTACGGTACCGGCAAGGGTCGCCTGGTCGTGCGCGGCATGGCGCACATCGAAGAGGCCAAAGGCGGTCGTCACCAAATCGTCATCACCGAAATCCCCTACCAAGTCAACAAAGCCGGTCTCATCGAACGCATCGCCGAACTGGTGCGCGAAGAAAAAATAGACATGATTTCCGATTTGCGTGACGAGTCCGACCAACGCGGCATGAGCATCGTCATCGAACTCAAACGCGGCGCACAGCCCAAAAAAGTACTCAACCAACTGTACAAATTTACTCCCTTACAATCTACCTTTGGCGTGCAAATGCTGGCCCTGGTAGACGGCGAACCGCGCACTCTGCCGCTCAAACGCGCTTTGCAGATTTTCGTGGAACATCGTCAGACAGTCATTGTGCGACGCTCCAACTATGAACTAGCAAAAGCGCGCGCCCGCCTTCACATTCTGGACGGGCTGCTGGTAGCGCTCGAAAACATAGACGCCGTTATCCAAACGATCAAAGAATCCCCCGACGCCGAGCAAGCCAAAGAACGCCTGATGAAACGCTTCAAACTCTCTGAACTCCAGGCGCAGGCCATCCTTGACATGCAATTGCGTCGCCTGGCAGCCCTGGAACGTTGGAAGATCGAGGAAGAGCATAAACAAATTCAAGCCCAAATTACCTACCTCGAAGACCTGTTGGCACATCCCAAGAAAATCCTAGCCTTGATTCAATCTGACCTGAACGAATTGGCCGAAAAATACGGCGACGACCGGCGCACGCGCATTGCTCTGGATGCCAAGGAAGAGCTCAGCGAGGCCGACCTGGTTCCCGATGAAGCCGTCCTCATCAGCCTGACCGAACGCGGGTACGTCAAGCGCGTTGCGGCCAAAGCCTTCAAATCACAATCTATCGGAGGGCGCGGAGTCACCGGTCATGCTACCAAAGAAGAAGACGAGGTGCTGGCGCTCATCCCAGCGCGCACACTTGACACGATGCTGTTCTTCTCTGACCGCGGCAAGGTGTATTCCGAAAAGGTCTACCAAATACCCGACGCTGACCGCACGGGGAAGGGCACCCCACTGGTCAACGTCCTGTCGCTGGATGCGGGAGAACGTATCACTGCCGCCATCGCCGTGCCAGATTTCACCTCGCACGGCTATTGCACAATGGCAACAGTAAAAGGAAAGATCAAGCGCGTAGATTTGGAGGAATTTGCCTCTGTCCGGCCCTCAGGCTTGCTGGCTATGACCCTGGAGGAAGACGATGAATTGGGCTGGGCGCGTTTGACTTCTGGCAAGGACGATATCATCCTCGTCACCGAGCAAGGGCAGGCGCTGCGCTTCTGCGAGGACCTGGTGCGACCCACAGGGCGCGCAGCAAGCGGCGTGCAAGGCATCCGCCTGTCGAAAGGCGACGCCGTGACCAGCATGACCATCCCCCAAGCGGGCGGATCACTGTTCATCGTCACCACAGGTGGATATGGCAAACAAACCCCACTCGAGGAATATCCTGCCAAAGGCCGCGCAACCGGCGGTGTATCCACCATTGACAAGAAAGCCATTCCCATCGTTGGCAAAATCACAGCGGCGCGTGTCGTCCAGCCAGCCGATCACCTGACGCTTATCTCGGCAAGCGGTGTAGCCATTCGCTTGAAGGTAAAAGATGTCAAAACTGCCGGACGAGTCACGCGCGGGGTACGCTTGATGCGCTTGAGCGAGGGTGACTATGTGGCTTCTGTGGCGCGGATTGCTGCGGCAGATCTGAAACGCGCTGGGGCACAAGTCAACGAAAACGAACAAGAAACAACAACAGAGCAGCCAACGCTGCTCTGAAAAACAAAATGAGCTCACCAACAGAGGGTGGGATGTTTTGGGTATGCTGCACCCGCCCAAAACATCCCACCACTTTTACACACAAGATTCTCAATACCTGATGGAGCTCAATAGATGAAGTTTGTCTATCCGATGGGTAGCAGAAATTTGACGCACCGTGCCGGTCAAACCGCGCACCACCAGGCTATCGGTGCGCGCCCCATCGCCAAAGTATTTGACCCCTTTGAGCAATTCGCCATCGGTGATGCCGGTAGCGGCAAAGAATACATCTTCAGAGGCCACCAGGTCGTTCATCGTCAGCACTTTCTCGAAGTCATAGCCTGCCTCGCGTCCCCGCCGCAGTTCATCTTCATCACGAGCATATAACTTACCCTGAATTTCACCACCCATGGCGCGCAAGGCACAAGCAGCTAGCACGCCTTCAGGAGTGCCACCAATTCCCATCAGCACGTCAATGCCGGTATCTGGCAAGACTGTCATCAAAGCCGCAGCCACGTCGCCGTCGGGAATGAGGCGAATACGAGCGCCATGTTTGCGTATCTCGGAAACCAGTCCTTCATGGCGAGGGCGGTCCAGCACGATGACGGTCAGGTCTTCCACATCCTTGCCGGTTGCTTTGGCAATAGCCTTCAGATTGTCTGCAAGCGGGGCCTCGATATTGATCTTGCCTTTGGCTTGTGGGCCAACTGCAATTTTATTCATGTATACGAAGGGGCCCGGGTCGAACATGGTGCCGCGCGGGGAAATAGCCACCGTAGCAATCGAGTTGGTGCGCCCAAAAGCCAGAGGCCGCGTGCCGTCTATTGGATCTACGGCCACATCCATTTCTGGCAATTCACCGTTGCCTACGGTTTCCCCATTGTATAACATAGGGGCCTGGTCCTTCTCGCCTTCGCCAATGACAATCTTGCCGCTCATAGAAACGGAGCGCAAAACAAGCCGCATGGCCTCTACCGCCGCACGGTCAGCCGCCTCTTTGTTGCCGCGTCCCATCCAGCGGCCAGCAGCCAACGCCGCCGCCTCGGTGACCCGCACTAATTCCAGAGCCAGGTTACGAGTAGGTTCGCTCAAATTCATGTTTGCCTCCCAGAGGAATTAGAGTAAAAAAAATTGAATGAAGTAATAGCCGATGAAAGCAGCCCACAGCCACGAGTCGATGCGGTCGAATGCGCCGCCATGACCGGGAATCAGGTTGCCCGAGTCCTTCAAGCCGGCAGGGCGCTTGAACAGGCTCTCTCCCAAATCGCCAAACGGCGTGACAACGCTCAAAATCAGACCCAGGATTGCTCCCTGCCAAATCGAAATTTGCAGCGGTCCCCAAGTGGAATAGGCAAAGGCAAAGAAACTGCCGTACAAGGTGCCGGTAAACACGCCCGCCCAATAGCCCTCCCAACTCTTCTTGGGGCTGAGGCGAGGAGCAAGTTTGTGCCGCCCATAAGCGGCCCCAATGCTATAGGCGCCGGTGTCGGCCATCCATGTAGTAGGAAGCACCAGGAAGACCCACCAACCGCCGTTGGGAAGATTGCGCAAGTCGAGTAAATAGGCGCCTACCCAACCCAAATAGACCAAGCCACCCACCGTAGCGGCAAAATCGAGCGCCGCTTGGTCACGTCCGCGCTCATAAGTCAATGTATGATAGGCAAGCGCCACAATCACCAGAAAAGCCAATGTCGGGATGCTGTACTGAGAAAAAAAATCCCGCACAAGCAGGAGAAAAAACACGCCCCCCACCGTGAGCCAGCGAGACGGCTCGATTTGCACAGCCCGGAACATGGCAGTATACTCATACGCAGCCACCACAATAAAAAAACCCATCAGCAGGAAAAAAGGGAAGCCGCCTACCATCAAGGCTGGCATGGCCAAAATCAGCAAAACCAGGGCTGTGACAGTCCGTTTAACCATGCGTCTTGCCCACCGCTGCCGTTACGCCTCCAAAGCGCCGGTCGCGTTGCGCAAAAGCCTCCAAAGCACGGCGATATTCTTCCTTGTCGAAATCCGGCCAATAGGTCGGCGTGACGTACCACTCGGAATAAGCCGCCTGCCAGATCAGGAAGTTGCTGATGCGCAATTCGCCAGACGTGCGGATGATGAGGTCAGGGTCTGGCACACCAGCCGTAAACAAGTATTGGCTGACCAATTCATCATTGACTTGCGCAGCCGGCACGCGGTCTTCGATGATGCGCTGGATAGCATGGACGATTTCATCGCGACCGCCATAGTTGAAAGCAATGTTCAAAATCAAGCGGGTATTGTTCTTGGTCAGATCAATGGCATCCAATACCTTCTCTTGCAAGCGGGGAGCCAGACGTTCCAACCGGCCAATATGCCGCAATTGCACCCCCTCTCGATGTAGTTCTTCTAATTCTTTGTCAATTACATCTTCCAGGATGTGCATCAATCCCTGCACTTCTTCTGGCGGACGCCCCCAGTTTTCGGTCGAAAAGGCATAAATGGTCAAGTACTTGATGCCAAACTCAACAGAGGCACGAATGACACGGCGCAGATTTTCTGTGCCAGCGCGGTGGCCGGCCAAACGAGGCAGACCACGCGAGATGGCCCAACGACCATTGCCATCCATAATCATGGCAACGTGCAGGGGCACCTTTTCGGGAGGCAGGGCAAGAGAGGAATCTGTCATGCTTTCATCAGGAAGGTCATACTTCCATTATCTCTTTTTCTTTGATTTGTCCGCGTTTGTTGATTTCTTCCACAAAACGATCGGTCAGTTTTTGCAGGTCTTCTTCTCCGCGCTTCAAATCATCTTCTGAGATCAATTTTTCTTTCTCGAAGTCACGCAGGTCATTATGGGTATCACGTCGGATGTTGCGGACGGCAACGCGGGCCTCCTCCAGGCGGTTATGCACCACTTTGACCAAATCGCGGCGGCGCTCTTCTGTCAACGGCGGCAAGTTCAAATGGATGGACTTGCCGTCGTTGTTAGGCGTCAACCCCAAGTCCGAAGCCAAGATGGCGCGTTCGATGTTCTTGAGCGTAGAAGCATCGAAAGGCTTGATCAAAATCGAGCGCGGCTCGGGGACGCTAATCGTTGCCAATTGCATCAAAGGAGTAGGAACATCGTAATAAAGGACAGAAAGCCTTTCCACCAAAGCAGGGCTAGCGCGTCCCGTCCGAATGACGGCCAGGTCATTCTCCAGGGACTGCACGGCGCTATGCATGCGGCCTTCTGCATCTTTAAGAATCTCTTTGATCACTTCAGCCTCCTGAAGGAATAAAAAATGTTGGCGAGAACGCCCAGGGGAAGAAAAAGCGCTTCTTCCAACCGAACATGGATCGTCTCTCTACAAGGATACCCCAAAACGTCAATTTTTGCTACTGGAAAACCATCCTGTGTCCACGCAAAGATGTCAGCGGTGACGAGGAAAATCCGCGATTACGCAGAAAAGTCTGCGAGAGTCTGCGTCACAGCGTCCCCTTTGGGGATGTGCGGATGGTCCGACAACCTTCAATGCTGTTGGCGAACTCATGCAGCGGCATTGGCTTCATGCCCGGTTTTCGACGCAAATACCCATACGGGTACGATGAGTCGTGAAACGAGCGAAATATGCAAACTTCTTTTTGTTTCGCCAGGCCACGCACTCCACATTTCCTCGTTGATCCTTTCGCGCTTTTCGCCTTTTTCGCGTCATTCGCGTTGAGTCAATGCCCGTTGGATTCTGCCCGGAAGTTCCAGGCTTCAGAAGACGTATGCCCACGCCCTTCGCCAACAGACTCAACCTTTTCATGCACACTTATCCTCTCGAGCAATCGAGGAAGGGGCGGCTGTGCGTCCAAAACCTTCTTCACGCGCTGACCAGCGTGCCGACCGCCTCGCCCCTGAGCGCGCGCAAGAGCGCCTCTTCATCCCAAAGGTTAAGCACCAGGATAGGCATGTCATTTTCCATACACAGCGAGATGGCTGTACTGTCCATCACTTCGAGGCGTTGATTGAGCACGTCAATGTATCGCAAGTGGGTGAACTTCTTGGCATTGGGATTCTTTTTAGGGTCCGAATCGTAGACGCCATCTACTTTGGTGGCCTTGATGACCACATTGGCGTCAATTTCCATGGCGCGCAAAGCGGCAGCCGTATCCGTAGAAAAGTACGGATTACCCGTCCCTGCGCTGAAGATGACCACCCGTCCCTTTTCGAGATGACGAATGGCGCGGCGGCGGATATACGGCTCGGCAACAGCGCGCATTTCGATAGCCGATTGCACACGAGTATACACCCCCGCTCGTTCCAGAGCATCCATGAGCGACATTGCATTCAACACCGTGGCCAGCATCCCCATATAATCAGCCGTGGCGCGATCCATACCATGCTCAAGTCCCTGCTTGCCACGCCAGATGTTGCCCGCGCCAATCACCACTGCCACTTCTAAACCCATCTGGTGAACTTCCTTGATACGGCTAGCGATGGCTTCCGCTTGTGAGACATCAATGCCAAAACCCGCTTCCCCAGACAGGGCTTCTCCGCCTAATTTGAGCAAAATCCGTTTGTATTTCAAGGCATCCATTTTGCGCTCCTGTGGTAATTCAACGGTATCCTCTCAATACCTGGGGGCAAGATATTTTCTTCATGTGCGCAACCAAAACACCCTGCTTCCCCTGCTTTACAAGAAGACCCATTCAATGAAAGATAGCCAAACATAAAGAAAAGGCCAACCATCAGGTTGGCCTTTCAATTACTCGCCTAATTTCTCACCCAGTTCCCATCGCTCGAACCGACGGATGACGATGTTCTCACCAGTCGAAGCAATAGTCTGCAAAATCAGTTTTTCGATGTTCAAGGTCTCATCGCGAATATAGGCTTGCCGCAGCAGCACGACTTCATCTTTGAACTTTTCCAGGCGTCCTGCCACAACCTTTTCGAGAACACTATCTAGCTTGCCTTCTTCCCTGGCGCGGGCGCGAGCAATCTCTGCTTCATGCTCCAAGACCTGTGCTGGGATTTGATCTTCCTTGATGTAACGCGGAGCAGCAGCGGCAATCTGCAAGGCAATTTCATGCGCCAGGCTGCGAAAAGCCTCCGAACGCGCTACGAAATCCGTTTCACAATTGACCTCCACCATCACACCCACACGGCCATTGCCATGCGAATATAACTCCACCACGCCCTGGGATGCCTCGCGGTCGGCTCGTTTGGCCGCCGTTGCAATCCCCTTCTCGCGCAAATAATCCACTGCCTTTTGATAATCGCCGTTGGCCTCGGTAAGCGCCTTACGGCAGTCCAAAACCCCCGCACCGGTAGCGGCGCGCAGTTCTTTGATCATCTCTGTCGTGATTTCCATAATTCTATTCCTCTTCTTCGCTGTCCTCTTCTATCTCGATGGCTTCTTCTATTTCTTCCTCTTCCTCGATGGCTATATCGAGCGGCTTGCGAGAAACACTCAATTTAGCCAAGGTGGCCTCTCCCAACAGATCCTCTTCCTCGACATCCTGGTCGTCTTCATCCAAAATGCGATGCGCTACTTTACGAACCGCGGGGACGGCGCCAGGCACCTGCGTCTGCGTTGCTTCTTCTTCCGTCTCTTCCTTACGCATGGCCTTTCCTTCGAGAACGGCATCGGCAATCTTGCCAACCATTAGTTTAATAGCGCGGATGGCATCGTCGTTGGATGGAATCACATAATCAATGTTCTGCGGATTGCAATTCGTATCCACCATGGCCACAATGGGAATGTTGAGCAAATTGGCCTCATGGACAGCGGCATATTCCCGGCAAACGTCCACGATGAACAGCAGGTCGGGCAGGCGTTTCATGTTACGAATGCCCGACAGCCGACGTTCCAGGCGAATAATTTCACGCTCGATGAGCAAACCTTCCTTTTTCGTCAAACGGCTGATTTCGCCAGAATCGCGCAATTTCTCCAAGCGCTCTAGTTCCTGCACACGTTGAGAAATGGTGGACCAATTGGTGAGGAAACCACCCAGCCAGCGTTCGGTAACATACGGCATACCGCAGCGCGTGGCCTCTTCGGCAATCGTCTCTTGCGCCTGACGCTTGGTGCCGACAAACAGGATAGTGCCGCCGCCGGCGACCGTATCGCGGATGAGACTGTACGCCTGATTGAGCAACTTGACAGTCTGCTGCAAATCAATGATATGAATGCCGTTACGTTCCGTAAAGATGTACGGCTTCATGCGCGGATCCCACTTGTTGGTACGATGCCCAAAGTGGACGCCGCTTTCGAGCAAGGCTTTCATAGGAATAATGGCCATAGGGGAAACCTCCTTCGCGTTTGGCCTCCGCTCCGTTCATCCCGTCTGGCAACCGCGCTATCATCTGCGGCACGCACCAGACGATCCAGGAGCGTGTGAAATGGGGACATACGCTGCCTGTCCCTGGGCAAGATACCTCTCCAAAGAGAGCGGCGGGATTATACCACAAAACGATTACGGCGCAGCATGAAACCGTGCGTGTCCACGCAAAAGTGGTTGGCGAAGTCATGTGGGAGGCGTGGCTTTCGTGCCCGGTTTTCGACGCGAATACCCATACGGGTACGATGAGTCGCAAAACGAGCAAAACACGCGAACTTCTTCTTGTTTCGCCAGGCCGCGCACTCCACATTTCCTCCTTGATCCTTTCGTGCTTTTCGCCTTTTTCGCGTCATTCGCGTTGAGTCAACGCCCGTTGGATTCTGCCCGGAAGTTCCAGGCTTCAGGAGACGTGTGTCCACGCACTTCGCCAACAGACTGAACCTTTTCGTGTACACTCTGCGTGCCGGCTTCTCTTGGCAGGCTGTGTAGAGACAGGTACAATCCAACCTGTGAACGAGGAACAACACTATTTGCCCGATTCCAACCGCTTGGGTGTGGTACTGGCCACCGTCCTTTTGACCTTGGCACTTGCCCATCTGCTTCAAGCGCCGCAGTTGACGTTGGAATTGCAATTGCCGGGCTTTTATTTCGCGTTTCCTTTTGGCTTGAATACGATGATGATTCTCTTGGCAGCCGGCTTGAGCGCCACCGGCATGGATTGGCTACTGCGCCGGCATCCTTCCTTGAACGAAAAGCCCACCCTCGAAAACTGGCTGCTTCCCACGCTGGCTACCTTGATTATCGGCGTGCCTCTGTCCATTTTGCCGTTGAGAAATACCTGGTGGTTTGGCCTTGGGGTGAGCGCCTTGCTCTTGACCCTGGTCTTTTCGGCCGAGTACATCGTCGTCGAACCTTCTGCGCCATATTATGCGCTCGCCACAACTGTGTTGACCGCCCTTTCCTACGCCGTCTACCTGATTCTCATTACGGCCCTGCGCTTCAATGGCGCGCGCTTGTTTCTGCTCTTCCCGGCCATGTTCGTTGTGGCCGGCTTGGTGACTCTGCGCACCCTGCACCTGCACGTGGGCGGGCGCTGGCAATATTCGTGGGCCATCGGTATCGGCCTGATTTGCGCCCAACTGGGAGCCGGCTTGCATTACTGGCCGCTTTCGCCCATCCAATACGGGCTGGCGCTGCTGGGGCCGCTATATGCCCTTACCACTTTCACCGCCCGCCTGCTCGAAGATATTCCCCCGCGCCGCGCCGCCCTCGAACCCCTGCTGGCGCTGACCCTGGCATGGGGCGCAGCCGCTTTTCTGCGTTGAGATGCCGCCTTTCTCCTGCTTGAGAATCGGACAAGAACACTGGCGCGCCATGCGCCGCCATGTTGCTGCCCAGGCACCGCTCGAAGCCTGCGGATTGCTGGCCGGCACAGGGGAGCGGGTGGAAGCCGTGCTGAGAGTGCGTAACGCAGCCCAAAGCGCAGTTCGTTTTCGGATGGACCCGCAAGAGCAACTGCAAGCCTTCGAGTGGATCGAGGAACACGGCTTGGAACTGGTCGGCATCTTCCACTCGCATCCGGCCGGACCCGAAACGGCCTCCGTTACCGACATCGCCGAGGCCGCCTACGACGTGGTGCAGGTCATTTGGTCGCGCACACAAGGCATATGGACGGCGCGCGCCTTTTGGATCGAAAACGGCCAGGCAAACGAAATCCCGCTGAAAATGGACTAAACGCCTCGACCACGTAGACAGCAACCATCCCTTCCCTTGTGTGTTACCAATTTACACAATATTTTGGAGAACTGCCTATGCAAATTCTACTCGGTATGATCGCCATTGCAATAGCCTATATCCTGGGTTCCATTCCTTTCGGTTTGTTGATTGTCAAACTGAAAACCGGCCAGGATATTCGCAGCATAGAAAGCGGACGCACCGGCGGCACCAATGCCATGCGTGCGGCTGGCTTTTGGGCTGGCTTTCTGACGGCTATCCTGGATATTCTCAAGGGCGCCGCCTCGGTCTGGCTGGCCTACTGGCTGGCGCCAGAAATGCGCCTGTTCCAGGTGCTGGCTCCGATTGCGGCGATTGTAGGCCACAACTATTCCATCTTCTTGCCAGAACGCAGTGAAAACGGGCGCTTTTTGCGCCTGCGCGGCGGAGCAGGAGGCGCGCCATCGGTGGGTGGCGCCTTTGGGCTGTGGGCGACTTCCATCTTGATTATCGTTCCCTTGGGAGCGCTGATTTTCTTTACCGTGGGGATTGCCTCGGTGACGACCATGAGCGTGGCTTTGTTAGCCATCCTCATCTTCGGCGTGCGCGCCTGGCTGGGATTGACTCCCTGGATCGATGTGTTGTACGGCGTGTTGGCCGAGATTTTGCTCCTTTGGGCGCTTCGCCCCAACCTGCAAAGGCTATTTGCCGGCCAGGAACGCATCGTCAAATACAGCCTGAACGGCTGGCTGAGGGCCAGGCGCGAAAAACGTCACGTCGAAGGAGCCGGGAAGGCAGTTTGACACGCCAGCGCCCGCTTTTTCAAGAAAGTTCGTCCCGAAGGCTTGCTTCGACCTTCGGGACGTTATTATTTCTTGGCCTGCATAGACCATGGCCCCGTCCACGTCACTGTGACGGGGAGGATTTGCCCACGCAAATCCTGTTCTGATTCGACGAAAACCAGTTTATTGGTGGGAGTACGCCCCCTCCAACGGCCCTTGACTTTTTCCTCGAACAGCACTTCTACTTGCTTGCCAAGCAATCGAGCGTTGATCTCACCCGCGATGGCCTCTTGCAACTGTTCGAGCAGGCGGAAGCGGCGCAACTTTTCCTCGCCTGGCACATCGTCGGCCATGCGGCGCGCGGAAACGGTACCGGCCCGAGGCGAGTACCGCGCCAGATGGGCAACGTCCAGCCTCAAGTCCGACAAGACGCGGTATGTTTCCATGAATTGCGCCTCTGTCTCGCCGGGGAATCCAACAATGATGTCGGTCGCAATCGAGCAGCCAGGGATGCGCGCACGGATGCGCTCGATGAGTTTACGATAGTCAGCCTGGGTATAGCCGCGCCTCATGGCCTCTAAAATACGGTCATCGCCAGCCTGAATGGGGACCTCGATGTGCGGCATGACTTTGGGCAATTCGGCAACTGTCTCCATCAGCGCTTCACTGAAATAATTGGGGTGCGATGTCAGAAAGCGGATGCGCTGGAGCCCTTCTACATCATGCACCAGGCGCAGCAGACCGGGCAGGTCGGGGCCGTCGGGCATGTCTTTGCCGTAGCGGTCAACAATCTGCCCTAGTAAGGTGACCTCGCGGACGCCCTGCGCAACCAGTGAACGCACTTCTGCTAGAATGTCTTCTGCCGGGCGGCTGCGCTCCACTCCGCGGCGGTAAGGGATGATGCAGTACGTACAGGCGTGCGAACAGCCATACACGATCGGCACGTAGGCGCTGACCAACTGTCCGCGTTGGTGAGCCGGTAGCAACATCGAAGCCGGCAAATCGCCGTCCATGATGCCATAGCGGCGCGCGGTCTCACCGCTTTCGAGAGCGCGGACTTCGCCCTGGCTGAGGTGCGCAATGAGCGGACCGGGGTCGGAGGGCGGCGAGAACACATCCACGAAAGGCAGCCGCTTGCGCAAAGCCTCTGCGCCGCGCACCCCCACCAGGCAGCCCATCAAGTTGATGACCAGGGCCGGGTTCTTTTCTTTGAGCGGGCGCAGGGATTGTAGACGCCCGTAGGCTTTGTCTTCAGCCGACTGACGCACTACGCACGTGTTGAGGACGATGACATCCGCTTCTTCGGCATTCTCGGTAAAGGTGTAACCCAAATGCTCCAGAGAAGAGCCAATACGCTGGGAATCGGCCACGTTCATCTGGCAGCCTTCGGTCCAAAGATGATATTTCATAGCGCGGGAATTATACCAAGTTTGTCGGATATTCCATCTTATTTTCTTGCCCCCATTTCACCTTACCAATGTGGACTCAACCGAAATGAACAAGGTGGTTTGGCATTCTCACTTTAGCCCCAGTTTCTGATGAGATCGTGCTGGCGCGGAAATTCAATTCCCTTTTCCTGTAAATACGCTTCGAGATATTTCTCAGCCGCCCGAATGGTTTGTTTGGGAACGGGTTTATCGAGTGCTGGGCGAAAGACTGACGACGTTGCCATGTCAATATTGTACATTTTTTCTTGACTTTCCTCCCTCCCCCGCGTATAATCTCCGTCAACGTCAAGAGGAGTAAGCGTAATGCCGCCCGATAGAGAAGGAAACGCATGGTGGAAGTTTCCGCAGGAATGGCAACGCTGAAGTCGCTTGGCTTTCATGACGAAGAACGCCGCTGAAAATTGATTACTGAACCGGCTAGTAGACCGTCACGGGAGCGCCCGTTAGCGCGCAGAGCGGTGATAGCCGCTCACAGAGCGCATCAGGTTTTCCTGATGAATTGAGGTGGTACCGCGGAGCCGCCGCCCTGAGCCAAGTCGAAGGGACACGCTTCGTCCTCATATCGGACGAGGCGTTTCTTTTTAACCGCTCACTTGGCTCCAACAACCTTTCGACTATCCGCCTCCAACCATCCGACGCCTCGACTATTTGACTACTTGACTATCCGACTATTTGACTATATGACCACCTACTTCATCACCGGCGGGCTGGGATTCCTCGGCCAATACATCGTCCAGGCCATCCACGAGCATGACCCGGCAGCGGAACTGCGCGTACTCGTCCGCACGCAGCGCAAAACCTTCTTGGGCATCGAGGCGCTGGAAGGCGTGCGCTGGGTTCACGGCGAGTTGACCCAGCCCGAAACCTTCCGCAAGCACCTGGAAGGCGTGGATGTGGTCATCCACAACGCGGCCATGGTCTCCTTTCGCCGCGCCGATGCAAACGCCATCTATCAGGCCAATGTGGTTGGCACGCATCATCTCATAGAGGCTGCCCTGAGCGCCGGCAGCAAGCGCTTCATCTTCATCAGTTCCATCTCGGCCCTGGGCTTCAACCCGCATGGCCTGTCCGATGAAACCACCCTGCCCGATTTGGACTACAAGCGCACGCACGACATGTACGGCTATACCAAACGCCTGAGCGAACTCGAACTCATCGAACTGGCCGACCGTATGCACGTCATCCTGCTCAACCCCAGCGTCATCCTCGGCCCCGGCTCCGAGCGCATCCGTTCCGTCTACCGCCTGGCGCGCTTCCTGCCGCTTCTGCCCATGCTGCGTTACATCAACAGTTTCGTAGACGTGCGCGACGTGGCGCAGGCGGTCGTGTTGGCGCTCACCAAGGGCCGCAGCGGCGAACGGTACGTAGTCACCGCCTGGAATGTGGACATGTTGACCTTTACCCGTCTCACCCTGCAACGGGCCGGCCGCAAGACCCTGCTGCTGCCCGTCTCTGGGGCGTGGGTGCGCCTGCTAGACGCCGCCGTGTGGCTGCTCGACCTGCTGCGCCTCAACCCCGGCTTGCGCCGCATCTCCGAGATGAACGTGGACAAACCCTTCTCGAACGAGAAAATCAAGCGCGAACTGGGCTGGCAGCCGGCCTACACGCTCGAACAATCCATTGCCGATTCGCTGGACCTGGCATGAACCTTATCAACAAAACGATTCTCATCACCGGCGCCGCACACGGCTTGGGGCGCGAACTCGCGCTTCTGCTCGACCGAGAGGCCTGCTCCCTTTATCTCGTGGATCGCGACGCCCGCGGCCTGGATTCCGTTAAAGCCGCGCTAACCGGTCCCGCCGTCGCCCTGACCTGTGACCTGGCCGATTCAGCCCAACGCCGGGCCCTGATTGCCCACCTCAGCGCCCGCACAAGCCGCCTGGACGTCCTCATCCACTGCGCAGGCGTTGGCAGTCACTCGCGCCTGATGCAGATGACGGTGGACGAGGTAGAGCGCGTGATGCAGGTCAACGCCCTGGCGCCGCTCGAACTCACCGTCGGCCTGCGCCCGCTCCTACCTGCCGAGGGCTTGATCGTCAACATCGGCTCGGTAGCCGGAGAATTACGCCTGCCGTCCATCGGGCTGTATGCGGCCAGCAAAGCCGCCCTGCATGTCTTCACTCAATCGGTTGCGTTGGAAGGCGTGTCAACCCTGCTGGTCGTCTTGGGCGCGCTGCGCGGCACAGACTTCGTCCAGTCCATTGCGCACCCTCAAACGGAGCAGCCGGGCTGGTATCGTCGGCTGGATGTCCCCGTCGAAACGGCGAGCAGGCACATCGTCCGGGCTATGAAGCGCGGGCGCAGCCGCCTGGTGTTGCCGCGCTGGTATGTAGTCGTCTTTTTCCTGGCGAGACTCTTGTCTCCCGTCATTCAATCGCTGTCCTTTTCAGGAGGTCGTCATGTCGAAGTATGAACTACCCAAAACCTACGATTTCAAATCCACCGAGCCGCGCATCTACGAGAGGTGGGAGAAGGGCGGCTATTTCAAGCCGCACAACGACCCAAATAAACCGGATTTCGACCCGAACGTCGAACCGTTCGTCATCTCCATCCCGCCGCCCAACGTGACCGGCGAATTGCATCTCGGCCACGCCATGTTCGTCAGCATGGAAGACCTGATGATTCGCTACCACCGCATGAAAGGATATTCTACGCTGTGGGTGCCGGGCAGCGACCACGCCGGCATTGCCACGCAGTTGCAGGTGGAACGAATGCTGCAAAAAGAAGGCACCTCGCGCGAGGAAATTGGCCGCGAGGAGTTCCTGCGGCGGACGTGGGAATGGAAACATAAGTACGGCGGGTTGATCCAGAACCAGATTCGACGCCTGGGCGCCTCCTGCGACTGGGATCGCGAGCGCTTCACGCTGGACGAGGGACTGAGCCGCGCCGTGCGCGAGGCCTTCGTGCGCCTGTATGAAAAGGGCCTCATCTATCGCGGCCCGCGTCTCATCAACTGGTCGCCTGGGCTGAAGACGGCCGTTTCGGATTTGGAAGTGGAGTATTCCGAGGAGGCGGGCAAGTTGTATTACTTCAAATACATGCTGAAACCCTCACCCCTCCCCCCCTCTCCCACCGGTAGAGGGGCCGGGGATGAGGGCCTCCCCTCGCCCACCGGGAGAGGGGCCGGGGGTGAGGGCGAATACATTCCCGTCGCCACCACCCGCCCCGAAACCATCCTGGGCGATACAGCGGTAGCCGTCCACCCCGAAGACGAGCGTTACCAGAAATACATCGGCAGGACTGTCATCGTCCCCATGCTGGGGCGCGAGATTCCCGTCATTGCTGATGAATATGTCAGCCGCGAATTTGGCACTGGTGCTTTGAAAATCACCCCCGGCCACGACCCAAATGACTATGAGATTGGTCTGCGCCACAACCTGCCGGTGCTGTCTATGCTCGACCGCGAGGCCAAAGTAACCGAAGTCGGCGGGCCGTATGCCGGCCTCGACCGCTTCGAGTGCCGAGAGAAATTGTGGAACGATATGAAAGCGGCCGGCCTGGCTCTCAAGGAAGAACCCTACACGCTCAACGTCCCACGTTCCCAGCGCGGCGGCGAGATTATCGAGCCGATGATTTCGACCCAATGGTTCGTCAAGATCGATCCGCTCGCAGAGAAGGCGCTGGCGGCGGTGAAAGATGGCCGCATCAAAATTGTGCCAGAGCGCTTCGAGAAGGTCTACTTCAACTGGCTGGAAAACATCAAGGACTGGTGCATCAGCCGCCAATTGTGGTGGGGACACCGCATCCCGGTCTGGTATTGCGCCGATTGCGGCAAAGAAACCGTGACGCGCGAAGACCCGACCCATTGCGCCCATTGCGGCTCACCCAACATCGAGCAGGACCCCGATGTGCTGGATACTTGGTTCTCGTCTGGCCTGTGGCCCTTCTCTACGCTCGGCTGGCCCGAAGAAACGCCTGATTTACAATATTTCTATCCCACCTCCTACATGGAAACCGGCTACGACATCCTGTTCTTCTGGGTAGCGCGCATGATCATGTCAGGCCTGGAATTCACCGGCAAAATCCCCTTCCACACCGTGTACCTGCACGGCTTGATCCGCGACGAGCACGGCAAGAAGATGAGCAAATCCTACGGCAACGTCATTGACCCGCTTCAGGTCATGGACGAACTCGGCACGGACGCGCTGCGCTTCACCTTGCTCGTAGGTTCCACGCCGGGCAACGACATGAATCTGGCCATCAGCAAGGTGGAGGCCAACCGCAACTTTGCCAATAAGATTTGGAATGCCGGCAGGTTCGTGATCCATGCGGTGAACACGCTGGAGGGTACACAGGTAGACAGGGATACAGGTACACAGCCCAATTGGACATTAGCCGATTCCTGGATATGGGCGCGGCTGCAACAACTTGTCCGCGACGTGGAGCGACTGTTTCAAACCTTCCAATACGGACAGGCCGGGCAGTTGATTTACGATTTCTTCTGGTCCGACTTTGCAGACTGGTATGTGGAAATCGCCAAAGGACAAATGCAGAAAGAAGAGAATAAAGAGCAGACGGTAGTGACGCTGGCGCGGGTAATGGATATTTGTCTGCGGCTGCTGCATCCGTTCATGCCATTTGTAACCGAGGAGGTGTGGGATCACCTGCGCCAATCCATCCTCGCATCCCCTATCTCTTATCTCGCTTCCGCCTGGCCCGAAATGCTCATCATCGCCCGCTGGCCCGAGCCGCGCGAACCCGAAGGCTGGGAAACAAGCAAAATTGCCGACTTCGAGTTGCTGCAAGACATCGTGCGTGCTATCCGCAACCTGCGCGCGGAAAAAGGTGTGGCCCCCGCCAAACGCATCACTGCTACGATTGCCGGTGGCACAAAGACCTTGCTGCTGCAAGAGCAGGCCGAGACGCTGGCTGCCCTGGCTGGCCTCGACCCGTCGCTGCTCACCATTCGCGACGCTCTCCCTGCCAAACCTGAAAACGCGGCAGCGCTGGTGGTCGGCGCAGTCGAAATCTACCTGCCGCTTTCCGGCCTGGTGGACCTGGAGGCCGAGCGCGCCCGTTTGCAAAAAGAACTGGCCGAGGCCGAAGCGCACATCCAGCGGCTGGAAAAACTGCTCGCCAGAGACTTTGCCAGCAAAGCACCTGCCCCTGTCGTCCAAAAGGAACGCGACAAACTGACCGGCTTCCAAGAGACGGCTGAAAAACTACGCCGCCAATTGAACACCCTGATTTAGAGCAAAAGTGTCCACACAAGAGATGTCAACGACGAGGAAAATCTGCAGAATACGTAGTTTGACAATGTCATCTTTTCGTATAGTTGTCATTGCGAGGAGCGTTTTTTGCGACGAAGCAATCTCCTTGCAAGCCAGGAGACTGCTTCGCTTTGCTCGCAGTGACAAAATGCGTAGAGTTTATAGAAC
>DAOUCM010000315.1:0-13029 GCA_034431895.1 Anaerolineales bacterium
CAACTTGGCAAGAACATTTTCCAGTGCTATATTCATAACGGCTCTGTTCCTTCGTGGTTGTGGCGTTCGCAAACCAACTTTACCACGTCTGAGCAGAGCTTTTTCATCTTGCATACTTGTGGGTAATCACCAACTTTTTTATCCACGCAAAAGATGTCAGCGGTACGAGGAAAATCCGCAGATTTGATAGTCTTACCGCTTGCCACTCTCAGGGAAGCCCCGTGATTGTTGTGCCAGCAAATACCTATTTCCTGGACGGTCCGTCCAGGCCAGGCTGGGAGTATCCCTCCAAATTTTAAACCCGATCCGATAACCTCAAACGGGCGGATTATCCAGCCGCACGCCATGTCCCCGCACGGTGTCAATGTATTGGTGGGTGGGGTCGAGGGCGGCGATGCGATCGCGCAGGCGGCGAATGAGCGCGTCCAGCGCCTGGTCGGAGACGCCAGCCGATTGTTCCTCGCCCCACACGCCAGCCACCAGGTCGGCGCGGCTGAGGACCTGTCCCTGGTTTTCGTACAATATCCATAGCAATTTGAATTGCTGCGCCGAAAGCGGCGGCGCTAATTGTCGTTGATTGATCCATACCCGCCGCGAGCGGACATCCATCATCAAGCGCCCTGTGCGGGCAGCGCCCTCGGAAAGCGGCATAGTCGCGTCTGAGGTCAGGAACTGGAACTTTTGCGCCAGAGCAATTTGTACGACATCTCCATCTTGCAAGACAACCGGAGCGGTGATCGGCATTCCGTTGCAATGGGTTCCGTTCTTGCTACCCAGGTCCTCCAGAATCATCCCCTCTTTCGTCGGCGTGATACGGGCGTGATAACGCGATACTTGCCGGTCGGGGATGACAATGTCGCAGGCTGCATCTCTTCCCAGCACAACAGTATGCGCCAATGGCCAGCGCTGGTTATGCAGCACGCCCTCTTGGGCAACGAGCATCGGTTGGTCATTGCTTGGCAGTTCCATAGGCCTCTCGATTTTGCAACTCAGATTTCACGTATTTTGCAGCGCTCTCATGTATAATATAGCAGAAAAGCGCCAATCTGTGCAGAATCGACGCCGAAAATTTCCCTGCACAGCCTGCTTTCCATGAAATCAGATATGTCTTTCCCGCTCAAACACGGGGAGGTGTTGCGTGGCCGTTATCAGGTGCGCGAACGAATCGGCCAGGGCGGTATGGGGTGTATTTATCTGGCCGAGGATTTGCGGCTTACGGGTCGTTTGTGCGCTGTCAAAGAAGTGCGCTACGATCGCGCCCTCCCAGACAAGGTCTTGAAGCAAGCCCGCGAACAGTTCTTTCGTGAGGCTACTATCCTTGCGCGCCTGGACCACCCGAACCTGCCCAAAGTCTCTGATTTCTTCTTCATCGGCCCGCGCGATTACCTGGTGATGGACTATGTGCCAGGCAATGACTTGCGCGACCTGATGCTGGAGGCCCGCCGTCACAAGGAGTTTCTGCCTGAGAAGGATGTGCTGCGTTGGGCCAGTCAATTGGCAGATGCGTTGGCCTTCTTGCACAACCAGGAGCCGCCCATCGTTCACCGCGACATCAAACCCAGCAACCTCAAGTTGACTCCCAGCGGCTTGCTCAAACTGGTGGACTTTGGACTGGTCAAGATTTTGGCGCCTGAGGAAGTGACCATCACTGTCATCCAGGGGCAGGGGACGGCTTTGTACACGCCTCTCGAACAATATGGCGGCGATGGATTGCACACCGATTCGCGCTCGGATATCTATGCTTTCGGCGCGACGCTCTATCATTTGTTGACGAATCAGCCCCCGGCGGATGCGCGCAAACGCTTCTTACTCCCCGATAGCCTGATTCCGCCTCGACAGATCAACCCTGCCCTCAGCCCTCGCACCGAGCGCGCTATCTTGTGGGCGATGGCTTTGCATCCCAATGAGCGCCCGGCCTCCATCGAACTTCTGCGGCAGGCCCTGCTTGGTTATCGCGAGCCGCCCACTTTGCCTGTGGCGGTCGCGCAGGCGGAGGCGGCACCTGAAACGCTTTGGGACGATCTCTCGAAGATGCCAGAAAACGCTTTGGTTTGGTCTATGGCGGGCTTGCTTTTACTCAGTTTGATGGTTACCCTCATCCATTAGCGCGCTGCATCCATAGCCAGGCGCAAACGACGCCGATGATTTCTCCGCCGGCAAGCACCGCCAATAAGCCGAACATCCCATTTTCCGTTGCCAGATACAGGCTGCCGGGCAATCCGAGCGCCGCATAGTTGTATCCAATCAACCCGCCCAATAAGGCGCACAATCCCCAGCGCACCCCCCAGCGCCGGGAGCGGAGACGCTGCCCTGCCAGATAGGCCGGCCAGGCGCTCAGGGAGATGAAAAGCATGGCTAAGGGCCATGCCGCCAGGCGCGGATAGCCTGCCGGCGAGATGAAGTCGTTGTCTGCTGGCGGCGTTTCGGGCAAAGGGGTTGGTGCGGCGGTGGCAGACGGCATCGGTGCAATGACGGTGACCGCGGCTGCCTCGCCAGGGGTGACATCAATTTGGATGACATCCGACAGGGTAGCCGCATCGCTGGAGGCGCGGATTTCTATCAAACCGGGCTTTTCGAGCGCAAACGAGACCCTTGCTACTCCGTTGGTGGTGACTTGCTCTATTTGCTGGATGATGCCGCCGCTTTCGCCGCTCAGCAGGACATCGAAACGCACCACCGTGCCATCTGGCACAGGATGACCGTTGTGGTCCACGATGATGCCGGTGCGTACATACAGGGTGTCGCCGATTCGCAGGAGAGGGATGGGCGTCGGCTCAGGGGTCGCGGGAGAGGCCGAGGCGGTGGGCGGCGTTGCGGTAACGGAAGCAGGCGGAGTGTCCAGCGAGAGCGAGATGATTTGTTGCGGGTTGGGGCTGGTCATTTCGATCAAGTCATAGCCAGCGCCAGGGATGGAAACGGGCGAGTTGCCAGAGGCGGGAAGTTCCTGGTAGAGCAGGCGGGCGGCCGCATCCACAAAGGCGGGTTGTTTGCTATATAGGCAGTAGTAGGCTGTCAGCCTGGAGATGTCGGTGGCGTCGAAGTAATAAGGGGCGGTAAAAGAAAACAGGATGACACGCTTGTTTCGCAGCAAGTCCTGGCGCTCGGAGAGGAAGCGGCTCAGCAATTCTGGTCGTCCCAGGCCGGCGCCCGATAACGCAATCACAATCCAGTTGGCGCGGTTGATGTCGTTGACCAGGGCGGGTAATTCGGCGCCGTCGAGGAGCGCCCGCAGATCGTCGAAGGAGTAGGAACTCAGGCGCGCCTCCGAGACTTGCCGCCCGGCAGTAGACCCGTACAGGCGTGCAACCGCTTCTTGGAGGGCTGTGACAGGAAGGGTGGAACGCAGCGGGCAGCCCTGACATTGGGCGTAGGGGGCCGAGTCGGTCAGGAAGAGCAAACGATCGCGCACGGAGGGCGGGACGTCGAGTACCGCGCTCAATTCTTGGGCATCGGGGCTGACCAGGGTGGCTGCACGGCGCGAAACCTCCAGCGTCACAGGTTGAGATTGCCCAATTTCTGCTAATCTATCCGAGGAGGGGGTGACGTTGGCAAGCGTGAAGCCTTTGAACAAACTTTGTTTGCGCGCCAGGATGCGCGTCACGGCGGCATCTACTTGCTGTGCAAAGGTCGGGTCTTCCCGATAGCGCTGAACGAAGAAGTCGAGGATGTCCAGGGTGGCTGTATAGGTGTCGTCTGCACCGCTGGAGATGTTGCCCAAGTAGAGCAAATCGTTGCCGGCCAGAAAGGCGTCTCGCGCAACCAAGGGGGGAGAGAAGCCTTCGCTGGCTGGGGCGTAGAAGGTGTATACCGCATGGCTGCCCAGGTCGTCGCTGATGAGCAATCCGCCGTCGTCGTGCCAGGTCCCCATTTCGGGCAAGGACAGGATGACGTTCAATGCCTGCTGGTCGAAACTCAAGGGGCGTGTGGTGGCGCGAATATTGCCCTGCAAGCCCTGATAGCGGATGTGGGATACCAGCAGGCCGTCGGCGCGGGTGGAGGAGTCAGGGGCTTTGCCTGTGACGGCAAAGAAGGGCGCCAGTTCGATTTGTTTGAGTTGCTCCAAAGAGCGGCGGACGGTTGGCACCTCTATTTCCAGCGGGCGGTCGGCAGCGCCCAGGCCGGGAAAGTGTTTTGGAACCACCAACAGGCGTCCCTGGCTGCCAGCATGGAGGCCGCTGATGTAGGCTTGTCCCATTTTGGCAACCCAATAGGGGTCGCCGCCGAAGGAACGGGCGCCAATGCCGCCGCGCATAGCCGCAGCCGGGGCTTCCAGCACGTCCAGCGAGGGGCCCAGGTATAGGTTGAAGCCCAGGGCGCTCAATTCTTTTCCCTGGATTTCTGCAACTTGCCCTGCCAGTTCAGGTTTCCAGGTAGCGCCAAGCGCCATGAGGCTTGGCAAGTCGGTCAGGCCGCTGAGAATTTGATCGCTGGGATAGCCGTTTCCATCTTGCTCGATGCCTACCAGCAGCGGTATATAGGCGTGTGGGGTGTCGGGTTGCGGATAGGCGCTGTCCCATTCGATTTGTTGCAGGCTGGCAATCAACTGGTAGGCCGCAGGCAGGGTCTCGGGAGCAGCCACAAAATTGTCGTTTTCGGCGCGCAAGATGACCCCGCCGATGTGGTGGTTGGCAATCAAATCATAGATAGGCGATTGGGGGTCGGCGCTGGCACCCTCGAATGTCACCAGGAACAATTGCCCTACCCGCTCTTCTGGCGAAAGCGCGGCCAGCAGTTGATTCAAATTTGCTGGCGGCGGGGGCGTTTGGGCATAGACTGGCTGCGCCGGCGTCGGGAGCGCAACCGTCAGCGTAATCAGCAAGAGCAGAGAGGTAAACCGTAGCGCAATCATGCGTTTTCTGTTTCCCCGCCGCTGCACTTTACCCTCCATTCGATAGGATTTCGAGCGCCAGTTTGGGATGGCTGGTGAACAGGCCGTCTACGCCCCACTTGAACAGGCGGCGCATGTCTTCGGCTTCGACCACGGGGTAGACGTGTACGCGGCGGCCCAGGCGGTGGACGCGGGCAATTTGTTGGGGCGTCGTGTCTTTGAGGTGAGGATGAAGGGCCTGGTAATCCCCAAAGTTGAAGACGAAGGAGCGCGCCCAGCCGCCTTTCCAACCGGCTAGGGCCAGCAAGCCGCGCGGGACTTGGGGAAGCAGGTGGCGGGTGCGCGCCAGATTCGGAGGCAGGAAGGAGGAGAAGATGACCGTTTCCTGCAAGCCAAAGCGTTCGACCAGGGCGCACGTTTTTTCGGCCAGTTCGTAGTCGAATTTCGTGTAGTAGTTGCTTAGTTCTACGTTGATGATGACGCGCTTGCCAATGGTTTCGAATACCTCGGCCAGGGTGGGGATTTTCTCGCCGCGGAAGGCCTCGGAGAAATGACTGCCGGCATCTAATTCGCGCAGAGCCGCCAGCGGCATGTCGGCTACTCGGCCATGACCGTTCGTAGTGCGTTCCAGGCGCGGGTCGTGGAAGACGATGATTTCGCCGTCGGCGCTCAACTTGGCGTCTAATTCGATGCCATGTGCGCCTTGCGCAACGGCCAGTTCGAAGGCCGCCAGGGTGTTTTCGGGTGCGTCGGCGGCAGCGCCGCGATGGGCAAAGATGAATGGACGGGGCCAGTCGCGCATCAAATCTCCACAAAGTAGGCTTTGGCGGCTCGGTCTATCATCTCGCGCGACATGACTGGCGGCACTGAGAGATAACTGGAAATGTCGAGAATCTGGTCGCACAGATCGCGCGGATGCGAAGCGCGCAGTTTGCGATTGCGCTTGATGTACCATTCCTGTAACAAGTAGGCCAGTCCCTGGTCGTTGTATTCCACACGTTTGTCGGCAGCCACTCGCTTGAAGATTTCTCGATACTCTTCGTAGGAGGGATCGCCGATTTCGATCTTATGGCGCAGGCGGCGCAAGAAGGCTTCGTCTACCAGGTCTTTGGGCGGCAGGTTGGTGGAGAAGACAATCAGCACATCGAAGGGAACTTCCACTTTTCGCCCGTTGTGCAGGGTGAGATAGTCTACGCGGTTTTCAAGGGGAACGATCCAGCGGTTGAGCAGGTCGCGGGGGCGCACTTGTTGGCGGCCAAAGTCGTCAATCAACAGGATGCCGCCATTGGCTTTGACCTGGAAAGGCGCCTCGTAGAACTTGTGCGTTTCGTCGAAGACCAGGTCGAGGCCCTCCAGAGTCAGTTCGCCGCCGGTCACAATGAAAGGACGGCGTATTTTGATCCAGCGCGGATCGCGGCGGGTGGTGGCGCGCAGGCCGCCGGTGGTGGAACCGGGCGTGCGGTTTTCGTCGGAGGCCAGTTTGTGACTGACCGCGTCATAGACTTTGATGACCTGGCCGTCCAGATATAATGCGAACGGAATATACAATGTCTGACTCAGCACCAGGTTGCCAAAGGCGCGCGCAATGCTGGTCTTGCCATTGCCGGGCGGCCCATACATGAAAATGGAGGTGCCAGAGTTGAGGGCCGGTCCCAGCCGCTGGAAAGTACTCTCGGAAATGACCAGTTGCGAGAGAATCTGGCGCATGGTGCGGGCGGTAACGGTCATGCGCCCGCTTTTTTGGCGGCGGATGGCCTCGTTGTAGACTTCGAAGGGCACCGGGGCAGGGCCGGCATATTGGCTGCGTTCCAAGGCTTCGCGCGCGCGCTGGATGCCGGCGCCGGTAATGCCGTAAGTATAAGCGCCTTCGCCCAGGCCGCCTCCTTGCGAGGATTTGACCTCGATGAGTTTTTCCTGCTTGAGAGAAACCAGAATTTGGTCGGTCACGCCTGCAAAGGGCAAGGCGATTTCTTCGGCAATCTTGAAGCCAGTCAAGTAGCCACGGAAGTACATGACTTTCAAGACCAGGTCTTGCAGCCAGAGGGGGTTGAGTCCTGTATCGTCCACACTGTTGATTTGCGGCGGGATGAAACTGCCTGCCGATGCAGGCGGAGGGGGGGTAAGTGGATTGGTCATAAAACCTCACACAAAAAACATCATCTATCCTCTCGATCTATCGAGGGACGGCGTAGCGCGGGATTTATTTCGCAACCCAATGCGGCATGAATGCCGCGCTACAAAATCTTTACGGATGACTCTCATCGCCATTTTCGCCTTTTTCGCGTAATTCGCGTTGGTTCGACGCATGGCGGATGAGGTTCGGAATCGCCAGCCGTCAAGAGGCGTGTGTCTACGTACTTCACCAACAGAATCAACTTTTGAGTGCATGCTTGATTATAGTGCCCGCGCAAAGGATGTCGGCGGTGACGAGGGAAATCCACAGATTTCACAGATGCGTCCACGGCAAAAAGGTAAAAATCGAACCACTGAGACACAGAGACGCCAAGTGTGATAAGGAAAGAAATCTATGTGACTCTGTGTCTTCGTGGCGAAACTTCAAGGTTTTTGCAGTGGACTCACAGATTACACAGAAAAATCTGCGAGAATCTGCGTCACAGCGTCCCCTTTGGGGATCTGCGGATGGTTCGACAACCTTTGTATGCACACCTTGATTATAGCATGGCTATCAGCACATGACATTTTCGTTTATAATCCCAATCTATGAACCTATCCGTGATCATCCCCGTTTACAATGAAGTTGAAAGCATTCAGGAAATCGTCCGGCGCGTGCAAGCCACCCAACTGGCATGGGAAATTGTCATTGTGGATGATTGCTCCAAAGACGGCACCCGAGATTTGCTCAAGCAGATGGACGGTAAAGGCAACGTCCGCGTTTTGCTGCATGAAGTGAACCAGGGCAAGGGGGCTGCGGTGCGCACCGGCTTGGCGGCTGCGCGCGGCGATATTCTTCTCATTCAGGATGCTGACCTGGAATATGACCCGCGCGATTACCCTTTGTTGCTCAAGCCGTTGGAAGAAGGTGTGGCAGATGTGGTCTATGGTTCGCGTTTTTTGGGCGGGCCGCGCCGTGTGGCCATGTTTTGGCACATGGTAGCCAATTACCTGCTGACCTTCATGACCAATATTCTCTACAACACCATCTTGAGCGATATGGAGACCGGCTACAAAGTGTTTCGCCGTCAGGTCATCGAAGGGATGACCCTGCGGGCGCGGCGCTTCGATTTCGAACCGGAGTTCACTGCCAAAGTGCTAAAGCGGAATTACCGTATCTTCGAGGTACCTATCAGTTTCAATCCGCGCGATTACGCCCAGGGCAAGAAAATCAAACTCAAAGATGCTTTCGAGGCTGTCTGGACGCTGTTGAAATATCGCTTCGTGGATTAGATGCGCCTCGCCGACTTCGACTATTTCCTGCCTCCCGAATGTATCGCTCAAACGCCTGTCGAGCCGCGTGACGCTTCGCGCCTGCTGATTCTCCATCGAGATAGCGGCGAACTGGAACACCGCTTCTTTCGGGACCTCAGCCTGCTCGCCTCTCAAGGGCGGAGTCTACACCCCGGCGACTTGCTCGTTCTCAACCGCACCCGCGTCATTCCGGCGCGCCTCTACGCTCGCAAGCCGACCGGCGGTAAAGTGGAACTGTTGCTTCTTCGCCGCCGCGATGCGGTGACGTGGGAAGCGCTGGTCGGCGGGAAAGGGTTGGGGGCGGGCAAGCAGGTCCAAGTCCAGGGCGGACCCGGCGCGGAAATCCTGGAGGTGCTCGACGGCTCGCAGCGTCTCGTCCGTTTCAGTGAACCCATCGAGCCTTATTTCCCGACGGCGGGACATGTTCCCTTGCCGCCCTACATCCACGAAAAACTGGCTGATGCCGAACGTTACCAGACCGTGTATGCCAGCGAATTAGGCTCTGCCGCTGCGCCCACTGCCGGGCTGCATTTCACTCCCCGCCTGTTGGACGAGTTGCAAGCGCAAGGGGTGAAGGTTGCCTATGTTACCCTGCATGTTGGCCTGGATACCTTTGCCCCCGTCACCGAAGATGATCCGCGCCGACATAAAATCCACACCGAATGGTGCGACCTGCCGTTGGAAACCGCCGAGGCCGTCAACCAAACCCGCCAGACGGGCAGGCGCGTGATTGCGGTTGGCACCACTTCCGTCCGCGTCCTCGAAACTGCCGCCGGGCAGGCCCAAATCGAAAACCGCACATCCCCCATTCGTGCCTTTTCTGGCCCCACCTCCTTGTACATTCTCCCTGGTTATCGGTTCGACGTTGTGGACGCCATGATTACGAATTTTCATTTGCCCAAGTCTACGCTGTTGATGCTGGTCTGCGCCTTTGCCGGGCGCGAGAAAATCCTGGCCGCCTACGAGACCGCCATCCGCGAGGGCTACCGCTTCTACTCTTTTGGCGATGCAATGTTCATCTTGTAAGGTCGAAAGGAAATCATGGTCAATCGTCTCCATTTTGCCCATCTCCCCACGCCGGTAGAGGAATTGCCGCGCCTGTCTGCGCTCCTGGGCGGGCCGCGCCTGTTCGTCAAGCGCGATGACCAAACCGGCCTGGCCTTTGGCGGCAACAAGACCCGCAAATTGGAATTCCTGGTGGCCGAGGCACAGGCGCAGGGCGCGCGCACGCTCCTCTCGGCCGGCGCAGTGCAATCCAATCACTGTCGTCAGACGGCGGCGGCTGCCGCGCGTTTTGGTTTCGATTGTATCCTTGTGCTGACCGGCGAGATGCCCTCCCAGTCTTCGGCCAATTACCTGCTGGATGGGTTGTTCGGCGCGCAGGTGGTGCATGTCCATGACCGCGCTGACCGAGAGCGCGTCTTGCAAGAGACGTTCGAGGCCGCAAAAACGGCTGGCCGCAGACCCTACCTGGTGCCGTATGGCGGTTCCAGTCCCACCGGTGCTTTGGGTTATGCCTTTGCCGTGCAGGAATTGATGGAGCAGGGTTTTCAGCCCGATTGGGTGGTCTTTGGCACCTCTTCTGGCGGCACGCACGCCGGCTTGACGCTGGGTGCGCGCTTGTTTGGACTCAAAGGACGCATTCTGGGCGTCAGCATTGATGAAAATGAAGCCTGGCTCAAGAGGCATGTTTCCGCGCTGGCTTCGCAGGCTTCGGAGTTGCTCGGTGAGCGCATCGAATTCACCCTCGAGGATGTCCAGGCCACAGATGCCTACTGCAAAGCCGGTTACGGTGTGTTGACGGAGGCGGAGCGCGAAGCGGTACATCTGTTCGCCAGGTACGAGGGCCTGTTGTTGGACCCGGTTTACACTGGGCGCGCGGCGGCCGGTTTGATAGACCTGGTTCGTAGGGGATTCTTCAGGAAAGAAGACACCGTTTTGTTCTGGCACACCGGAGGTCAGCCTGCGTTGTTTGCCGAACAATATGCGCCTTTTTTAGGGGATTGAGGAGGAACAACTTATGGAAGCCTGGATACCGTTTTTCCAGTCCTTGATTTGGCCGCTCTTTTTGGCGGTCTTCCTGATCGCCAACCGCAAGTGGGTCAAGGAAGTGGCAGAGATCATCAAGGAGCGCATCCGCAAGGGCAGCGGCTTCAAGACGCCGGTCTTCGAGTTATTAGACGGCGTCGCTCCCAAGATGGAAGTCGAAAGCCCCAATCTGCAGGAAGTTTTCGAGAAAATCGCTCACGAAACGAGGGAAGCATCCTTCCTCGACCCGTCTTTGTTGCTGGAAGCCGCCAACAGCCTGTATCTGGTGCATACCGCTGAGCAAACCGCCAATCAAGACAGCCTGGGCCGGACGTATTACCTGGTGCGCGTTCAGTTGGCGGCTGCCGTCAGCAATTTGCTGGATAATGTAGAGCGGGTCGTTTATCACTTGCACCCCACGTTTCCCAATCCTGAGCGGGAAGTCACCAACCGCGATAATCAATTCGAACTCACCCTGCAAGCCTGGGGACAGTTCACCCTGCGCGCGGATGTCTACCTGAGAGGCTCTGCCAAGCCGATTCCCCTCACGCGCTATTTGAACTTCTAAGGTAACGCCAGTTTGGTTGCGGCTAGAGGCCGCGCTACGTTCCCTGCGGTTGGAAACGCCGATACGAGCCTAACACCCGCAGCATAGGGGCATATTCGCCCAGGTGGTCGAGCGCCCGTTTGACGTGTTCCTGCGCGATAGACCCGAGGAAGTCAATGTAGAACAGGTATTCCCAGGGCCTACCGGCCAGTGGACGCGACTCGATCTTGGTCAAGTCAATGTCTCGCAGGGCAAATACGCTCAAGGCTTTGAACAGCGCCCCTGGCTGATTCTTGAGCGTGAAGACAATCGAGGTCTTGGCGTCCTCGCCTGCCTGGGCGGCTTGCGGCTCGATGACCAGGAAGCGGGTGTAATTCTCTACGTTGTCCTCGATGCCTTCTTGCAGGATCCTCATTCCATAAATCTCCGCTGCGCGCCGTGAAGCAATGGCAGCAGTGGTTCGATCGCCAGAAGCCCGCAGCAGTTTCACGCTCCCCGCTGTGTCGTAGGCCGGCTCGCTCTTGACGCCCAGTTTGCGCAGAAAGCCCGTGCACTGCCCCAACGCCTGCGGATGGCTGATGACGCGCTGGATGTCCTCGACTTCGACGCCGGGAAAGCCAATCAAACAATGCTGCACGCGCAGCAAATACTCCCCCGTGATGAAAAGATTGTGCCGCAGCAACAGGTCATAATTTTGGTGGATGCTGCCCGCCAGCGAATTTTCGATGGGAATCAAACCGGCCTGACAATCGCCCGAAGTTACAGCCTCGAAGACCGCTTCGAACGTCTCGTGCGGCATCATCTCTGGCGTATCGAAATACCCGTGACCTGCTTCCTCGCTATAGGCCCCAGCCTCACCTTGAAAGGCGACTCTCACCATTCACCTCCTGGCTTTTCATTTGAGTCTTTGTTCTTCGTTCACGTCCAATTTGACCGCCTCGCGCCCCCGACGGTTGGCCTGTGCGCCGCATCCTGGCAACTCTTCTGCCCATTCCATGATTTTCTTGAAACCGGCTTGCACGTCCGCGTCGGAGGCGGCAATGGTCATGCGCACGAAGCCTTCGCCTTGCTGCCCAAAAGCCGAGCCTGGCACCAGCCCGACACCGGTTTCTTCCAGGATGCGCTCGCAGAGGGTCAGGGAGGGCAGCCCAAGCGAGCGAAAATCGAGGAAGAAATAGAACGCTCCCATAGGCGGCGAGACGCGCACCTTTTCACTTTCCATCTGCGCAGCCGTCCGCAGCACCCGGTCGCGCCGCCGTGCGTATTGCGCGCGCATATCGGCGGCGGCGGCCTGCACGCCGGCATCCGTAAGTGCAAAGGCGGCTGCTTTTTGAACGAAGGGCGCGACGCAGGTAATGGAGTTCTGCCCAGCCTTGAGCGCGTTCTCGATGACCCGCGCCGGCGCAGCCAGGTAACCCACCCGCCATCCGGTCATGGCGTAAGTTTTGGACAGGCTGTGTACCAGCAGCGTGCGCTCTTTGGCGCCGGGCAGCGCCCCCGCGCTGGTTGGCTTTTCGCCGTAGTACAGGTTCTCGTACACCTCATCGCTCACCACCCATAAATCATGCGCAGCGGCGAATTCCTGCAACCTGCCCAGGTAGGCGCGCTCGGGATAAGCGCCGGTGGGATTGGACGGGTAGTTCAACACGATGACCCGTGTCTGGGAGGTGAGCGCCTTTTCCCAGGCTTCGAAGGTGGGCAGAAAATGGTCTTCTGCATAAGCCGCGACGCGCTTCACCTTTCCGCGCAGCAGGATGACCATGTTGGCGTGCGTTGCCCAGGTGGGGTCGGGAATCAACACCTCGTCGCCCGGCTGGAGGATGGATTGCAAGGCCAGGTAATAGGCGTGGATGCCGCCATGCGTAACCAGGATTTCAGACTGCGGGTCGTAATCCAGATCGTTGTCGCGGCGCAGTTTGAGGGCAGCCGCCAGCCTCAGGTCGGGTAAGCCGCGCGAGGGGGCATAATGCGTCAGGCCATCTTGCATGGCGCGCAGGGCAACCTCCAGCACCTGCGGCGGGGTGGGGAAGTCTGGGTCGCCTACGTGCAGGGGAATGACGCGGCCTCCGCTGGCGTTGATGGCCGCCACGCGATCGGCCATGGCCACGGTGGGCGATTGGCGCAGTTGTTCGAATTGTGAGTTGAGGTGCATACGTTTTTTATAGTATAACCGCTCGGGTTGCATTGTTCGCCCAAATTT
>DAOUCM010000316.1:0-15533 GCA_034431895.1 Anaerolineales bacterium
GAGGGAAGGGGGCATTCTCCTTTCCCCGAGGAGGGAAGGGGGCATTCTCCTTTCCCCGAGGAGGGAAGGGGGCATTCTCCTTTCCCCGAGGAGGGAAGGGAGCATCCCCCTCTCCCTGAGGGGGGAAGGGAGCATCCCCCTCTCCCTGAGGGGGGAAGGGAGCATTCCCCTCTCCCTGAGGGGGGAAGGGAGCATTCCCCTCTTCCTGAGGGGGGAAGGGAGCATTCTCCTTTCCCCGAGGAGGGAAGGGAGCATTCTCCTTTCCCCGAGGAGGGAAGGGAGCATCCCCCTCTCCCTGAGGGGGGAAGGGAGCGTCCCCCTCTCCCTGAGGGGGGAAGGGAGCGTCCCCCTCTCCCTGAGGGGGGAAGGGAGCATTCTCCTTTCCCCGAGGAGGGAAGGGAGCATCCCCCTCTCCCTGAGGGGGGAAGGGAGCGTCCCCCTCTCCCCGAGGAGGGAAGGGAGCATCCCCCTCTCCCTGAGGGGGGAAGGGAGCATTCTCCTTTCCCCGAGGAGGGAAGGGAGCATTCCCCTCTCCCTGAGGGGGGAAGGGAGCATTCTCCTTTCCCCGAGGAGGGAAGGGAGCATTCCCCTCTCCCTGAGGGAGAGGGGCAAGGGGTGAGGGTCGCCACGCTGGTCAATTATGCCTGCCACGGCACGGTGTTGGGGCCTGACAACTTGCTCGTCTCTGCCGATTGGATGGGCGTCATGCGCAAGAAAGTGGAGCAGGAACTCGGCGGCTTGACTCTCTTCCTGCAGGGCGGGGCGGCCAACATCAACCCCGACATGTATTGGGAAGACGCGCGTGCTTTCGAGAAGGTGGCCGAGCAAGGCCAGAGGGTGGCACAGGCCGTTTTAGCGGCGGCAGGCCGCGGGTCCGAAACGATGCGGGGATTGCCTCTGCGCATCGAGCGCGCACAAGTCTGGTTGCCGACCGAGGCGCGCGCCGTTACCGCCCGTCCGCCCAAGAATTACGGCAAGCCGTTGCTGGCGTTGGCACACTTGCCTGGCTTCATGGCCGTCTTTGCCGATCTGCTGCTCGACCAGCGTTATCCGTGGAAGTCTGTCATCGAAGCCAGAGATGGCTTTTGGTCGGTGCCGCTGCGCGTCAACGCCGTGCGGGTGGGCGACCTGGCGTTGGCGACCTTTGCCGCCGAGACGTTCACCGAGATTGGCATGAAGGTCAAGGCGGCGTCTCCCGCTACGCACACGTTGTTTGCCAGCCTGACCGATGGCTGCGTCAGTTACCTGCATACGGAAGAGGCGCATGCGCAGGGAGGCTATGAGGTGGATGTGGCGCCGCTGGCTTACCGCTATCCTGGCAGGCTGCAGGCCGGTTGTGAGCGGATTGCGCTCGAAGCGGTCGGCGGGATGCTGCATAGACTGTGGAATTCATGAAAAGACTTTATCGGTGGTTTCGAGAAAGAAGGAAGTGTGTATGAAAATTACAGTGATTGGCGGCGGTTCGACCTACACGCCCGAACTTGTGAGTGGTTTTCTGGCACGTGCCAACCGGCTCCCCCTCACCGAACTCTGGCTGATGGACATTGACCCCGAACGTTTGTACGTTGTCGGCGGTTTCGCCCAGCGCATGGTTGCGGCGAAGGGGAATCCGTTCGAAATCGTGCTATCCACGAACCAGCGCGAGGCCGTCGGCGGCGCCTCCTATGTCATCACGCAGTTGCGCGTCGGGCAGATGCCCGCCCGCGTGGCCGACGAGTACCTCGGGCGGCGGCACGGCCTCATCGGTCAGGAGACGACCGGAGTCGGCGGCATGGCCAAGGCGCTGCGCACCATCCCGGTCATCCTGGAGATTGCCCGTGACCTGCGCGAGACGGCTCCCGGCGCGCTGCTGCTCAATTTCACTAATCCGGCCGGCCTGGTGACCGAGGCGCTCAACCGCCATGCGCCCGATGTCCCGGCGGTGGGGGTCTGTAACGTGGGCATTACCACCCGCATGGAAATCCTGGAGAACCTGGAAAAATTCAGCGGTGAAAAAATCACCGAAGAACGCGCCGTGCTGAAGACCCTGGGCCTCAATCACCTGACCTGGCACTACGGTTTCACTGTGGATGGCGAAGACCTGTGGCCGATGCTCTTTCCCGCCTTTTGCGAACTGAACCGCCAACAGGCAGAACCCGAATGGGAACCGCACACGCTCGAATCGCTGGGCATGATTCCCAACTACTATCTGCAATATTTCTACTACACGGCAAAGAAACTGGCTGCCCAGGAGAAATGGCCGCCCAGCCGCGGCGAGGAGGTCCTCGAAATCGAGAAGGGTCTCCTGCGCCAATACGCCGACCCGGCGCTGACCGAGCCGCCCGCCGACCTGATGAAACGCGGCGGGGCGTATTATTCCACCCTTGCCACCCGCCTGATTGATTCGCATTTCAACAATCTCGGCTATGTGGAGGTGGTCAATGTGCGCAACAACGGCGCCGCGCCGGATTGGCCCTCCGATTGGATCATCGAAATTCCATCTAAAATCGAAGCCGGCGGCATCCATCCCCTGCCTGCCCGGCCGCTCCCGTCGGCTTGCTCCGACCTGGTGCGGCGCGTGAAAGAGTATGAACTGCTGACTGTCGAGGCGGCCGTCTGCGGCGACCGGAACGCCGCCCGCCAGGCTCTGCTCGCCCACCCGCTCGGCCCGAAGGCGGAGCAGGCGCAGGCGGTACTGAAGGATATGCTGGAAACACACAGGAAGTACTTGCCGCAATTTTGGACGTGATCCTCCGCATAGCGTGAAATATTTTCGAAAGGACTCCCATGAACCCCAATCCCCTCCTCAAAAAACTCGGTTACTCCAACACTGACCGCCTGGTCATCATCCACGTAGATGACGTGGGCATGTGCCATGCCTCCCTGCAAGCCTTTGCTGACCTGTGGGAATTCGGCACGATTTCCTCCGGCGCGGTGATGGTCCCCTGCCCCTGGTTCCGCGCCGTGGTGGAATGGGCGCGCCAACACCCAGACGTGGACCTGGGCGTGCATGGCACGGTCAACTCGGAATGGGACGGCTACCGCTGGGGTCCCATCTCGACCCGCGACCCGGCCACCGGTCTGCTCGACGAGGAGGGATACTTCCACAAGCGCGAACCCGCCGTCCAGTCCGGCGCGGACGCGGAGGCGGTGCGCGCCGAGATCGAGGCGCAGTTGAGCCGCGCCCTGCAGGCCGGCCTGGATGTTACCCATCTCGATACCCACATGGGTACCATCACCCACCCGCGCTTCATCGGGGGCTACTTGCAAATCCTGGGGCAGGCGCGCCTGCCGGGGCTGGTGCCGCGTCTCGACGCTGCCGGGCTGATGAAACTCGGCCTGGACGAAGAGTCGGCCAAACTGTTCGAGAGCCTCATCCGGCAACTGGAGGAAGGTGGAACCCCCACCCTGGACGCGGTCGAATTCATGCCGCTCGACGACCCTGAAAACCAGATTGATCTCGCCAGGCAAAAGCTGGGCAACCTGCCGCCCGGCATCACCCACTTCCTGATGCACCCGGCGGTGGACACGCCCGAACTGCGCGCCATCACCCCCGACTGGCCGAGCCGGGTGGCCAACTATCAGGCGTTCATGAGCCAGGAAATCAAGGATTTCATCAAGAACGCCGGCATTCACGTCATCGGCTACCGTCTCATCCGGGACGCCAGTCGGCAATGACCCATCCCATTCGAGAATCCAAAGGAGTTGCCATGGACACCGCCGCCGAATTTCGCACCACTTTCAAACAGCGCTTCATGTACTCGCTGATGAGCCTGGGCGTTTCCACGCCGGTCGAGACGGTCACCGCCTTTGTCACCTATTTCATCGTGGACATCAAGAACCTGCCCGTCGTGTGGTTTTCCTCGTTCTGGCTCTTCTACACCATCTACAATGCCCTCAACAACCCGCTGATCGGATTTGCCTCCGACCGCACGCGCTCGCGCTGGGGCCGCCGCCGGCCCTACGTTTTATTCAGCGGCCTGCCTTATGTGTTGACCTTCATCCTCATCTTCAGCGTCCCCTTCGACGGCAAGGTCAACCCGCTGGCCCTGCTCATCTACTTTGGCGTTGTCATCGTCCTCTGGGAGGGACTCTACACCGCCCTGGCCACCGGCTACTACGGCCTGTTGCCCGAAATGTTCGGCTCCTACCGGGAACGGACTGATGTGGCCGCCCAGATGAACATCTTTCAGACGGTCGGCCTCATCCTGTCGGCGGTCGTCCCGCCTCTGCTTTGGAACTGGATCGGCTGGGGAGGCATGGCCATCTCTCTGGCGGTCATCTCGGTTGTTGCCATCTACGTTGGCTATCGTTTCCTGTTCGAGCGCGAAGACCTGAAGACCGACACGGCCTTTCCCTTCTGGCAGGCCCTCAAGCATACTTTTGTCAACCGTAGTTTCCTCACCGCCGCCGGGGCGCAGACCATGCGTTTCGTCGGCACGGGCGTCCTGCAGACCGGCATCCCGTTCTATCTGAAGTACAGCCTCAAGGTCAGCGATAGTATGTTCAGCGTCATCTTCGGAGTGGCTTTCCTGGTGGCGATGATCTCGCTCTACCCTTGGCGGAACTGGGTTGCCAACCGTTTCGGGACGCGTAGGACCCTCATTCTGGCCAATGTCTTCATGATTCTGGGCGTCCTTCCGCTCAGTTTCAGCCCCGCCTTGCCGTTCACCCTCGCCGCGGCGGTGGTCCTGGGCGTTGGCCTGGGCGGACTGGTCTTGATGGGCGACGTGATCATCGCCGAGGTGGTGGACGAGGATGAGGTGCGCACCGGCCACCAGCGCGCCGGCATGTTCTTCGGCATGAGCAGCTTCCTCATCACCCTGAGCGGGTTGTTCGTCTCCAGCGTCTTTGGGCTGATGATGCCCGCCTTCGGCTACGATACCCTGCTCGAGGTCCAGCCCCCGACGGTGGACATGGGTTTTCGCCTCTTCCTGAGCATCCCCACGACGATTGGCTTCCTGTTAGCGATTTTCTTGCTGTGGTTGTATCCGCTACATGGCAAACGGCTTGCAGACATTCGGGAGGCGTTGAAAGCGAAGCAGGAGGAGAGAGAACAGCGAGTAGAGAGAGGGTAGAGCAGTGCGATATTTTCTTGGCATTGACGTAGGCTCGTCCAAGACTCACGCCCTGATTGCAGATGAAACGGGCCGCTGTCTGGGCTTTGGCAAGGCCGGTGGCGGCAATCATCAGGGGGCCGGCTATGACGGTTTGGCGGATGTTCTTCGGCAATCCTTCGAGCAGGCTTGTAACATGGCAGGCGTGAGCGTCGGTCAGATGGCTGGCGCAGGCTTTGGCGTGGCCGGTTACGATTTTCCCTCCGACCGCGCGCCGCATCTCGAAGCCATTGCCAGGCTGGGGTTGTCTTGCCCGGTCGAGGTGGTCAATGACGGCGTCAATGGGTTGCTGGCCGGCACGTCGCATGGCGTGGGCGTCAACGTCACAGCCGGCTCCGGCGTCAACTGTCGCGGCCTGGGGCCAGAGGGGCAGGAAGGGCGCATTGTGGGCAACGGTATTGCCTTTGGCGAGTTTGGCGGCGGCATCGAGATTGCCTGGAAAGGCCTGACGATGGTCAATTATGCCTGGATCAAGCGCATCCCGCCGACCGCGTTGACGCAGATTTATCTGGAAGCCATCGGCGCAAAGGACCCTTTGGATTTAATGGAGGGTCTTTCTAATGAAACCTACCATTTGTTTCCCTTCATCACGGTCAAGATTTTCGAAGCCGCTCACGCCGGCGACGCTGCCGCCAGAGAAGTGCTGCGCTGGGCGGGCGAGGAATTGGGCTGGCTGGCGGTCTCGGTCACACGGCAGATTGGCATGGAGAACGATGAGGTCGAAGTGGTGCAATCGGGCAGCGTGTTCGACGGCGGGCCGTTGTTGACCGAGCCGATGCGCGCAGTCCTTTTTCGGCACGTTCCCAAAGCCCGCTTGATTCGGTTGGATGGGCCGCCGGTGGTGGGACCGGTGCTGCTGGGCATGAAGATGGCGGGAGTGGATGGCTATCCTGTCCGCCATATGCTCATTCGTACAGCCAAAGAATTGATTCAAGAATAAAGCGCTCGACCTTTGTGAACCCTTTTGGAGGTTGTTATGAAATCTGAACTTGCCATCCTGGGCGGACCGAAGACCCGTACAGATCCCTATCCTGCCTGGCCGGTTTGGGATCAGCGCGATATCGAAGCCGTCATCGAAGTCATCCGCTCGGGGCGTTGGGGCGGCTATCCCTATCCTGGACCCAAGACCGCTGAACTGGCGCGCCGCTTCGCCGAATTGCAGGGAGGCGGGTATGCCGTCCCCATGGTCAACGGCACGGTGACGATGGAAGTGGCTTTGCGTGCCTCAGGCATTGGCTGGGGAGATGAAGTCATCGTCCCGGCATACACCTTCCAGGCTACGGCGGCTGCGCCTATGGCGGCCGGCGCCATCCCGGTCATTGTAGATATTGACCCGAATACGTACTGCATTTCTCCGGCGGCTATTCAGAAGGCGATCACATCCAAGACGAAGGCCATTATTCCGGTCCATCTCGGTCACCAGATGGCCGATATGGATGCTATCCTGGAGATCGCCGAGAAGCACGCTCTCATTGTTATCGAGGATTGCGCTCATGCGCACGGCGCAAAGTGGAATGGCAAAGGCGCCGGTACGCTGGGGCATTTTGGCTCGTTTTCGCTGCAATCCTCTAAAACGTTGACTTCTGGAGAGGGCGGCATCCTGCTATGCCGCACGCCCGAATTGGCAGCCCAAGCCGCCAGCATCATTGACTGCGGACGCTCTCACCCCGGCGGGGGCCCGGAGAGCGGCTCGGATTTCCTGATGGGTGCCAACTATCGCCTCTCGGAGTTGCAGGCGGCTCTGGCCCTGGTGGGCATCGAGCGCTTTCCGGCGCAAGCCAAACAGCGGGAAGAAATGGCCGCTTACATGGATGAGGCGCTCAGCGAAGTCCCCGGCGTGCGTGTGCTGAAGCGCGACCCGCGTCACACCACGCGCTCCTTCTACCGTTATATCTTTGCCATCCGTCCTGAAGAATTTGGAATGGAACATGACGTGTTATGCGCCGCTTTGGACGCCGAAGGCGTGGGCTGCTGGGTAGGGTACGAGGCCATGCACCATTACAGCCTCTTCCAGCCTCGAAAATCCAAATTAGCCGTGCCAAGCGCCTTCCCTGAGTATTTTGCCTTCGAGAAGATGGATTTGCCCGAGGCCACCCGCGCTTGCGAACACGAGGCCGTCTGGCTGGACGAGGCGGTCTTTCGCGCCGGCCCGCAAGGCGTGGACGATGCTGTTCGAGCAATCAAGAAGATTCAGGCTCATGCCAGGGAACTGACCGAGGCGGCGCAAAAACTGCGTGAAAAACAGGGGCGCTAGAGCGTCAGTTTGACTTCTCGCCCCTGCTCCATTTTTTCCCCTTTTTCCAGTTTGAGCGGCAGTAGGATGTGGAACTTACTGCCAGGGAAATTGACTTCGTCGTAACCGGGGCTTTCCACCCAGATACGCCCGTTGTGCGCTTCTACGATGCCCTTGGCCAGCGCCAGCCCTAATCCTGCGCCGCCGCCTTTGAAGCGCGATTTGCTGGTCGAGTGTTTGTTCAAGTCACCGGGCTGGTAGAACTTGGTGAAGATGAGTTCCTGGAATTCCGGGGCAACGCCCACGCCGGTATCGCTGACGGTGATTTGCACGCCGCCTTCGGGCGCATCTTTATCGCCGTGCAGCAGGGCTTTGCCGGTGATGGTGATTTTGCCGCCGTTGGGCGTAAATTTGATGGCGTTGGTGATGATGTGATAAAAGACTTTGTGCAAGATGTTGGGGTCGGCTTTGATTTTGGTGAGTACGGGCAAGTCCAGAGTCAAGGATTGCTGGCGTTCGGCCAGTTGCTTGGACAGGCTGAAACACACCTCGCGCACCAGGTCGGCAGTGTCTACGGGCTGTAAGTGGAGTTGCAGCGCGCGCGCGTCTATTTGGGCAATATCGAACATCGAGTCCATGATTTCGTGCAGGCGCATGGTGCCATCGTGTAGGCCTTTGATGATGGCTTGCACCTCGGGTTTCAGGCTGGTGTCTTCCATCAACATTTCGGTATAGCCGCGCATCACCGTAAGCGGCGTGCGCAGTTCGTGGGAGGCAATACTGATGAAATCCGATTTGGTGCGGTCGAGCCTTTCCAGGTCGCGGTTGACTTTGTCGAGCGCATGGTAAGCCTGGCGTAATTCCTGGTTGAGTCGCACCAAGTTTTCGACCAGGCGCGCGTTTTCGAGCGCAACAGCGGTTTGATTGGCAAGCGCGCTCAAAGTGACCAGGTCTTGCTCGGTGTAGCGGTTGCCCGAAAGTTTTGGGCCAAAGGCCAGCAGCCCGATCCAGCGGCGCTTGGAGAAAATCGGCACATACACTTCCGATTGGGTAGCGTTGAACCACTCCCGCTCGGAGCGTGTAACAGACCGATATGCCGGGAGCAGGTCCAGGTCGTATTGCAGAAGCGGGCGACCTTCGCGCGTCAAATATTGCACGATGGGGCTGGTCTCGGGCAGGATGCCGGGTTTCAACTGTCGCTCGCCGGGGCTGCGGACGGCGCGCAGGAAATACGTCTTGCGCTCGTTCTGGCCGGGGTCCTGGTCTACCAGGAAGAGGAAGCCGCGCGTGATGCCCAGGGCTTCGATGATTAGCCCTACGGCCACGCTGGCCAGACGCTGCATCTCCAGGATGTTGCTGATGGCCTCGCCGTATTGTTGCAGGGTGCGGCCGGGATCGAACTGTTCCAGTCCCAGCCAGGAATCCACCCATCGCCGCACCAGGCCAAGCATGGGGGTGAACAGCGCCGCCAGCACCAGGGCAATGCCGGCGCCTACCAGCAAGGGGTTGAAGTTTGGCGCAGCGCGGAAAGCCGTTTGGGTGACGGTGAACCCCAGGATGTAAAATACGGCTACGAAGAAGATTGTGATGATATAAATCAGCGCTCGCCGCAGAATTTGGCGCGCATCGGGCATGTCGTGAGTCAGCACCACATAGCCCATCAGCCAGGCCGCGCCAATGCGGAAGGGATGGGCAGGCAGGCTATGGCCGCTGAAAACCAGCAAATCATTGGCAAGGATGGCAAGGAAAAAGGGCATCCAGTAAATCAGGCGATTGCGGTAGAGCGGCTGCTGTGAGCGCCGATAGGCTGCTCTTACCGCTGCGATGGCGCTCACCAGGAAAATCAACCAGCCTGTAAAAATCAGGTAGAGGGGCAGGTCGTCGCGCGGCAGCGACCATTGTCCGTTGCTCCACAGGGTATCTGGCAGACCAGCGGCGTTTTGCGCCACCAGGGCTGCTATCAGAGTCAATCCGCCTGCCAGCATCAGCCAGGGCCAGCCTTCCCGCCGCAGGAAGCCGCTCACCACCACCAGCATCAACGCTGCCAGCAAAAGAGCCGCGTAAGCCTGGTAGACCTGGAACGTTTCAGGAGAAATGGAGGCTGCCAGCCCCGCGCGCCAGAACGCTTCGCCGATTCCCAGCAGCATCCCAGCCAGTGCGTACAACGCCAGGAGATAATGCACGGTTTGGTGTCCGTCCTTGCCGCGCAGGGCGTTGATGAACACTGGCAGGTAAAGTGCAGCGGCTACACAATAGAGAATCAAATTAGCGATTTGCAAGGCGGTGAGCATGTTTTGAAGTATACTCGAATTCCCTGCCAGACTGCAAAAGTTCGTTGCGTTTTTTCTCACGCAAGGGTTTTTGAGATAAGATTAACTTAACCAGAATTCGGGATAAGCCTTCGAACCCTCCTGATGGCTCGATTTTGCCCCTATAATTGCTCTAAAAAGCCTTCGGGACGGTTATCCCGAACTGGCGTTAACTTACCAAGCACGCCTCGAAGGAAGGCCTCGATGAATTGTTACGAATTTCACGTCTCTCGCACCTGCCGCCAAAAATACGCCTTCGATGAAGAATTGTTTGCCACCGATGGGCGCGTCATTATGGCGGACTTTGCCTCTGCACGCCGCTTTGCCGAGAAATTATCTGCGCATCGGACTCAGCCTGTGCCTGCTTCCGATATCAATGCTTTGGGCCTGCTCGACGAGGTGTATCACCTCCTCTTTCGGGAGTATGAACGTCGAAACCCCGGCGTTTTGCGCCGCGCTTTAGACTGGCTGCAAGCACATGTCGGCGTTGACGCTCTGGCGTTCAGCCAGATGCGTTTTACGGAAGAATTCCCCCCTTTGGCGGTCTATCGGAACGAAATCTCCGCTTCCGCTTATTTGGCCGGCCAGACGGGCGGTGTGTCTCACCGTGAGACAACGCTCGAAGAAATGCTATTTCTGCATATTGCTAATCTCAACCCGGCAGCGCAGCCTTACCAGGAATTGTTCGACGAGACGCCTCTCAAGGCCTCGAGCGCCTATGAAGAGGTGGTGAAAAAACTGAGCGACTTCTTCGATGGCCAACCCGCTTTGGGCGGCGAGGCTGGCGAGACGCTCATCCAAGCCCTGCGCGCGCCTGCCCTTGCCTCGCCGTATTCCCTGGCTGGTCAATTAGAATTCATTCTCAAGAAATGGGGCCATCTGCTGGATGCGGCTTTTGTTCAGCGTCTCTTGCGCGGCGTGGACTTTGTGACCGAGGAAGCCACCCGCCATCTTGGCATGGGCGGATTTGGCGGTCAGGCGCCGCTGCTGGAATTTCGCAATCAGCCAGAGTACGAGCGCTTCAGCCCCGACAGAGACTGGATGCCTCGCCTGGTCTTGATCGCTAAGAACACCTACGTCTGGTTGGAACAACTCTCTCGTAAGCACAAACGCTGGATTCGTTATCTGAGCGACATCCCCGATGAAGAACTGGATATTCTGGCCCAGCGCGGTTTTACCGGCCTATGGCTGATTGGCTTATGGGAGCGTTCACGCGCCAGCCAGCGTATCAAGCAGCGCATGGGTGATCATGACGCTGTGGCTTCGGCTTACTCGCTCTACGCTTACGACATTGCCGCCGACTTGGGCGGCTGGCCGGCGCTCGAAAACCTGAGAGCGCGTGCCTGGCAGCGCGGCATCCGCCTCTCTGCAGATATGGTCCCCAATCACATGGGTATCGACTCGAAATGGGTCATCGAGCATCCCGACTGGTTCCTGTCGCTGCCCTATTCGCCTTATCCCAACTACCAGTTCCAGAGCGAAGATCTGTGCGACGACGAACGAGTGGCGGTCATCCTCGAAGATCACTACTACAACCGTACTGATGCGGCAGTGGTCTTCCAGCGCGTTGACCGCTGGACGGGGGATACACGTTACATTTACCATGGCAACGATGGTACCTCCATGCCCTGGAACGACACCGCCCAACTCGATTATTCCAAAGCCGAAGTACGCGAAGCCGTCATCCAGACCATTTTGCACGTAGCGCGCAATTTCCCCATCATCCGTTTCGATGCCGCCATGACGTTGGCCAAGAAGCACATCCAGCGGCTGTGGTTCCCGCCGCCGGGCCAGGGAGGGGCTATCCCGTCTCGTTCTGAGCATGGCATGACTCAGGCCGAGTTCGACGCTGCCCTTCCGCAGGAATTCTGGCGCGAGGTGGTGGACCGCGTTGCCGCCGAAGTCCCCGATACGCTGCTGCTGGCCGAGGCTTTCTGGCTGATGGAGGGCTACTTCGTGCGCACGCTGGGAATGCATCGCGTCTACAATTCCGCTTTTATGCACATGCTACGCGACGAGGACAACGCCAAGTACCGCCAGGTCATCAAGAATACCCTCGAGTTCGACCCGCAAATCCTCAAGCGGTACGTCAATTTCATGAACAACCCCGACGAAAAGACGGCCATCGAACAGTTCGGCAGCGGCGACAAATATTTCGGCGTTTGCACCTTGCTGGCTACCCTGCCCGGCTTGCCGATGTTCGGTCATGGACAGATCGAAGGCTTCCGTGAAAAATATGGGATGGAATTCCGCCATCCCAAATGGGACGAGCAGGTGGACGAGGGCCTGGTGCGCGGCCATGAGTGGAAGATTTTCCCGCTCCTTCACCGCCGGTACCTGTTTGCCGAGTCCGAGCATTTCCTGCTCTATGACTTTTTCACCGACACGGGCCACGTCAACGAGGATGTATTTGCCTATTCCAATCGTTATGGCGAGGAACGCGCACTGGTCATCTATCATAACAAATACGCCGAGACAAGCGGCTGGATTCGGAACTCTGCCGCTTACATGAATAAAGCCGCCGGGGAACTGGTCCAGAAATCTTTGGTCGAAGGGCTGGCTTTGCCGCGCGAGGGATACGTCATTTTCAAGGACTACGTCACACGCCTGGAATACATCCGCTCGTGCAAAGAACTTTGGGAGCGGGGACTGTTCGTACAGTTGAACGCTTATCAGCACCATGTTTTCCTGGATTGGCGGTTCGTGGACGATGAACGCTGGGGCAAAATTCATTTTGCTTTGCACGGCGCGGGCATCGAGTCTATGTCTGCGAAATGGGAGGAGATGTTTGGCAAGAAGGAGGAGGCAGTTGTCGAGGAGAATGTGAAGAAACCTGCGAAGAAGCGGGTGACAAGAAAGGTCAGTGAAAAGAAATCAGGGTAATCACCAGCCTGTTTTTATTGACAGTTGTCCTTTCCTCACATAGAATACAAGCGACTCACATCCCATTTTCGAGGAGCAGAACATGTTGAAAGAATTCAAAGAATTTGCTATGCGCGGCAACGTGCTAGACCTGGCCGTGGGTGTCATCATCGGCGGCGCCTTTGGGAAGATTGTAGCCTCGCTGGTAAACGATATTCTGATGCCCATCGTCGGCCTTGTGTTAGGAGGGGTTGATTTCTCTGGGTTAGCAATCACAGTGGGTGACGCTTCCATCAAATGGGGCGCATTCGTGCAGGCTATCATTGACTTCATCATCATTGCTTTTGTTATTTTCCTGATCATCAAGGCGGCCAATGCAACCAAGAAAGAGACGCCCGCGCCCGCCGCCGAGCCGACCACCAAGGAATGCCCGTTTTGCTTTAGCACCATTCCTGTCAAAGCAACGCGCTGCCCGAATTGTACGTCTGAACTCTAGAGAGTAGAGAGTAGAGAACAGAGAACAGAGAATAGTTCTCGTCACTACTCTCTACTCTCGATGATCCCTGCATGGACTTCCTCGACCAACTCAATCCCCAGCAGAGACGGGCCGTCTCGGCTGGGAGCGGGCCCGTTTTGGTGCTGGCAGGCCCCGGGTCCGGTAAGACGCGGGTGTTGACCCAGCGGATTGCCTATTTGATCGCCTACGAGGGGGTGCGTCCTTATCAAATCCTGGCAGTCACGTTCACCAACAAAGCAGCGCGCGAAATGGAAGCCCGCGTACAGGCTTTGCTGGGAGACCAGTCTGCCAGCGGCATGATGCTTGGCACGTTCCATGCCACCTGCGCGCGGATTTTGCGCCGCGAAGCCGACTTTCTGCCGATTCAATCCAATTTCGTCATCTTCGACGCCGACGACCAAGAACGGCTGGTGAAGAGCGTCATCCGCGATAGCGGCGTGGATGAAAAACGCTTTCGCCCGCCCAGCGTCCACGCCGCCATTTCGAGCGCCAAGAACGAATTGATTGGCCCGCAAGACTACCCCGTCGCCACTTACCGCGACGAGGTGGTCAAGCGCATCTATATCGAATACCAAAAACGACTGGTAGCCAGCAATGCGGTGGATTTCGACGACCTGCTGATGTACACGGCGCACCTGCTGGAAGACAACCCGGAAGTGCGCCAGAAGTACGCCCAGCGCTTCAGGCACGTGCTGGTGGACGAGTTCCAGGATACCAATCTGGCGCAGTATGTTTTGATCAAACATCTGTGCTCGGCGCACCGCAACGTCTTTTGCGTGGGCGATCCCGACCAGAGTGTGTATCGTTGGCGGGGCGCAGACTGGCGCAATGTACAGCGCTTCGAGCAGGATTTCCCCGACGCCCAGGTCATCCTGCTGGAGCAGAACTACCGCTCGAAACAAACCATCCTGGATGTCGCCATGTCGGTCATAGATCGCGCCCCAAACCGCCGCAAGAAAAATCTGTTTACCGAGCGCGGACAGGGCGAGAAGGTGTTCTACTACGAAGCCTTCGACGATTATGCGGAAGCCGCCTTCGTAGTAGATACCATTGCCCAATTGGTATCGAGCGGCGGGTTCGAGCCTGGCGAGTGCGCTGTCATGTATCGCACCAATGCCCAATCGCGTTTGCTGGAAGAAGCCTTCTTGCAAGCCCGCCTGCCTTACCGCCTGGTAGGAGCGCAGCGCTTCTACGGACGCCGCGAAGTGAAGGATATGATTGCCTTCTTGCGTCTGGTCTACAATGCCAACGACGAAGCCAGCCTCGACCGGGTTATCAACGTCCCGGCGCGCGGCATTGGCGCCAAAACGCTCACCACTTTGCACCTGGTAGCCAGTCAAAACGGCCTGAGCGCCGGGGCCGTGCTGCTCGACCTGGCGCGCGGCGCCGCCTCGCCCTATTGGGAGCATTTCTCTCCCCGCGCCGCCGCTCCCCTGGCCGATTTTGCCGTCACCCTGGCTAACTGGCGCGCTTTCTATCCTGTGGCTACCGTGACCGAACTCTTCGACCGCATCGCTGCCGACATTGGCTACCAGCAATACCTGGACGATGGCACCGAAGAGGGCAAAGACCGCTGGGAAAACGCGCTCGAACTGCGCCGCCTCACCCAGGAATACGAAGACCGCTCGATGGAAGAATTCCTGCAAGACGTGGCGCTCATCTCCGACCAAGACACCCTCGCCGACCGCAACGTCCCCACCCTGCTTACTCTGCACGCCGCCAAAGGCCTGGAATTTGGCGTGGTCTTCATCGTCGGCCTGGACGATGGTCTGCTGCCGCACAGCCGCTCCTTCGATGAACCCGAAGAAATGGAGGAAGAGCGCCGTCTGTTCTATGTGGGTATCACGCGCGCCAAAGACCGCCTGTACCTCATTCGCGCCTTGCAGCGCGGCGGACGCGGCTATGCTGAACCGACCTTGCCTTCTCGCTTCTTGGACGACATCCCCGCCGACCTGCTGGCCGGCAAATCGCGCGGTGGACGCCCTTCGATGCGACGTACCCCCGAAACCACCTGGCGTGCCTCGACGCTGCCCTCCCGCCCCTTCGGTCTGACTCAGGATAGGCCTGCTCCCGTTATCCAAAGCCGCTTCCCGCCTGGAACGCGCGTCCGTCACCCCCTGTGGGGCGAGGGGTTGGTATTGGAAAGCCGCCTCCAGGACGGCGATGAAATCCTGGACGTGGCCTTCGAGAGCGTGGGCTTCAAACGCCTGGCGGCATCGCTCGCCAACCTGACCATCCTGTAACTGTGGAAGGCATTACCGCGCGCATCAACCTCACCCTCTTTGGGCTGTGCCTGCTCGTCCTGATCCCAACCCTGGCGGCGGGACTGTCCCTGCGGCGGACCCAGCCGCGCAAAACGACGTTGTGGGGCGGCCTGCTGGCGCTCTCGGCTTTGCTCTTTTTGCTGGCCGCCTGGGCGCTGGTCACCCTGCCGCAGTTCGATTTCGTGGATCGCTGCCGTCCGCCTGGCACGGGCGTATGCCTGGATGGGCGCTCCTTTTCTGCCCTGCGATGGG
>DAOUCM010000317.1:0-2205 GCA_034431895.1 Anaerolineales bacterium
TAGACGCCATCGCCCGATTGCTGCCCGGCGTGCTGGGCGACCCAGAGGGCGCCGCCAACGACTCGCACGCGAGCGGTCTACTGGAATATCCACACTACACCCGCCCGCCTGTCTTTCGCGGCTGGGAGGTGCCGGAAATCCTGCTCTCCGGCGACCATGCCAGGGTAGCGCAATGGCGGCGGGAACAGTCCCTGCTCAGGACACTGGCGAGGAGGCCGGATTTACTGAAAAAGGCAGATCTGACAGAAAATGATCTGAAATTTTTGAAAAGTACCGAGGAAAAAGATCGTATCGAAGATTGAAATGACCATGCAGGCGCCGCAAAAGGAAGTCGAAATTGTGCTGCGTGGTACGAACAAATAATTATGAAGGAGCACCCATGACCACACGTTTCAACTATGGCAAGACTTTCCTGCTCGGTTTCGGTTTCTTGGGCATCAGCATCATTTGGCCGATTTTCAATCAATATATCCCGCTCTTCTTACAAGCGGGCAACCCAGAATTCGAGCGGCAATTGCTGGCCGAGGGGCGCGCCATCCCTGAGATTGCCGGTTTTGGGCTGGCTCCCAGTTTAGCATTGTTCATCATGACCTGGGACAACATCATCAATATCTTCGTGCAGCCGTGGGTAGGCGCTAAAAGCGACCAGACGTGGAACCGCTTTGGCCGCCGCAAGCCCTGGATTTTGCTCGGCGCGCCGATTGCGCTGCTGGGGTTCGTGTTCATTCCGGTGGCGCAGTCGGTATTGGCTATGGCTGTTTTCATCTTGATTACGAACTTCGGCATGGCATTGTTCCGCTCGCCAACGATTGCCTGGCTGGGCGACCTGTTCGAGCCAAACGACCGCAGCAAGGCCAATGGCGTCATCAACCTGATGGGCGGCGTAGGCGGCCTGCTGGCTTATTTTGGAGGCGGAGTCTTGTTCAACTCGTTTGGCCGCGAAGCGCCTTTCATCGCCGGGGCAATCGCCATGGCGGTTGCGCTGGCGGTCGTGTTGCTCTTCGTGCGCGAACCGGGGCGGATCGAAGCGGAAGCGCAAGAGAAGCAAGGGGGCGTGTTGGACAACTTGAAAGTGGTTTTCAGCAATCCAGATAAAAGCGGGATGTTCGTCTTGCTGGGGATTTTGTTGTGGTTCATGGCGTTCAATGCGCTGGAGACAGGGCTTTCCTCCTTTGCGGTCTTCTCGCTGGGGATGAAAGCCGGGACGGCCTCTATCTATGCCGGCCTGGTGACCATTTCCTTCATCCTGTTTTCGGTGCCAGCCGGCTTGCTGGGGACACGCTACGGACGCGGGGCGACGATCCGCGTGGGGCTGGTGGGGCTAGCCATCGTCACGCTGGCCGGTTTTTTCATCATTCAGAGCGCCATTACGTTTGCCGTTGTGCTGGTGCTGGCCGGGTTTCTGTGGGCCATGGTCAACGTCAACAGCCTGCCATTGGTGTACGACCATGGGGATGAAAAGCGAATTGGGGCTTTTACCGGCTTGTATTATTTTTCGTCTCAACTGGCGGCTGTTCTGGGGCCTACCCTGGGAGGCGTGCTGGTAGACACACTGGGGGACCAGTACCGCTGGCTGTGGTTGTTCAGTTTTGCTTTCATGGCGTTGGCGTTCATAGCCATGCTAGGCGTGAAACGGACAGCGGCTGAGGGGCAGGAAAAGGCCAGTTAAACGGCAGCAGGCTGAGGGTCGCGTGCGAAGCGAACAAGTCAACACCCAAAGGGAGCAGGGCAGTGTCCTTTGTCATATTCTTCACAGCAGTCTTGTCGAACTATGGATTAGACTGTATACTTTAGGCGTAAACATCCATTTTTGCTTCGACCATGACGAGTGTAAAGGAGGTGGTTTTCTGAAACGAAATCGAACAAAAGATTCTCTCATGGCTATTCCCTAATCAAACATTCAAGAGGAGAAGTAAGAATGCTTAAGAAACTGTATTTTGTCCTGGCGCTGGTGATGGTGTTTGCGTTGGTCCTGCCGGCCTGCGCGCCTGCCGCCCCCGATTGCACGAAAGAGGAGGTCTTCTGCGTGGGTCTGGTGACCGACGTGGGCAAGATCGATGACAAGTCCTTCAACCAGTCGGCATGGGAAGGCGTGCAAAAGGCCAAGGAAGACGGGATTGCCACCGTGGTGCAATACATCGAGACGACCGACTCGAAGGATTATGACAAGAATATTGCCACCTTCGGAGATGCCGGTTACGATGT
>DAOUCM010000318.1:0-1579 GCA_034431895.1 Anaerolineales bacterium
CTTCCAGGATGGCGATGGCGGCTTCGGCGTCGGTGCCAAGCAGCATTCGCCCGCTGGTATCGAGGGTGATTTGGGCCTGAATCGGCAGCCAGACGCCGGTCTCCTCGAAGGCGCGAACGATGCCGTGAATGGCAGCCTTGACTTCGAGAATATCCTGCGAGGTTTCGATGAGCAGCAGGTCCACGCCGCCCTGAATCAGCCCAACCGCCTGCTCGCGGAAGACATCGGCCAGTTCGTCGAAGGTAATGTTGGAGAGTTCGGGGTCATCGGCGGAGGGGAGTTTGCCGCTGGGGCCAATCGAACCGGCTACGAAGCGCGGCTGGCCGGTTTGGGCAGCGTATTCATCGGCCAGGCGACGGGCGAGGCTGGCAGCGGCGCGGTTGATTTCGAGTGTCCGTTCAGCCAGGCCGTATTCTGCCAGCGTCAGGCGGTTCGAGCGGAAGGTATCGGTTTCCAGCACGTCCACCCCGACTTCGAGAAACGAGCGGTGGACTTTTTCGACGGCTGCGGGGTAAGAGAGGACAAGATAATCATTGCAGCCGTTGTATTTTTCACCACCAAAGTGCTCGGCGGTGAGATTTTGCTTTTGCAGGCTGGTGCCCATGGCGCCATCGAAGACGAGGACTTTCTTTTCGAGGGCATCCAGATAGCGGCGGTTGGTGTAGGTGCGAAGCATTCAGTTACTCCTAATTTTTTTTTGCATACGGGGAAATATCAGGCCGTTTCTTGGCTGAAAAACGGCTGGCTGTTTATTCTATCTGGCGTATGTGCTGGCGATTTTGTTCAATCGCTACAAAAGGTTTTCCCAGTTCCGTTTCGCTGTAAATTTCCAGCGCTTTTTTCATTTCAACATGAACATCTGGCATAGTTGACGGCAACATTCGTAAGTAAATCGCGCCGTTTCCTGCGCCCTGTACAAAAACCGGGTCGCCAAAGTCTCTGTCACGGGTCGCAAAAATGCGTTTTTGTTCGCCGGCTACTCTTAATGGCGCGGAATCTTTGGGCGAGATAACCACCTACCCTCACCCTAACCTTTTCCCAAACGCAGAGGGAAACGGATGTAAAAAGCGGATTTTGTGACTGAAAACGACAAAAAATCTTTGCGTTTGCTCCCCTCTCCCCTGGGGAAAGAGGCTGGGGGTGAGGGTGGTAGGCAATTGCGCGTGCCTTTAATCACCGGTTTCCTAAAGTGGATATTGGGATTAACGATAATACGATTCATAGACACTTCACAGTTCGATTGTATCACTAACAATACGCCAGTTTGGGATAACCGTCCCGAAGGCTTTTCAGAGCAATTGTATGGGCAAAATCGAGCCTAAGGAGATTGCTTTGTCTCCAAAGGATGTGCTTCGCAAAAAACGCTCCTCCATGACAACTATACGAAAAGCTGAAATTGTCAAAACAGTACACAAAACTTGTTCTACTTTTGATGAGAATGACCAGGCAAAGTTGCACGGTTCCGCAAATACGACCTCACCAGATTGCGCCGCGAGAAATGACCGAGCGTAAAGAATTCGATGAACTGCGGCCCGCCAAACAGGGCGCGCGCGATGGCGTCCACCTGCCAGCCCTTGGA
>DAOUCM010000319.1:0-22064 GCA_034431895.1 Anaerolineales bacterium
TTGTGCATCAACCCTGGCAGCATGTATGAACAGGGCGTATTGCACGGAGCCGTAATCGAACTCAAACCCAACAAAGTCGGCAATTACGTTCTAACCACAGGGTAAAGCAAGAGAATATCTTGCCTTACAGAAAGGAGAGTGCCTATAAGTAAACCTGTATAAGCAAACCCGGTGCATCTTCGTATTTGCCCCTCTCATTGGGGAGGGAGCAAGCATTTTGCAAAGGAGATTCAGATGAGCGAAGTCAACCTTTTCGTCCGTAAAGCCAGCGGACTCGTCCGAGCCTGGTCGGTGTTCGATGCGTTCATTTATGCTACGTTTTCGATCAACCTGATTACGCTCGGGCTTTTCATTTTCTCGTATTGCTGGTACTTCGAAGGCAGCCTGGGGACAGCCGTGGTGGTCGGCGGCGCGTTTACCGTCTTCGAGGTCATTGTTTACGCCAGCCTCATCTCAGCCATGCCGCGCGCGGGCGGCGACTACGTTTGGCAAAGCCGCATTTTGGGGCGCAGCATTGGCTTCCTGCTCAGCGTCACCGGCTGGTGGTTCATTTTATGGCTATGGGTGCCGCTCTACGGGCAAATGCTGGCCTATGAGTTCCTCACCCCCATGGCAGCCTTGCTGGGTTCTCCCAGTCTAGCCTTGTGGTTTACCACCTATCCCTGGGGGCCGCTTACCAGCATGTTGCTGGTGTGTCTGATTGTATTCATCTACATTGCCATAGGCATGAAATGGTATGCGCGCGTCCAGAAGGCCTGTTTCTATATGGGCATAGTGGGTCTGCTGATCGTCTTTGGCTTGCTACTGTTCAACAACAAAGAAACCTTCATTGCGGCCTTCAATGCCAATGTGCCGGCCTTGTATGGCCTGCCAGCCGGCGACTACTACACCGATACCCTGGCAGCCGGTCAAGCCGCCGGGACGGTATTCGGTCCGTTGGGTGTAATCGCCCTGGGCGCCTCGATGGCTATGGTGCCGATGATGACCTTCTTCAACTTGTGGCCCAACTGGGGGTCTACACTCTACGGCGAAGTGCGCGGTGCAACCGATTACAAGCGCAACTTTTGGGGTATGGCCGCCGCCATCATCGTCACAACCGGTCTGGCGTTGATTTTCTTTGCCCTCATCAACAAGACCATGGGCTGGGACTTTTACATCAACGCTAACGGCGCATTCTGGAGCAGCATCTTCTACGGGACAGACGTCCCCCTTCCTGTCTGGCCCTATCCTGTTCAGTTTGCTACCTTCTTAACCTCGAGCCGGGCTCTGCAACTCCTGATTGTTTTCCTGGTTGGGATGTGGTGGTTCGGCTGGAGCGGCACGGTCTTCCTCTCCTCCACGCGCGTCATCTTCGCGGCTGCTCTCGACCGCATGTTGCCCGAATGGGTGTCGAAAATCGAGCCGCGCACCAAGACGCCCGTCAACGCGCTGCTGTTGATGGTCATTCCATCCATTATCATCTCCATTCTCTACGCCTGGAACATCGCTAGTTTCCAGTCCATCGTGTTGGATGCCACCCTGGTCATTGCAGTGACCTTCCTTGGGACAACGCTGGCAGGCATCTTGCTCCCCTGGCGTCAAAAGGATATCTTCGATGGCTCGCCAATTGCGCGCTATATCATGCCCTCCTGGCTGAGTTGGCTGGTGACGGTGCTTTTCGTGGGCGCTGCCGGCTATCTCATCTACCTGATGGTCAATCTGAGCACACAGGTCTTTGCCCAGTGGGGCGATCAGACCGGCTTGACGCAAGCGATGATTCTCTTGGTGGCGCTGCTGAGTTTGCTCAATGCCGCCCTGCTTGTCTACGTGGCGGTCTTCATTTTGCGCAAAATGGCGGCTGGAGAGCAACTTCCGCTCATCACATTGGCTGGGCTGGTCTTCTTTGCCTTCCTAGACTGGCTGCTGGTGGTCTGGTTCTGGGACCCGGGCTATCTCTACGGCATCGGCTGGCAGAACAGCACCTCGATGGTGTTCATGATTGTCATGTACGCGCTGGCGGCAGGCATTTACTATGGCTTCAGTTCCTACCGCAAGCGTCAGGGAATTGACGTAGACAAGGTCTACAAGGAAATCCCCGTCGAGTAAGATGTGGCAGGATGCGGCGAGGGCATAGAGTAAGTTTTTTCGGCGCCTCGCCGCTCCAACCTCCAGCAAAGGAACGTGTTATCAACCCGTTAAGGTTTCTTGCTTTTGCCAGTCATGAAATTGACACTCGGTATGAAACGGTGCTACAATACTTTGTAGTGCCTGTTGTGTGAGATCACTATAGTATTACTCTGCAGAATCTATCACGTTTGTGAAGATTTTGTGGCGTAGCATTCATGCCGTCTTGGGTTGCGGGATAAATCCCGCGCTACGCTTCATCTACGGAGGTGCAAGAGGAAAATTGACTCGGTACGCTAATTTGGTCGTTCTTTCTTGAGTTCGTCTCTAACAAACATAAAGGAGAGAAAAATGTCACCTAACAAAGTTACTCGTCGTGATTTCCTGAAGATGGGCGCTGCGGCAGCGGGCGCGTCTGCCTATTTGGCAGCATGTGGACCCAAGGCCGCCGAGCCTGCCGCCGGTTTGCCCGATTTGACCAGCGGCGAATCGATTCCGCTGGACGATTTGATTGCCGCCGCTAAGACGGAAGGTCAACTAACGACCATTGCGCTGCCGCACGACTGGGCCAACTATGGCGAAATCATCGAGACCTTCAAGAGCAAATACGGCCTCACCATCAACGAACTGAACCCAGACGCCGGCTCTGCTGACGAACTGGAGGCCATTCGCGCCAATAAGGAAAGCAAAGGCCCGCAGGCGCCCGATGTGATTGACATCGGCGTTGCCCACACCGAAACAGCCATGAAGGATGGCTTGCTTGCCAAATACAAAGTAGCCGATTGGGCAACCATCCCTGATGACGCTAAAAATCCAGATGGCTATTGGTGGGCCGAGTACTACGGCGTGCTGGTCTTCGAGGTAGTCAAGCCCGATATCGAGAACACGCCGCAAGACTGGGAAGACCTGCTCAAGCCGGAATACAAGGGCAAGGTAGCCATGGCCGGCGACGTGCTCAAGTCGAATCAGGCTGTTCAGACCGTGCTGGCGGCCGGGCTTTCCCGCGCTGGCGGTGACATCACCAAGGCAGCCGAAGCCGGCTTGCAATTCTGGAAAGAAATGCACGAATCGGGCAACTTCATCCCCGTCATTGCCGACCAGGGACGCCTCGCCCAGCGCGAGACCCTCATCGTCATGGAATGGGACTACCTGGCGCTGGCCAACCGCGACGCCCTTGCGGGCAATCCCGAACTCGAAATCGTGGTTCCCAAGACGGGCGTTCTGGCTGGGCCGTATGCGGGCGGCATCAGCGCTTATGCGCCGCACCCCTACGCCGCTCGCCTGTGGTGGGAATTCGTCATGTCCGACGAGGGCCAGAACCTGTACCTCAAAGGCTATGCCCACCCGATTCGCTTCAATGACATGGCCAAGCGCGGCGTCATCCCGCAAGAAATGCTGGACAAACTGCCTCCGGCCGAGGCTTATGAGAAGGCCTTCTTCCCGACCATTCAGCAGTTGACCGAGACCAAGGCCTACATCACAGAAAATTGGCGCAAAGTCGTCTTCGGCGAGTAATCCCTTCTATATCGAGGCCCCAAAGGTCTTAAGGACCTTTGGGGCCTTTGCCAAGCAATCGAAAGGAGTTAAGCGTGAGCAATGTCGAGCGCCTGCCTCGCCTCCCTGCCAAGAGACTCAATTGGAACTGGGTAGGGATAGCGCCCTTTTTCTTCTTTGCAGTGATGTTCCTCTTCCTTCCATCACTCTCGATCTTCTATCGAAGTTTCCAGGCCAATGATGGCAGTTTTACTTTGGATAATATCATTGCCCTGTTTACCGAGAAGGACATCATCAACGCCTATAAGACCAGTTTGCAAATCAGCCTGATTACAGCCATAGGTGGAGCGATCTTTGGCTTTTTGCTGGCTTATGCAGTGGTGCTGGGCGGCTTGCCGTACAGCATCCGCACGTTCATGACGACCTTTTCGGGCGTTGCCTCTAACTTTGCAGGCGTGCCGCTGGCGTTTGCCTTCATTGCTACGATGGGCAATGCCGGCCTGGTCACGCGCTGGATCGAAAGCATCTTCAATATCAACACGCGGGAGTTGGGCTTTAGCATTTACAACATGTGGGGGCTGAGCATCGTGTACATGTATTTCCAATTTCCTCTGATGGTCTTGATCATGGCGCCGGCCCTGGATGGTCTGCGGCGCGAGTGGCGGGAGGCGTGCGAGAATCTGGGTGGCACTTCCTATCATTACTGGCGCTATATCGCCCTACCGATTTTGTTGCCTTCTTTGCTAGGGACCATGATTCTGCTCTTTGGAAACGCCTTTGGCGCCTATGCTACTGCGTACGCATTTTCTGGCAGTTTCATCAACCTGGTCACCATTCTCATTGGCGCACAAATTCAGGGCGACGTGTTGTACAACCCTGGCTTGGGCAACGCCCTGGCATTGGGCATGATTGTCATCATGAGCCTGTGTATGGCGGGCTACGCTTGGATGCAGAAACGCGCAGCGAGGTGGACGAGATGAAAAAAGTGAATATCTGGGCCTGGATCATCCTGCTGATTGGAATAGTATATTTCTTCCTGCCGTTGGTCGCCACGTTGGAATTCAGTATGCGAATGATCAAAGGTCGCTACACTTTCGAAGCCTACCGGGTAGCGTTTACCGACCCCAAATTCTTCCTTAACTTTGGGTATTCGGTTTTGTGGGCACTCTTGACCATCTTCTTCAGCACCGTATTGGTAGTGCCAACGGCTTATTGGGTGCATTGGAAATTACCCAAAGCACGGCCCTTTGTCGAGTTTGTGACTTTGATGCCTTTCGTGGTGCCAGCGGTAGTATTGACCTTTGGACTCATCCGCCTGTACGGGCGTCCTCCCATCTTATTGCTGGGCAGCCCCATCTTACTGATCGCTGGCTACATCGTACTATCGCTACCCTATATGTTCCGCGCTGTAGATACGGGTCTGCGCGCAATTGATGTGCGCACACTGACCGAGGCCGCTTTGAGTTTGGGCGCTGGCTGGGTCACCATCCTTACCCAGGTCATCTTTCCGAACCTGCGCGTGGCTATCTTGAGCGGAGTCTTCCTGACCTTTGCCATTGTGATGGGCGAATTCACGTTTGCCTCTCTCCTGGCCTGGCCAGCCTTTGGCCCATACATGGAAGAAATCGGTTCGATGCGCGCCTATACTCCCCAGGCGCTTTCTGTTGTCAGTTTCCTGTTGACGTGGGCCTCCATTGGCTTGTTGCAATGGATTGGACGCGGGCGAGGACAGGAACAAGTTGCCGGTGCACACTAACCCTGCGAGGAGACATTATGGCATTCCTGCAAATTGAAAACGTGAGCAAGATTTTTGGCTCGGTCGAAGCGGTCAAGGATTTCAATCTCGACATCGAAAAAGGGGAATTGGTCTCTTTTTTAGGGCCAAGCGGCTGCGGCAAGACGACCACCCTGCGCATGGTGGCTGGCTTCGAAACGCCAAGCAGCGGCCGCATCATCATGAACGGGGAGGATATTACACAAATGCCCCCCAACAAACGAGAGGTCGGCATGGTCTTCCAATCCTATGCGCTGTTTCCCAACATGACCGTAGCAGGGAACATCGGCTTTGGTCTCAAAGTCATGAAGAAAACGCCCCAAGAGATTCGTCAGCGCGTAGAAGAAATGTTAGCGCTCATCAACATGCCCGAGTACGGCGACCGCTACCCGTACCAACTTTCTGGCGGCCAGCAACAGCGAGTGGCACTGGCACGCGCCCTGGCGCTGCGTCCCGATGTATTGCTGCTCGACGAACCCCTTTCGGCTCTGGATGCCAAGATCCGCGTCTCGCTGCGCGCCGAAATCCGCGCCATCCAGCGGAAACTGGGCATCACCGCTATTTATGTGACGCACGACCAGGAAGAAGCGCTCTCCCTCTCAGACCGTGTTGTCGTCATGAACGCCGGGCGAATGGAGCAGGTTGGCTCGCCTTTCGAAATCTATAACTTCCCCAAGACAGCCTTCGTTGCAAACTTCGTTGGCACGTTGAATACCGCTACTGTTGAGGTCGAAGATCCCGCTGGCGGACTATTGCGCATGGATAACCTGATACTCAAGAGCGCCGAAAACCTGCAAGAAAAGAAAAAGGGCGACAAGGTGTTAATGTCTATTCGCCCCGAGCGTCTCAGTTTTGCCTCCGAACTAAAGAAGGACAATGTCCTCGATTGTACCATCGAGAACATTACTTTCCTGGGGTCTGTCGTCCGTATTCAGGTAAGATTGGGCAACTCGCTGTTCTACATGGATACCTTCAACAACCCCTTCTTGGAATTGCCCAAACTGGGCGACAAAAGTCAGGTCACCTGTTCCAAAGAGGCGGTATTAGTCCTCAACCATTGAGCGCATCCTTGCTTGCCCTTCTTTTCGAGAAGATACAAACAGGCGATGATCCCCAGTATGGAGGTCATCGCTTTCGTTCATCCCTGCACGTGGCAGCAAAATGGAACCTAGCCCCCCTTTTTGGACAATCCCTGTTTTGTAGCGGCTTACTTTTTGACCAATTCGGCCTGAATCAACTTTTCCATCGCGATGACCAACGCCTCCTCGCGACCCAGGTCAACGATGGTGGCCGCAGTGGAAGCATGGCAAGCATCCACAGAGCCGCCCACCTGCCTGGCCGCTGCAGGAACCAGGTAGGCTAATGAGGGCATAGATTGTTCGTTCAAAATCTTGTGTTCCAAAGAGGTGGAGACGCGCATGGAGGCTTTGGTCTGCGCCCAATCGAAGGAACCCACGCCAGGGATGTCGGGCGCCATATTCTGGAAACCCACAATATATTTTTCGGGGTTGACAAAGCCTTCATTGCGAATATCTGCACAATATTCGCCAATGATCTTGACACCCATGGGTGAGAAATCGTCTCCCACCGAGAACCACTGGATGTGTTCCGTTTCACGAAAGCCTTCCCGCTTCAGCCGCGCTGTCGTCTTCTCATAGGCCGTTTGCTGGATGCGACGAAGTTCTTCCAGGCGGTTTTGGGCCGCCGCAGAAAGCCCTTCCAAACACACCCGCACCCCAAGATCTGGTCCATCCGAATAATAGCCAACCCCACCCAAGGTCGTCACGGCGATTGCGAGCGGCGTCAGGGGGGTCGCCTCCCCGAAGCGAGTCAGGGTGTAGATTTCCTTCCCACGCTCATTGACCTCCACGCGCACCTGACCTTGGCTCAGCGCGTCTTGCAACGCCTCACGATTCTGTGCAATCAGACTGCCTTCCCGATCATGCTCGTCTCCAATTGCGCCCAACACAGCCACATATGCTAAATCACGGTTGGCAGGCTCCAATTCAAGGGCGAAAAGGTAGGCCGCTGTCGAAGCCGAAATATCCATATCCCCCGATAACCCAAAGAACTCGGTCGCCATGTTGAGCACTTTGGGATCGGTGGGTTTGTGCGGATGATGGTGGTCGAGAATTAGCGTGGTGCGCCGCCCCTGGTTAGCCTCGGAAATGACCGGCGCCGCCTGCCCACCCAGGTCAACGTAGAAAATGGTGGCTTCGAATTGTGCATGGATGCGCGCCACAATAGGAGGATGGACGCGCTCGATGCAAATGCGATGAACAGAAAAACCTGCTCGCGTCAAAGCCGTTTGCAGGATAGCCGCCGAGGTCAGGCCGTCGGCGTCGTTGTGATGTACCAGGGCTACTTGGCGGCCGCCAGATTTCAATAGGCCAATACCCTTGCGGATTTCTGCAAGAAAGTCCTCTTTGCTCATCTTACATACCTATCGTAGCCCGGATGACCTTGTATTCCTCTGCCTCCATGGCTGCCGCAATCTCTTCTTGCATCTTTTCACCGGTCGTCAAGGCATTCATGTAGCCGCCCCGACCGCCGCCGGTGACCTTTGCCCCCAAAGCGCCCATCTTCAACGCCAGGTTGCACAAGTAGATGAGTTTCTCATGGGACAGTCCCATCTCGATCAAAATCTCATGATTGGCCGTCATAATCGCGCCTACCTTCTCCAGGTCGCCGCTCTCGAGAGCAGCCTTCATCTCGTACACCTGAGCCGTGATGGCCTCCATGCGGGATTTGAAGCCGGCCGGGTCTTTTTTCTTCATTTCCTCGATATATTCGTCCAACAAAGCGGTATTGGCCGTCACGCCGCTATTGCCCAACACGATATACAGCGGCTTTTTCGAGACAATTCTCTCGAAGTGCTTTTCCTGGCCTTTGACCCAATAGAGCAATAGTCCGCCGTAGGTCGAGGCGGTATTATCCACGCCGCTAGGAATGCCATGATAGGCAAACTCCCCTTCCCAGCCAACATGATTGATTTGCTCAATGGTATAGCCCAAGTTGAACTCAGCGTTCAAGGCCCGCGCCAGAGACACGCAACTGGCGGCGCTGGCTCCCACTCCGCTGCCCGCCAACAGACTGCCTCCATAGGTGATCTTGATGGGCGTCTTCTTGACATCTATGTTCATCACTTCGAGGATGCGGTTGATAGAGACGATCTGTTGCTCTTTCTTCTTTTCCTTATACCCCGGCACCTCGACACGATTGTCTTCCAATACCCAGCCCTCGCCGTCAATCCTTTCCACTTCTGCGATGGTCTCGAAGGGAATAGAAGACACAATGGCCGGCACTTCTTCCAACACGAACTGATCCCCAATCAAGATGGTTTTCCCAAATGCTGATCCTTTTGCCATATTTTTCTCCTCATGACAATTTGTCAGGTAATGAAAACTACGCTATATTTTTATATTTTACTCCAAGTGAGAGCGGGTGGCGGGGCTATCGCGTAATGGTGATTTCTTTCCTGATGAGCCCTCATCCCCTACCCTTCCCCCTGTGGGGAAAGGGAGACTCATCAGGGACAATGATGCGGCGGCTGGTGAAGCCTTCTCCCACAGAAGGAAGGAAGTCTCCCCTCCCTTTTCGGGACATGTGCCACGACTGGTAGAGGGTTAGGCAGTACAATTGGAGATATGACCAAAATCCTGTTCATCTTCTTGGATGGGGTGGGGCTGGGCGAAAACGAGCCGGCATTCAACCCTCTGGCGCGCGCCAAGATGCCTCATCTACGTTCTTTGTTAAGGGGAGGCAATCTAACGGCTTCGACAGCGCCTTTCGAAGGAGAAGGGGTCTCCCTGGTGGCGCTAGATGCCTGCCTGGGCGTAGCCGGTCTGCCTCAATCGGCTACCGGTCAAGCAGTCCTGTTGACCGGCATAAACATCCCCGCGCAATTGGGCTACCACTACGGCCCGAAACCTGATCCTGCCGTTGCTCGTTACCTGACCGATGAACAGACTTTGTTTTCATGGCTGCGCGCAAAACAAAAAACTGCTGCATTGCTGAACGCCTACCCGCCGCGCTACTTTGCGGGCATCGCCAGCGGCAAGCGCCTGTACTCGGCTATCCCGCTGGCTGTCACCAGCGCTGGTTATCCCTTGTTCACAAAAGAGGACTTGTTTGCCGGACGGGCGCTCTCGGCCGATTTCACTGCGCGGGGGTGGCGCACCACGCTCGGTTTAGCGGAGGCCCCTCTCCTGTCCGCGCGCGAAGCGGGACAAAAACTGGCGCAACTGGCGCAAGGCTACGACTTCTCGCTGTTCGAATACTGGGCCAGCGATTATGCCGGTCACAAACAGGATATGGACTGGGGCATAGAACAAATGGAGACCTTCGACACTGTGCTGGGAGGGCTGCTGGCTGCATGGGATATGGACGAAGGTCTGATTTTGATTACCTCCGATCACGGCAACCTGGAAGACCTGTCTACGCGACGGCATACTCAAGCGAGCGTACCCGCGCTGGTCATAGGACGAGAACATCGGCGCTTCACACAAGGATTGACAGACCTGGCAGGCATTGCGCCGCGCATCCGCGCCCTGCTAAGTGGGTAAAATCACTCCAAAGAAAAAATTGCCACTTGACTCTCACCTCGTAATGCGCTATAGTATTATTTAGATATAATATCTAATATCTAGCCCCCAAAAGTATTCTCCCAAAAGAAAGGGACGGGGTGGACCACATACTCGAAACACCCCCTCCTCCACTAATTGAGAGAATGTAAATAAAGAGACACATGTTACCAGGCGCCTCCTCACACCGTCAACTACGCAACATCGTTGCGGAACAGATTCGTGCTGCCATTTTAGAAGGGCGATACAAACCTGGCCAGTGGCTGCGGCAGGAGCAAATCGCTCAAGAATTGAAAGTAAGCCAGATGCCGGTACGGGAGGCACTGAAGCAACTGTCTGCCGAGGGGCTGGTGGAACATGTACCTTATCGCGGCGCGCGCGTGATGGACTTTTCGCCTGCCGACCTCGAAGACTTGTATGCCCTGCGGGCTTTTCTGGAAGGCCGGGCAGCCAGTTTCGCTGCCCAACAGATCACGCCCGAAGAAATAGCCGAACTCAAACAAGTCCACGCAGAAATCCAAAAGCATTCCGCTCCTGAAGAGGTAGCCCGCTATCGAGAACTCAACCGTCAATTTCACGAGTTGATTTTCAAGGCCAGCCGCCGTCCCTATTTGATACGCACGTTAAGTCAGTTATGGGAGGCTTTTCCTACTATGCGGATTGGAAACTATTCGCGCACCGCCTCGCAACCGCTGGCTGGAAGGGATGAAGTGGATACGCTGGAACATGCGGCCATCCTCTCAGCCCTGGAACAAGGCGATGCCCAAGCAGCCGAAACAGCCATGCACGTTCATATCGAATCTGTGCTGCGCGAATTGCTGGGGATGATTACGCAATAAAATACGCTGAGCAAACGACCCTTTACCCTTGTGACAAAGATAATTCTGCAAATTGTATTCTGGGTACATCCTGTATATAATAATATTGTTCATAAAAATATGCTTATTGCAAAGAAAGATGGTGAATGCGCTGTCATTGCAAACATTCTGGGCAAAGGATAGCCAATTGGAGGGATGCAAAGTAATTTCACGACTTGCTAAGGGTTGCTCTGGCACAAGAACGTTGTCTTGCAATGACGATATTGGATTGCTGGCCAACGGCAGGCGCCAGGGATGATATGAAAGGAGGTCCACCCCCAAGATTACTTTCGAACTCACACACCTCATCTATTGAAACCCTTTCAAACTCTCTCTAGGAGGAGAAACGTGAAACGTAACCTGACTCTCTTGCTTTCGCTGGTTGTGTTAGCCAGCATGATACTGACGGCCTGCGGCGGTCAACCTGCCACTCCAGCGCCGGCTGAAACCGAAGCCCCAGCGGCGCCAGCCGAAACGGAGGCCCCAGCGCCCGCTGAACCTGCTGCCCCAAGCGGTACGGTCACCATCACTTTCGTGCAGGAACCGGACAATCTCAACCCCATGTATACGGATATGTCCTTCTCTGGCTACCTGCGACCCTTCTATCTCAAGCCTTCGTGGGACTTCGACGAGAACGGCCAACCGGTGCCGGTACTTGCCAAAGAAATCCCATCCCTTGAAAACGGCGGCCTGTCCGAAGACGGTCTGACCGTCACCATCAAACTGCGCGACGACATTACCTGGAGCGATGGCGAGCCTGTGACTGCCGACGATTATGTGTTCACCTATGAGATGATCATGTCGGACAAGAATACTCCCTTGAGCCGCTACCCCTACGAAGATTATGTCACCAGCGTCGTAGCGCAGGACCCGACTACGGTCGTCATTACATTCAACAAACCCTTTGCGGCCTGGCTGACATCCCTGTTCTATTGGGTGTTGCCCAAACATGTTCTACAGCCCGTCTTTGAGTCAGAAGGCACCCTTGACAACGCCGAATGGAATCGCAATCCCACCGTTGGTGTTGGGCCGTTCATGTTCAGCGAATGGGAAACCGGCAGCCATTTGGCATTCGTGGCCAACCCGAATTGGATCCAGACGCCCAAGCTGGAAAAAATCTTTGTTCGTATCGTGCCGGATGACGCAGCCCAAGAAGCCGCCATTTTGGCCGGAGATACGGATATCGGCGTCTTCCTTTCCTCGGATCAAATCGAAAAATTAGAAGCCACCGGCAAGGTCAAAGTTGTTGCAGTCACCTCGGGCTATAACGAGGCCTGGTTCCTGAACGTCAACCCAGCCACCGCCCGTCCGTTCATGCTGGAAAAGGACGTCCGCAAGGCAATTGCCCTGGCAACCGACCGCTTCACCATCGTCAACGATCTGCTGGATCCGACCATCAACCCGGTCAACGTCACTTATTGGGACGGCACGCCGCCCTATCAAACCGATACGCTAGAGCCGTATCCCTATGATCCTGAAGCGGCCAAAGCCCTGTTGGATGCGGCCGGATGGGTTGATTCGGACGGCGACGGCATCCGCGACAAGATGATTGATGGAAAGAAAGTAGACCTGGTTGTTCGTTACGTCACCAACCAACGCGAACTGCGCAAGAATGTGCAAGCAGTGGTGGAGCAGCAATGGAAACTGGTTGGCATCGGTGCGGAACTGGTCAACTATTCCAGCGATGTGTTCTGGAACGGCTACAACGACGGCGGCCCACAAGCGCTGGGGTTGTATGACATTGCCGAGTTTTCTAGCGTACAGGATTCTTATCCTGACCCCGACGCCTCTTCTGGCTGGACCTGCGATCAGATCGTGAGCGCCGAGAATCCGGATGGCGGGAACAATCAGGGCTACTGCAACCCTGAAATTGACCGCTTGATGGCCGAACAAGCCACCACCTTGGACCCCGTCAAACGCAAGGAACTCTACAATCAAATTCAACAGATCATCTACGATGACTATGTTTACATCGGCATGTGGAAGGATCCAGACTTGTGGTCGGTCAGCAGTCGCCTGAAGAATGTAAAATTCTCTGGCGTATACCCATTCTGGAACGCCTACGAATGGGAAATTGTCGAATAGTCTGAGTGCGATTTGTGCGTCTGCCGGGAGATCAGCATCCCGGCAGACGCTTCCTGATTTGAGCCATGACCAACTATATTTTGCGGCGACTGGCGCAAGCCATTCCACAATTATTCATTATCAGCATCATTTTGTTCGTATTGATGCAGTCCTTTGGCGATCCTATCGCTACATTGGGCGGACGCACCCCGCCGCGCCCCGAAGATCGGGAACGGCTACGCCGTCAGTGGGGGCTAGATCAGCCTATTTACATGCAATATATTACCTGGCTGGTGGGTAACGATTGGCAAAAGATTGACATGGACGGCGACGGCGTTCCAGAGACCCCGGGTAAGCGATTGGGCGTTCTGCGCGGCGACTGGGGCAACTCGCTCGTCACGCGCCAGCCGGTGCTAAAGATGATTGGTGAACGCCTGCCCAACACGTTGATTCTGATGCTGACTGCCGAGGTCATCATCATCTTATGCTCGCTTGCATTGGGCCTGTATTCTGCATTACGTCCCTACACGGCTTTCGATAACATTGCCACCACATTATCCTTCGTGGGATATTCGATGCCGGTCTTCTGGCTGGCCTTGATGTTGATGTACATTTTTGCGGTCAATTTCCGCCGCTGGGGGCTCCCCTACCTGCCTACAGTGGGTATGTTCGACCCGGCCGTGGGAAAAACGAGCGGCGAGTTACTCAAGCACATGGTCTTGCCAGTGGCTACCTTATCCATCATCAGCATTGCCGGGTACAGCCGCTTCGTCCGTTCGAGCGTGCTGGAAGTGTTGAGTCAAGATTATGTGCGCACCGCCCGCGCCAAAGGGGTGCGGACGATGTATGTGGTGCTGCGCCACGCTTTGCCCAACGCCGCCTTGCCTTTCATCACCCTGATTGGCCTGGATATTCCCTTCCTGCTGGCGGGCGCTGTGGTGACGGAGCGCATTTTTGCCTGGCCCGGTATGGGACGTTTATTCATAGACCACACCGAACGCGCCGACTTCCCTGTGTTGATGGGTATCTTGATGCTCATTTCCATTGCAGTCGTTGTCTTCCAAATTATCACCGATGTGGTGTACTCGCTGGTAGACCCGCGCATCCGCCTGGAATAGAGGCTTGTCATGACCGATACATCCCCTGATAATGGATTGTTCAACGGAAAAGCGGCAGCCTCTCCTGCGGGCGGTGGCTTACAGCCGCTCTCGCCAACCGCCCTGGCCGTTCGGCGTTTCCGCAAACACCGCATGGCGATGGCTGGGCTGGGCATCTTGATTATCCTTTTCCTGTATGTCGCCCTGGCCGGTAACTGGATGAAAGGCTATTGCGCTCCTATTCATCAAGAGGTTTACGGTGAGGCCTGGGCCAATTGCAACGATACCAGTTTGAAATTGCAACCGCCCTCCGCCGGTCATCCCTTCGGCACAGACGTGATTGGCCGCGACATCCTGGCGCGCACGGTCTATGGCGGTCAGATTTCGATGCTGATCGGCATCTCAGCCGCCATCGTGGAGGTGTTCCTGGGCGCGCTGGTCGGCGCTCTGGCGGCCTATTATGGCGGTTGGATAGACAGTATTCTCATGCGCATCACCGAAGCCATGCTCAATATCCCCAGTTTGTTCCTGCTCATCATTGGGGCAAAATTCTTTGGCGGCAAACTGCCCTCCATTCACCTGTTTGGGCGCGAGTTGACCGGCAGCGTCATGGTCATTATCTTGATCATCGGAGCCACCTCCTGGATGTACCTGGCGCGCATCGTCCGCGCCAATATCCTCTCCCTGCGCGAACAGGATTACGTTTCCGCCTCGCGCGCCCTGGGCGCCTCCGATACGCGCATCATTTTCCTGCATCTGATCCCCAACACGGTCGCGCCGTTGGTCGTCAGCGCCACACTGGGCGTTGCCAGCGCCATCATCTCCGAGGCGTATGTCAGTTTCCTTGGCCTGGGCGTGCAGGGTGCTACTGCCACCTGGGGCAACATGCTGGACGGCGCTTACCGCTACCTGGAGACCGCTCCCTGGCTGTGGTTCTTCCCTGGGACATTGATCCTGCTGACCGTCCTGGGCATCAACTTCGTCGGCGACGGTTTGCGCGATGCGCTCGATCCGCGCAGTCAGCGTCATCTATAACCTAAACCATCTCTTCTCGAGGAAGCATGTCCTTTACCTTAGGCACTGCCACAGCCAAACGAGGCGAAATCACCTACGGCGAGTACGACCTGGTACAGCATCCAGTCGGCGGACGGGATGTGCTGCCTGTCATCCTGGCGCAGGGAAAATCTGACGGGCCGGTCTTCTGGCTCACCGCCGGCATTCACGGCATCGAACACGCCGGCATCCAGGTCATCCACAAACTGATTACGCCCGCGCTGGTGGATGAATTGCATGGCACGCTGGTCGCCATCCCCGGGCTGAACCCAGCCGGACTACGCACCCTGGAACGCCAGGCCTATTACCACGACGGCGATCCCAACCGCTTGTTCCCAGACGGCCGGCCTCCCAAAGCGGACCCCGATGAGGAGCCTCCTTCTGCGCTCGAACAAGCCTATGAACGGCTATTCAATGAAATCAAAGCCAGCGCCTCGTATTACTTCGACTTACACTGCATGACCATCCGTTCGCTGTCCTTTGTGTTCCGCGACCGGGTGCTTTATCGCAAAGGGGACGAGGCTGCCCGTCGGCGCGCCGAGGCAACCAGCGCCAAAATGGAGGCCATGGCGCGCGCCTACGGCCACACGCTCATCGGCGACTTCGCCGTGAATAAGTACATTGACGAGAAACTGCATCGTTCTACCAGCGCCTCGATTGCCATGCTGACCGGCATCCCGGCCTTGACCGCCGAACTGGGCAGCGCCTACACGCCCATTCCAGCCATTGTGAACGCCAGCGTGGCCGGATTGCGCAACGTACTGCGCTGGGCCGGCATGTTGCCTGGCGAAGCGGAGCCCATTACCGGCATCCTGGTGATAGATCCGGGCTATCCTACCCGCCGCCGCAGCGCGGCGCGTGTCACCCAGGCCTGCATTGTGCATCACCTGAAAGAACCGGGCGACCTCGTACAGGTAGGCGAGCCTTTGGTAGAAATGCGCGACGCCTGGGGGCGCTTGTTGGGGATTCTGACTTCTGAGTATGAGGGCTTCGTCATCACCCTGTCGCGCAGCGTGCTTCACTACCCCGGCGAAGCAACCATGCTGCTCGCCATCCGCGACGATGAGCCGCTAGTAGGCGAATACCCAGAAACATTCTTCGACTAGCACAAACGCGCCCCAGCGGCGAACAACCGCACTCGAATCGTAGCGAGCAGGCATAGCGTTGGACAAGCGAAAATCGGGTATACTTCCCCCCGCTCGCTATGACTTCCCACATCCGTAACTTCTGCATCATTGCACATGTAGACCACGGCAAGTCCACCCTGGCCGACCGCCTGCTGCAACTGACCGGCACCATCTCTGACCGCGAGATGACCGAGCAAGTGCTGGATTCGATGGACCTGGAACGCGAAAAAGGCGTCACCATCAAGGCCTCGGCGGTGCGCATGACCTACACCGCCAAAGACGGGGCCGAGTACGAACTCAACCTGATCGACACTCCCGGTCACGTAGACTTTGGCTACGAGGTCAGCCGCGCGCTCAACGCCTGCGAGGGGGCTGTGCTAGTGGTAGACGCCACCCAGGGCATCGAGGCGCAGACGCTGGCGAATCTCTACCAGGCCATCGAAGCGAATTTGACCATCATCCCGGTCATCAACAAAATTGACCTGCCATCCGCCCGTCCCGACGAAGTGGCCGAAGATGTCGGCAGCCTGCTGGGGGTAGATCCCGAATCGGTGCTGCGCGTCTCCGCCAAGGCCGGGCTGAACGTCGAATCCGTCCTGGAGGCCATCGTCGCACAAATCCCCCCGCCGCCCGACAAGCGTCAAGCCGCCCTGCGGGCGCTGGTGTTCGACTCGCACTACGATTCCTACAAGGGCGTAATTGCCTATGTGCGCGTGATGGAAGGCGAGATCAAGTCTGGTGAGGCGCTGCGCATGATGTCTACCCACGTAGACATGAAACCGGTGGAAATCGGCATCTTCTCGCCGGGCATGAAAGCCGTAGCCAGCCTGAGCGCCGGCGAAGTAGGATACATTGCCACCGGGCTGAAGACAGTGCATGACTGCCGCGTCGGCGACACCATTACCCACCCGTCCGCTTCGGCCTCCGACCCGCTACCTGGCTACCGTCACCCCAAGCCGATGGTCTTCGCCGGTATCTATCCCGTGAACGCCGACGACTACAGTGACCTGCGCGACGCGCTCGATAAACTGCAACTGAACGACGCTTCGCTGACCTTCCAACCAGAGACCTCGCAGGCGCTGGGCTTTGGCTTTCGCGCTGGCTTCTTGGGGTTGTTCCACATGGAAATCATCCAGGAGCGCATCGAGCGCGAGTACGAACTGGACGTGCTGTTCACCGCGCCATCGGTGGAATACGAGGTGCTGCTGAACGATGGCACGACCGTGCGCATCGACTCGCCGGCGGAACTGCCCGACGCCAGCAAAATTGTCGAAATCCGCGAACCGTGGATGCACATCGAAATCATCACCCCCACCGAGTATTACGGCCCGATCATGGAAATGGTCACGCGGCGGCGCGGCGAATTCCGAGGGCCGGAATATCCCTCTCCGCACCGCGTCCAATTGAATTACACCATCCCGCTCTCTGAGTTGATCGTGGACTTCTTCGACGAGTTGAAATCGCGCACCAAAGGCTATGCTTCGCTGGATTACCAGTTTGCCGAATATCGCCCCGACAAATTGCAAAAACTGGAAATCCTGGTCAACGGCGAGCCGGTAGACGCGCTGGCCTCGATTGTGCATGAAAAGGATGCCTATCACAAAGGCCAGCGTTTCATCACCAAACTCAAGGGCATCATTCCGCGTCAGTTGTTCGATGTAGCCATCCAGGCCTCGGCCGGCGGAAGAGTCATCTCGCGCGCCAATGTCAAGGCCACACGCAAGGACGTGCTGGCGAAATGCTACGGCGGCGACATTACCCGCAAGAAGAAACTGCTGGAAAAGCAAAAACGCGGCAAGAAACGCCTGAAGATGGTCGGCAACGTAGAAATCCCACAAGAAGCCTTTATGGCAGTGTTGAAACTGGAGGATGAGTAGGGGCGAGTCTGAGACTTGCTCCACAATCGAGCAAATATGAAGGATGTCAAACGTTGGTTACCCGGCGCGCTGGTCAGCCTGTTGCTGATTGCGGCCATTGTGTACTTTGTGGATTTTCGCCAGATGGCGCAGGCCATTCGCTCGGCAGATTATCTGATTCTGCTGGCGGCGCTGCCGTTGTCATTCGTCTGGCTGGCAGTGCGGGGCATTGTTTGGCGCACGTTGCTGCGCGAGCGCGCTTCGTATAAGGACGTGTTCTTGACCTTGGGCGAAGGATATTTACTGAACAATTTCCTGCCCTTCCGGTTGGGAGAAATCGGCAAGGCGTTCCTGCTCAGCCGCAAGTCGGACCCTTCGACAAACTCAGGGCGGGGCTTGCAATTCATGGAAATCATCCCCACCATTGTCATCGAGCGCGCCGTAGACCTGGCCTACTCGGCGGCTATTTTGCTCGTTTCTCTGCCTTTCGTGGTCGGCGCGGAAGGCGCCGGCCAGATTGGGATCGCGGTGGGCGCCCTGGTGCTTGCCAGCCTGTTCGTTCTCTACCTGCTGGCGCGTCATCGAGAAAAAGCCCTTACGTTGTTTCACACCCTCAGCCAGCGCTGGCCGGCTTTGCAAAAAATCGGCGGCGGCTTGATAGAACCTTTCCTGGAGGGCCTGGCGGTGCTGACCGACGCCTGGCTGTTTGCCCGTTTTCTGTTTTGGATGACGGTCAATTGGGGCATTGCAATTGTCTCGTATTTCCTCATCGTGCGCGCCTTCTTCCCCCAAGCGCAAGTCATTTGGGGCTTTTTTGGGCTGGGCATTGCCGCTTTTGGCAACGCCGTGCCGTCCCTGCCGGGCGCTATTGGCACCTTCGAGGGCGCTTTCGGCGGTGCGCTGACCATCCTGACCGGCGACCAATCTACGGCGCTGGCGGCGGCGCTGGCGGGCAGGCTCTACAATTACATTGGAACGATTACGGTAGGCCTGATCGGCCTGTCGAGCGAGGGACAGACGCTTTCGGGCATCTACCAAGAACTGCGCAATTTCCGCTCGAAAGAAAAACAAGAAGATTAGATGTCATTGCGAACGAAGTGAAGCAATCTCCTCTCGATAAGATATTTTCACTCAATAGCAGATTGCCGCGTCGTAATGACACGCAGCGTATGGAGTTTGCATGGCAAAGAACTATCTCATCACCGGCGGGGCCGGCTTCATTGGCTCGAACTACGTCCATCGCCTGCTGGCGCGCGGCGAACACGTCGCCATCTACGACAATCTCAGCCGGGCAGGCGCCTCCAAAAATATTGCCTGGTTGGAGACGACGTTTGGTAAGGGCAGTTTCAGGCTGGTGGTGGGGGACGTTGTAGACGCCGCTCTTTTAGCGGAAGCAGCCAAAAATGCGGATGTGATCGTTCACCTGGCCGGTCAGGTGGCTGTCACCACCTCCGTTGCCCATCCCAGGCAAGATTTCGAGGCCAACGCGCTGGGGACGTTCAACGCGCTGGAGGCGGCGCGCACTTCGGGGCGCAATCCCATTTTCATTTATGCTTCGACCAACAAAGTGTATGGCGGCATGGAAGAGGTGCCTCTGGTCGAGGAACCAACTCGCTGGCGCTACGCCGACCTGCCGCACGGCTGCCCGGAATCCCAGCCGCTGGATTTCCACAGCCCCTACGGGTGTAGCAAAGGCACAGGCGACCAATACACGCGCGATTATCATCGCATTTATGGTTTGAATACCGTTGTCATGAGACAATCGTGCCTGGCAGCCTCTCAGGAGATCATTACACCATTTGGAAAGAAACCCATTTCCGACATCCAGACGGGTGATCTCGTGAACAGCGGCTGGGGCTGGCGACGAGTCAGGCATGTTTGGCGAACGGGAACAAAGCCTGTGCGCCGGCTAACGACGATGCAAGGTTTATCGGTCACACTTACCGCAGATCACCGTGTTGTTCGCCCCCACGGCCTGTTCACCAATCGCGATCTCGCTTACGGCGACTATCTGGCTACGCTGCCCGAGGCTTTGTTCATGCCGCGCTGGACATTCGTCCACGACCAGGTGTTGAATCCCACAGACTATATCGAACTCGTCCGAAGCCGCACCGCCGACAAACGCTGTTGGAATGATGCAGACGAGATTGCCCATCATCTCCTGCCTCTAAGCGGCGATAAATTACTTGCCATGGCCGAACTTGTTGGCTGGCTATTTGGAGACGGTCATTTGAGCATTCACCATCGCAAGAGTCGGGAAGGGCCTGCATATAACGTCCAATTCTTTGGCTCTGAAGCGGAGTTACAGGAAATCACCCAACGAATGCAATGGTTGAATCTACCGGTGAGCGGCATCATTCGCTCCACATCTGCTTCGAATTTACCAAGCGGGCAAGTCATTCAGGGCACCTCCTGTCGCATTCAACAACAGTCCCTGCCTGTTTTTACGCTGTTCGAGATGCTTGGCGTACCTGTCGGCGATAAAGTTCGCGTGGAATATTCCCTGCCTGCTTGGATCCAAAACGGCCATCGCCTGGTCAAACGCGCTTTTCTACGCGGCTTCTTTGGCGCAGAATTGGGACAAGTGCAGACCAATTCCTATCTTGCCCCCTCGTATGCCCAATCGAAAGATATAGACTACCTCGAAAATGGACGACTCTGGATGAGACAATTACGGCAATTGCTTGCCGAGTTCGATATCGAAACCTCCTACTTCGAAGCCAAACCAGAGACCTACAAGCGAGGCACCACCGTGCAAATGACTGTGCGATTGCTAGGCGGACGAGCCTTGTTCCCCCGGCTGGCAGAAATTGGATATGCTTTCAGCCCTGAACGTTCTAAACGCCTCAATGAACTCTTGTGCTGGCTATCCACCTCCACCACCCCTGAATTCTTCCAGGAAACGGTTGCGTTGCGACGCGCCGACGGCTATTTGTTGTGGGATAGTTTGAAAACAGTAGAACCATTGAGTGAGGAGCCTGTTTATGACCTTGAGGTAGAGGACGATGCGCATCTGTTCCTCGCCGGCGGCGTGCAAGTCTCCAATTGCATCTACGGCCCTCGCCAGTTTGGCATAGAGGATCAAGGCTGGGTGGCCTGGTTTGTCATTGCCGCCCTCAGCGGGCGTCCCATCACCATCTATGGCGACGGTAAGCAGGTGCGCGACGTGCTGCACGTGGACGACTTGATGAATGCCTACGACGCCGCTATCGAGTGCATTGACGTAGCCGCCGGTCAAGTCTACAACCTCGGCGGCGGACCGGCCAACGTGATGTCGGTGTGGGCAGAGTTCGGACCGCTGCTCGAAAGAATGCTTGGGCGTCAGATCGAAGTCGCGCGCGGTGATTGGCGTCCGGGCGACCAAAAGGTCTTCTACGCCGACATCCGCAAGGCGGAACGGGAACTGGGCTGGAAGCCGAAGATCGGCGTGCAAGAGGGCGTGCAGCGGCTGTTCGATTGGGTAAGCGACAACTTGGACTTGTTCCATGCCGGCCGATGACAAAAATAGGAGTTACCTGCCATGCAAACCGAATTGAAAGCATCCTCTTTGGGAGCCAACCTTGCTCCTCTCCTGCGGCCCAACGGCTCTCTCTCGCAAGTCGGCTGGGCGCGCCAGCCTGTGCTAGATTGCAACCTTGAATCTGCCCGCTTCTATGCTCTGCGTCCATTCCAGCGCTTCCGCATCAAACGCTGGGACTACTACGCTGTCTTCACCCCGCGCCGTTTCTTCTCAGCCACCATCGCCGACCTGGGCTACGCCGGCAATATTTTCGTCTACACCCTGGACTTCGAGACCGGCGACCTGCACGAAGAGGGACTGGTCATCCCGCTCGCAAAAGGCATCGAACTGCCGCGCAACTCCACCGAGGGCGACAGCCGCTTCGAGGACCAGCGCGTCAGACTCCGCTTCAGCCTGCATCCTGACCATCGGCATCTGTCTGTCTCCTGGCCGGGCTTCCACGACGGGCGCGGCATCCAGGCCGAGATTGACCTGGCCACGCCGCCCGGCTACGAGTCGATGAATATCGTCATCCCCATCGGGAAAAAGCGCTTCTA
>DAOUCM010000320.1:0-4187 GCA_034431895.1 Anaerolineales bacterium
ATTTGGCCGCCATCTCAGCCTTGTTCAACCCTTGCAGGTTGCCGTAGTGACGCTCATTCAATTGCCAGGCGCGGACGACCGGAATCCATTCCAGGCCCATTTCTTCCAGAATGATCCACAACGTTTTGATGGCACGTCGCAGCACCGAGGTATAGGCCACATCGAAAGAATAGCCGTTTTCTCGCAACACCCGTCCAGCCTCGTGCGCTTCGGCTAGTCCCTGCTCGGTCAGGCCGACATCCGTCCAGCCGGTGAAGCGATTTTCCAAATTCCAAATGCTTTGTCCATGACGGACCAGTACAAGTTTATACATCGTAACAAACCTCATTGTTGTTTTGTAAACAAATCCAGCCGAGTTATACAACACTTGGCAGGAATCGTCAAACTTTCCAAATTTTCTCGCTGCGCATGGCTAATTCAGTGTAAAATCACAGCATGTCCAACGACGACCTCACCCCTGTCCGCCAGCAATATCTGGAAATCAAGCGCAAGCACCCCAACGAGATTCTGTTTTTCCGCCTGGGCGATTTCTACGAGACTTTCGATGAGGACGCCGAGATTACCGCCCGCGAACTCGACATCGTGCTGACCTCGCGGCCGGTCGGAAAAGGCATCCGCGCACCGTTAGCAGGTATCCCCTATCATGCTGTCGAAAATTATCTTGCACGCCTGATCGAAAAAGGCTATCACGTTGCCATTTGCGAACAAATGGGTAACCAGCCGGTCAACGGCATCTTTCCTCGCAAAGTGGTACGGATTGTCACACCCGGAACGGTAGTGGAACCTGGCTTGTTACCCGGCGACGCCAATAATTACCTAGCCGCTATTGTGATGTCCAGCAGTTCAACTGCTGGACAAGCCGAGAACAAAGCCGGTCTGGCTTACGCAGACATCACCACCGGGGAATTTGCTGTTGCAGAACTATCGCCCGAGACTTTACGCGCAGAACTGATGCGTCTGCGCCCGGCGGAAATCCTGCTCCCTGACAATCTTTCGCTCCAGGACGGTTTGCCGGGTCATCCTACGCCCTGGCCTGCGTGGCGCTTCGAGAGGGGTCGTTGCGAAGAAGCCCTCTTGACGCACTTCCAAGCCGCAGCCTTGGATGGCTTTGGCTTGAAAGGACAATCGCTGGGAATTTGCGCCTCAGGCGCTTTACTGCAATACCTGAAAGAGACCCAGCCAGAGGCCCTAAAATTGTTGACCAGCCTGCGCTGCTACAACCTGTCCGAATTCATGACTCTGGACGCCGCTACGCGCCGCAACTTGGAGTTAACCGAGACTCTGAGGGGTGAACGCCAAGGCTCTTTATTGGGCGTCTTAGATCGCACTGTTACCCCTATGGGAAAACGCTTGATGCAACAATGGGTCAGTCAGCCATTGCTGGATGCCAAGAAAATCAATCAACGGCTGGATGGTGTGCAATTCTACTTCGAGCAAGGCATGAAACGCGCCGAATTGCGCGCTGCGCTCAAGCCGCTGGCCGACATCGAGCGCCTGACCAACCGCATCTTGGCCGGACACGCTCAGCCGCGCGACCTGGTGGCATTACGAGATACGCTAAGTCAATTGCCGAAGGTGAAGGCTGTCATCAATGAGCAGTTATCAATGACCAGTTTCCAATGGTCTGAATGCAGTGAGGAGTTGGCAATCCTTCGAAACGCAATTGACGATGACCCACCCGCCACCTTACAGAATATCGGCATCATCCGCCCCGGCTACTCGGCCGAATTGGACGGGGTAATCGAAGCCTCGCGGCACGCCCGCGAGTGGATTGCCAACCTGGAGGCGACAGAACGTGAGCGGACGGGCATCAAGACGCTCAAGGTAGGCTACAATAAAGTTTTTGGCTACTATATCGAAATCTCGCGCGGCGCGGCCAATCAGGCGCCTTCGGAATACATCCGCAAGCAGACGCTGGTCAACGCAGAACGTTTCATTACGCCGGAGATGAAGGAGTATGAGACTCTGGTACTGAACGCAGAAGAGCGCATCCACGAAATCGAAATGCGGCTTTTCAAGGAAGTATGCGCAACCTTGAGCAAGTCGGCAGACAAGTTGCTGGCTACGGCACGGGCTCTGGCCGAATTGGATGTACTATCGGCGTTGGGAGAGGCAGCCGCCCTGGGAGGCTACAGCAGGCCCATCGTCCAGGAAGAGGCGGCGTTGGACATCCGCGAGGGTCGGCATCCGGTGGTGGAGCATAGTTTACGCGGCGAGCGATTCGTTCCCAACGACATCATCTTTGAGCCGGGCGAGATCGTACGTATCATCACCGGCCCAAATATGAGCGGGAAAAGCACATTTATCAGACAGGCTGCGTTGATTGTGTTGATGGCGCAGATGGGGTCGTTCGTACCGGCTGCTTCAGCAAGGATTGGCCTGGTGGACCGCATCTTCACCCGCATCGGCGCGCAGGATGAAATCCACGCCGGGCAATCTACGTTCATGGTGGAGATGATCGAAACGGCCAACATTTTGCATCACGCTACACCGCGCTCGCTTTTGATTTTGGACGAGGTTGGGCGTGGCACTTCAACGTATGACGGGGTTTCGATTGCCTGGGCAGTGGTGGAATACATCCACAATCACCCGCATCTACGCGCCAAAACGCTGTTTGCCACGCATTATCACGAATTGACGCAACTGGCGGAACTATTGCCCGGCGTGCGGAACTACAATGTAGCCGTGACCGAAGCGGACGGGAAGGTCGTCTTCTTGCACCAAATCGTAGCGGGAGGCGCAGACAAATCATACGGTATTCATGTAGCGCAACTGGCCGGCCTGCCCGGCCCAGTGGTGCAGCGCGCCAACGAAATCATGCGTGAACTAGAGCGCACCTCCGGCAATGCGGTCAATATCCATCCGCACGCAGCGCAACAAATCGCGCTCTTCCCCGAAACCAATCCGTTGCTGGATGAATTGAAAGAACTGGATATTAACTCACTTTCTCCCATCGAAGCCCTCAATAAATTGTTCGAGTGGCAGAAGAAGTACATCAGACAACCATGAAAAAGGCTGCTTCTCACAAGATACCATCGTAAGGATTTTGTAGCATGGCATTCATGCCGCATTGGGTTGCGGGGTAAATCCCGCGCTACGATTAGCACGGGGCAAAGGCTGGTTGCTTCTTTGGCTTCGAGTCAAAAATATCTACTCGTGTACCAAACCGAGGACGCCTCTATCTTTGCATATTCCCCATAGCGCAGGCTCATCGCGAAAAAATCCTTCTTGTACACAGGCCACAGAGAAAACACAATCCTTGCCAATCTTTGCAGGGGAATTGCAGAAACGAAAAGCGCCGGCTTGAGGCCGGCGCTTCACATTTTCCAATACAATTCTATTTCGCCATTGACCGCTCTATTTCACTTCTGGCGCTTCTGCCTTCGAGCGCATGATGGCCCATGCCAGCACCAGCAAGAGCAGCGCCACGACCACCCAACCACCGATGCCCAAGTCCTTGTAGGTCACAACAATCGGAGCGACGATCAACGCCACCAGGTTGACGACTTTAATCATGGGATTGAGCGCCGGCCCGGCTGTGTCCTTGAACGGATCGCCGACCGTGTCGCCGACCACGCTGGCCTTGTGTCGCTCGGAACCTTTGCCTTGATTCTCAGCCGGTTTCTTGGGTTCGTCCTCGATGAGTTTCTTGGCATTGTCCCACGCGCCACCAGAGTTGTTCAAGAAGACCGCCAGCAACTGGCCGGAAAGGATGATGCCCGCCAGGAAACCACCCAAAGCCTCCACTTGCAGCATCAGGCCAACTACAATGGGCGTCACTACACCAAGCAACGCCAACCCCACTAATTCCTTTTGTGCAGCCGTAGTAGAGATCGAAACCGCCTTGGCATAATCGGGCTTGACCTTACCCTCCAAGACACCAGCCTTGAACTGCCGGCGGGCCTCCTCGACGATCAAGGCCGCCGCACGGCTAACCGCCTGGATAGCAAAGGAGGAAAACAACCACGGCAGCGCGCCGCCAATCAACATGCCAACGAACACTTGCGGCACATCCACGCGAATGCCATTGACCAAGGCCGTCGGGTCTACCCGCCCCACATCCACCATGAACGAGCCGAACAGCGAGACAGCCGCAATGACCGCCGAACCGATGGCCACGCCCTTTGTAATGGCTTTGGTCGTATTCCCGACTGCATCCAGGTCGGCCATGATTTGCTGGGCGTCTT
>DAOUCM010000321.1:0-9986 GCA_034431895.1 Anaerolineales bacterium
TCGGGGCTGTTGGAAGTCCACGCCTGGCCGACCCGCACGCTCGAAGAGCAACTCGGCAGCCTGCTCGAAGGCGCCCCTAACTACGATTACATCGTTGGCTGGCTGGATACCATCACGATTGGTCACGGGCAAATTCACGCCGCCAACTACGTCCACGACGACCCCGACCCGGCCAAAATGCAAGTGGAATATCAGTCTTTGCCCAGCCGTCTGTTTGGCGTGATGCCCAAAAGTTTGCTGCATTACTTCATGACGCCGTTCATGAACAATCTAGGCGCGTGGGGCATCAATACCGGCAAATACCTTGCCAGTTTGCGCCGCCACACCTTTCGCCAGAGTCATGCTGCATTCCACTTTCTGCTGGATTATGTGCCGCTGTGGGAACTCTCGTATGGGCGGGGTGGACTGATCCAATATCAGTCGTTCCTGCCGAAGGAAACCGCGCTTCGCACCTGGACCGAGATGCTGGCTACCGCTAAAAAACGCGGTCTACCCTCCTATCTTGGCGTCACCAAACGCCACCGCCCGGACAACTTCCTGCTCACCCATGCCGTAGACGGATTCTCGCTGGCGCTGGATTTCAAGGTCACCGACCGCAACCGCGCCAAACTGAGCGCCATGCTGGCCGAGTTCGACCAGATGGTACTGGCGGCAGGCGGACGCTTCTATTTCGCCAAGAACAGCGAAACTTCGGCAGAGACCACGCGGGCTTTCTTGGGCGACGAAGTTGTGGAGAGGTTCAAGAAATTGAAGAAACGCACCGACCCGGATGGGTTGCTGGAAAGCGATCTGTATCGCCGCATATTTGGCGCGTGAAGCGTAATTCGTAAAGTGTAATCCGTAATGCCGGTCAAAACTCGAATCGTTCTGGGCGTTGCTTTGTTGGCGTTCCTGGTTGTACTGGCGCGTAATGCCTGGGCGTCGGACGATGCCTTCATCACCCTGCGCACGGTCTACAATTTTTTGCACGGCGATGGCCTCAGGTGGAACGGCGCGGAGCGGGTACAGACGTTCACCCATCCGTTATGGCTGTTCGTCTTGATCCCGTTCTACGTGGCGATCCGGGATCCTTTTTTTACGCTCTATACGGCTGGCATGGTGGTTTCCCTGTTGGCCGTATACATCTTGTTGGCGAAATTCTTTCCCCAACCCTGGAGCATACCGCTTGCCCTGGCTTTTGTCCTGTCGTCGAAATCCTTCATAGACTACTCGTCCTCCGGCCTGGAAAATCCCCTTTCACACCTGCTGGCGCTGCTCTTTGCCGGGTTACTCTTGCAGGACACAGTCCCCCCGTCGAAACGGGTTTTCTTCCTTTCCCTCTTGGCGGCGCTTTCGATGCTGAACCGCCTCGATACCCTGCTCCTGTTCCTGCCTGCCCTTTTGCTGACAATCTATGAGACCAGGAAAACGATCTGGCAATCCGGCAAGTGGATGGCGCTTGGCTTCCTGCCCATCATTTTATGGGAAGGGTTTGCCCTGTTCTATTACGGTTTCCCGTTCCCCAATACCTATTACGCCAAACTAACGACCGGCATCCCCCAATCCGATCTTTACCGGCAGGGTTGGCTTTATTTCCAGAACTCGCTGGCGTGGGACCATGTCACCCTGCCGACGATCGGGCTGGCAGTGCTGCTTTCCCTGTTTTCCAGGGAAGCCAGGCGCGCCAGCCTGGCCCTGGGGATCCTGCTCTACCTGGCCTATATCGTGCGCATCGGCGGGGATTTCATGAGCGGCCGCTTTTTCTCGACCGTCTTTGCCTTATCTGTGGCGTTGCTCGGCAGCCTCATCCTGAGCCGGCGACTGGCGTCCAGGGCTGTCCCTGCCCTTATGCTGGCTGCAAGCGCGCTCATCCTGCTGGTCGGTTTGACATCCACGCGCCCGCCACTGCTGGTTCGCGCCATCGGCAGCAAAGCCCGCATGGAAAACGGGATCGCAGACGAAAGAACGATCTACTTCAAGTGCTGCGGTTTGCTCAACCGCTGGTCACGTGACTGGTTGCCGGTCGTGGCGCAGGATGCACTCGAAGACAAGCAAAACGCCACGTCAATCGCTTTCCGCGAGTCAATTGGCATCTATGGCTTTTACGCCGGGCCGGATGTCTATTTGCTGGATCCTCTTTGCCTGGGCGATCCGCTGCGGGCGCGCCTGCCTGTCACCGGCGACTGGCGCATCGGCCATTTTCCCCGCCATGTCCCTGCCGGTTACATCGAAACGATCACGAACGATTTCCAGAACCACATCCGCGAACCGCACTTGAAGGAATACTACGACAAACTCCTGCTGGTCACGCGCGGCGACCTGTTCTCTGCAGAAAGATTGAAGACCATCCTCGAATTCAATCTGGGGGTGTACGATCCCTTGCTCGAGGCGTATGTCCTCTCCAGGGATTGGGAACAATAGAGGAGTTCCTCCAACGGGGGAAATCGCAGATATTTTAAGGCAAACGTTTGTTCTGCATTGCGCCTGCGTGCTATAATCCAAGCACTTCCACCCTGCGCCCTGTAACGTTCACAACGTGGGACAGGATTTTATCCTGTCCGCTTACGACCCCTGACCGGTATGTCTTTTGCCCACCTGCACGTCCACACCGAATACTCGCTTCTGGATGGCTTCTCGAACATCAAGAAGTTAGTCCAGCGCGTCAAGGAACTGGACATGCCGGCGGTGGCCATCACCGATCACGGCACCATGTTTGGGGTCGTAGATTTCTACAACGCGGCCACAGCCGCGGGAGTCAAGCCGATTATCGGCATGGAAACCTACATGGCGGCGCGCGGCATGAAAGACCGCGACGCCAAACTCGACCGCTCCTCCTACCACCTCCTTCTATTGGCCGAGAACGAGACCGGCTACAAGAACCTGCTCAAGATTGCCACAGCCGCGCAATTGGAGGGCTTCTATTACTACCCGCGCATTGATCACGACTTCCTGGCGGCCCATTCCGAGGGGCTGATTTGCACCAGCGGCTGCATGTCGGCTGAGATTCCAAGCGCCCTCCTAGAAGAAAACCAGCAAGAAGCCGTGCGGCGCATGAATTTCTATTACGATGTCTTTGGCCCAGAGCGCTTCTTCGTCGAACTCCAGCATCACAACATCAAAGAAATTACCGAATTGAACCGCAAGTTGGTGGAACTGGGGGCGCGCTATTCTGCCCGCTATATTGCCACCAACGATGTGCATTACATCCACCCCTCCGATGCCAAGTTGCAAGACATCCTGCTCGCCATCCAAACCAACGCGCTGCTCTCCGACAAAGGCCGTATGCGGATGACGGACGACTCGTATTACCTGCGCACGCCTCAAGAAATGCAGCAACTGTTCGCCGAAGTGCCAGAGGCGCTCAGCAACACGTTGTTAGTGGCCGAACGCTGCAACGTTGACCTGTCGTTCAAAGGCTATCACCTGCCCCAGTTCGAAGTTCCAGCCGGCGAAACGCCCCAAACGTACCTGCGCCGCCTGTGCGAAGAGGGCCTGCAACGACGCTACGGGCAACGCGCCCAAAGCCAATCGGTGCGCGAGCGGCTCGACTACGAATTGCGCGTCATCCACGATATGGGCTTCGACGCCTATTTCCTCATCGTGTGGGACCTGTGCCGCCATGCCCGCCAGAGCGGCATCTGGTACAACGCGCGCGGTTCGGCGGCCGGCTCCATCGTAGCGTTCACGCTGGACATTACGCTGGTGGACCCGCTGGAGCATGATCTCATCTTCGAGCGCTTCCTCAACCCTGGCCGCATCGAAATGCCCGACATTGACCTGGACTTCCAGGACGACCGCCGCGCCGAGATGCTGGAATACTGCGCCCGCAAATACGGCAACGACAAGGTGGCCCAGATCATTACCTTCGGTACCATGGGCGCCAAAGCCGCCCTGCGCGACGTGGGCCGCGTGATGGACATTCCCCTGGCAGAAGTAGACCGCATTGCCAAATTGGTGCCTTTCGTCTCTGGGCGCACCGTCACCCTGCAAGAAGACGCGATGAAAGTGCCAGAGTTCAAACAACTCTACGACAGCACCCCGCACATCAAGGAACTGGTGGACCTTGCTATGGGCATGGAAGGCACCGTACGCAATGCCGGAACGCACGCCGCCGGCGTAGTCATCTCTGACAAGCCGCTGACCGAATACCTGCCCCTGCACCGTCCGACCTCCAATTCAGAGGAGACGCCCATCAAGTCGGTCACGCAATTCGAAATGGGCATCCTCAACAGTTTGGGCATGTTGAAGGTGGACTTCCTGGGGCTGGCTACCCTCACCACCATGTCGCGCGCCTGTGAACTGATCAAACAACGGCATGGTCGGGAATACAACCTGAGCAACATCCCTTTGGACGACCCCAAAGCCTTCGAATTGCTCGGCGAGGGGCAAACGGCCGGCATCTTCCAGGTAGAAGGCAGCGGCATGACGCGCTGGCTGATGCAGATGAAGCCCCAAAACCTGGACAACGTCATTGCCATGGTGGCGCTCTACCGCCCCGGCCCGATGCAATTCATCCCCGATTACATCGCTCGTATGCACGGCGAAGCAGAAGTGGAATACCGTCACGAGGCGCTGCGCCCCATCTTCCAAGATACCTACGGCATCCCGGTCTACCAGGAACAGTTGATGAACGCGGCCGTCAAGTTGGGCGGCTATACCCCCTCCGAAGCCGATGACTTGCGCAAGGCCATCTCCAAGAAAATCGCCGAGAAACTCAAGAAACATCGCAGCAAGTTCGTCGCTGGCGCAGTGGCGAACGGCATTCCCGAAGAAACAGCCAATCAAATTTTCACCGACTGGGAAGAGTTCGCCCGCTACGGCTTCAACAAATCACACAGCGCCGATTATGGCGTGCTGGCCGTCCAAACAGCCTACCTGAAGGCGCATTACCCAGCCGAATACATGGCTGCGCTGCTCTCCGTCTCACGCAACGATACGGCCAAGGTCGCCTTGTACGTGGCCGAAGCGCGCAGCATGGGCGTGCCGGTGCTGCCGCCCGACATCAACGTCTCTGGCTGGGACTTTACCATCGAAGACCAGCAAAGCGGCCCCGCCATCCGTTTCGGACTGGGCGCCATCAAGAACGTCGGCGAGGGTCCCATCCACCTCATCCTCCAGGCGCGCGCTGAAGGCCCCTTTGCAAGCCTGGATGACTTTGCCCGCCGCGCCGACCTGCGCGCAGTGGGCAAGCGCGCGCTGGAATGCCTGGTCAAAGTCGGCGCGCTGGACGCCTTTGGCAACCGCGCCGCTCTGCTGGCTTCGCTCGACCGCATTGTAGCCGCCAGCAACGCTCACTTCCAGGCCGCCCGGGCCGGGCAGATGTCGCTCTTCGGGGTGGCTACCGGCGTGACCGAGAACATTCACTTGCCCGAAGTGAACCATGTAGACCGGCGCGAAATGCTCAACTGGGAACGCGAACTGATTGGCCTGTATATCTCCGACCATCCGCTTTCTGCTTACCAGGCCACCCTCAAGCAAGTGGTCACCTACTTCTCCGGCCAATTGCACGAGGCCCAGCACGAGGAGAAAGTGCGCGTCGCCGGGCTGGTCACCAACATCCGCCCCTACCAGACCAAAACCGGCAAGCCGATGGGGTTCGTCAGCCTCGAGGACATTCAAGGCAACATCGAACTGGTCTTGTTTTCCCGTGCCTGGCAGCAGTTTTCGAAATTGCTGGCGGTAGGAGGCATCATCATCGTCGAAGGCAAGGTGGATGCCAACAGCAGCCCGCCCAAGATTCTGGTGGACAATATCTTGACCGACTATGCCCTCAAGGTTTCAGCGGACGAAGTTCACCAGCCGCCTCTGACGACGCCTGGACCTGCTACCGTTACCCGAGCCGCTTCCCCGCCTGTAGTAGGACGGGCTTCCATCCCGTCTAACGCTGGGGGACGGGATAGAATCCCGTCCCACGCCGCGCCGCAGGGCGAACGGGATAGAATCCCGTCCGACGCCACGTCACAGGGCGAAGGGGATAAAATCCCGTCCGACGCCGCGTCACAGGGCGAACGGGATAGAATCCCGTCCGACGCCGCGCCGCAGGGTGGACGGGATAGAATCCCGTCCCACGCCACGTCACAGGGTGGACGGGATAGAATCCCGTCCCACGCCACGCCGCAGGGCGGACAGGATAAAATCCCGTCCCACGCCGCGCAGCCGGGTGGACAGGATAAAATCCCGTCCCACGACGCGCAGCCGGGTGGACAGGATAAAATCCCGTCCCACGCCGCACAGCAGGGTGGACGGGATAAAGTCCCGTCCCACGACGCGCCGCAGGGCGGACAGGATAAAATCCCGTCCCACGCCGCACAGCAGGGCGGACAGGATAAAATCCCGTCCCACCACGCACAGCCGGGCGGACAGCATAAAATCCCGTCCCACGACGCACAGCAGGGTGGACGGGATAGAATCCCGTCCCACGCCACGCCGCAGGGTGGACGGGATAAAATCCCGTCCCACGCCACGCCGCAGGGTGGACGGGATAAAGTCCCGTCCCACGACGCGCCGCAGGGTGGACAGGATAAAATCCCGTCCCACGCCACGCCGCAGGGCGGACAGGATAAAATCCCGTCCCACGCCACATCACAGGGTGGACGGGATAGAATCCCGTCCCACGCCACGCCGCAGGGTGGACGGGATAGAATGCCATCCGACGAGGCCGGTTGGGAGGGCGAAGGACCGCCGCCTCCCGAGGCCTTCCCGCCCGGCTGGGAGCAGGCCTGGCAGCCGTCTTTCGAGGCGGCAGAATTGGCCGCCCGCCCCGAACCTGCGGCGCAGCAAGACGCTTCTTCGAGGGCGAACGCGCCCGCAGCCGAGGCACAAGCCGATATAACGGAAGCAGGCAGCGGGTCCGAAAAGGAAGCGGAGAGGGACGTTCCGGCGGCCCCGCCTCCCCTCCGTCTGCCTTCGCTGTATGTCCCCGTCTCCCAAGCGGAAAACGGTCAGCGGCCGCCTCAGCAATTGACCATCTTGCTGCGTCCCACCGGCGACCGCGAGCGAGACAAACGCCGCATCAAGGCCTTGCACGGCACGCTCATCTCATTCCACGGGCGCGACCGCTTCAGTTTCCAAATTTTCGAGGGCGGCAAGGGCCATTTGATTGACTTCCCCAACGATACCACGCGGGTTTGCCCTGAAATGCTGGAACGGCTGAAAAAACTGATGGGGGAGGAAAGTTGGCGCGTGGAAGAGATCGCGTTCCAGTAATCGGCAAGATGGCGGGTTCGAGAGGCTGGGCCGCGGCCCTGCGTCTCTGGAGGATTTTCCCATGAAACGATGGATCTTTCTTTCGACCGTGCTTGTTGCGCTGACCGCTTGCGCCTCTGCAAAGCCCACGCCAACGCTGACGCCTATACCGCCCGCCGCCACCGCGACGCTCGAAAGCGCCCCCCCACCGCAGGAAGATACCACAGCCTTGCTGGAACGCTTGGGCGGCTATCCTTGTCCCGAGAGCGAGTTCACTTGCGTAGAGGTGACCGTTCCGCTCGATCATTTCGATGCCCAGGAGAGCCGCACCACCCAGGTCGTTTTTGGCGTCTTGCCGGCCAGCGGCGAGCGCAAAGGGATGTTCGTGACGGTGATTGGCGGGCCGGGCGGTTCGGGATTGTTGCGCGCCGACAGCTACACGTCCACGTTCGACCCGTCCATCCCTGAACATTTCGACGTGGTCTTCTTCGATCAGCGGGGAGTCAACTTGTCGGGCGGGCTGCAATGCACCGCAGCGGCGGCGGCGTTCTATCGCGCGGATTGGGATGCCAGCACGCCGGCCAGCGAGGAGAATTTGCTGGATGCCGCTCAAACCTTTGCCGAAGCGTGCGTGGCCGAAATGGGCCATCCCGACATCCTGCCTTACATGGACACCAAGCAAGCCGTAGAAGACCTGGAAGCCTTTCGTCAGTTGATGGGAGAGGAGAAATTCTGGCTATACGGCGAGAGTTATGGCACGCAGTTTGCTCAGACTTATGCCGCCGCTCATCCCGAGCGGTTGGCCGGTCTCATCCTGGACGGCACGGTAGACGTGACCCTGCCAGACACGGACTTTCTCGTCGGGCAGGCGCAAGCCTTCGACCAGGTGCTGACGGCCACTCTCCAGGCCTGCAACGCCGATGAACGCTGCGCTGCCGATATAGGCGGCGATGCCGTAGCCGCCTACGATGCGCTGGCAAGCCGTTTGAAAGAGGCGCCCTTGTCGTTCGACTTCCCACTGATAGCGGGAGGCGTCTCCCGGCGCACATTCACGTTTGCCGACCTGGAGACAGCCGCCTCCAGTTTTCTGTATTCCGAGACCGAGCGCATGATTTTCCTGCGGGCATTGGCGGCCTACGCGCGGGACGAGAACTTGATACCGTTGGCGCGCATACTCTACAACGCGCTCGCCTTGGACCCCGAGACGGAGGCGGCCATCCCCGACCCGTCCTACTCTGACGCGGTGTATTACGCCGTCACCTGCCGCGATTATGCTCTGCCTGGCGAAACGCCGGAAGAACGAGCCCTGGGCTTCATGCGGGCCGGAGACTCTATAGACAGTTTGCCGCACATGGCCTCCGTCTTCTATGGCGATTTGCCGTGCGCCTTCTGGCCGTATCCCCAAACCGACCCGTCTCGTCCGGCGGCTTTGCAGGCCAAAGGCATCCCCACCCTGGTGTTGAACGCTACCACCGACCCGGCCACGCCCTATTCCAATGCCCAGGCGGTGTATTCCAACCTGGCCGATGGCTATCTGGTGACAGAAACTGGCGGGCCGCACGTCATCTTTGGCTGGGGAAACATGTGCGTAGATAACCTGGTCACGGAATTTCTGGTCAACGATCAGTTGCCGGCAGAACGTGAAACCGTGTGCGAGGGCGAAGTCATCAGCCTATATGAACCGCCGTCGCCGCTAGAGGCAGCCTCCTTCGAAAATCCGCTCCAGGCGTTTGCCTCGTTGGACAAAGAACTCTATTACTTGCCAGAATATTACTATTGGGATTACGAGACTCCGACTACGGTCGCCTGTCCCTTTGGCGGGACGTTGACCTTCGAGGCCACAGAAGAAGGCGAAGCCTTCGAACTGCGGGAATGCGCTTTTTCCAAAGGCTTCGTGATGAGTGGAGCAGGGACATATCCCTATGAGGAAGGCGTGCTTAGGCTGGATGTGCGCGTCAGCGGACTGGCCGACGGCGCGCTGGTGTACACGCGGGATGCCGAGTGGAACTTACACCTCACAGGCGAGTATGACGGTCGGACAATTGATCTTTCAGAATAACATTTTGCGTATATCACCCCTGTTCGGATTTCCTCTACTCGGTACTCAGCCTGGCCGTTGCACCGCCGTCTACAACCAGCGCCTGACCGGTCATGAAAGAAGACTGGTCGCTATCGGCTAGAAAATAGATGGCATGGGCAATTTCTTCCGGTTTCCCTACTTTGCCGCTGACCGTTTTACGCGCCAGATTGTCGAGACGTTCCTGCACATTGCCGCCGCCTACATGCCCGCGGCCGAGACCGGCGCGCAGCATGGGCGTATCCACCGCGCCCGGTAAGATGGCGTTGACGCGGATGGCATCGGGCGCGAATTCGATGGCCATGGCGCGCGTCAAAGCCAGCAATCCGCCTTTGCTGGCGGCGTAGGCAGCAATGTTGGCCGAGGTCTGGATGGCATGGACAGAGGAGACGTTGACGATTGCCCCTCCTCCGCGCGCTTTGAGCAAGGGATAGGCCAACTTGGCGCCCAGAAAAACCGAGCGCAGATTAGCCGCCATGACCGCATCCCACTCTTCGACCGTCGTTTCGACCAAGGGCTTGGCAATTTGCAAAGCGGCATTATTGACCAACGCATCCAAACTGTCGGTAAACTCGCGGGCTTGGGCAAAGATCGCCTCTAACTCTTCGCCGCGCGAGATGTCAGCCTGAATGAACAAACCGTCGGCAGGGAAACCCTCCCCAAACGGGGCGCGGTCTACGCCCAGCACACGCCAGCCCCTTTCGGCGAACAAGGCTACCGTCGCGCGGCCGATGCCGCCGGCGGC
>DAOUCM010000322.1:0-3477 GCA_034431895.1 Anaerolineales bacterium
ATTCGTTGACGGTTTTCTTGCAAAGACCAACTCGATACATAACAGCAGGCAGTTACTCTGCTAGTCACTTTAGTTGCGGCTGGAGGCCGCGCTATGGCTTTCTCAAGAAAATGTATATATCATAACTGTTTTCAAAATGTCGCTGCGAGCCGCTCTCTGGCGAAGCAGTCTCCCGTTTGACGGACAAAACTGACCTTGAGGAGATTGCTTCAGCGGCACCAACCGCCGCTTCGCAACGACATGGCTATTTTGTCAAGCATTCTTGAGAAAACCATGTTCGGGATAAGCCTTCGAACCGTCCCGCGAAGTACCCGCAGGGTGAAGGCTCGATTTTGCCCATACAATTGCTCTAAAAAGCCTTTAGGGCGGTTATCCCGAACTGGCGTTATAATAGGCTCATGATTGAACTCACTATCCCAGGGCGCGGCTCTCTGCGCCTCCAGCATCTGGTCATGGATTTGAACGGCACCCTGGCGATAGATGGCGTCTTGATCGAGGGCGTCTCTAAACGTATCGCCGCCTTGCGCGACCGTCTAACCGTCCACATGCTCACTGCCGATACACACGGGCGGCAGTCCCTCATCGAGCAACAACTTGGCCTGACGGCCGTCCGCATCCAACCTGGGCAAGAGACCGAGCAAAAAGCCGCTTATGTGCGCAGTTTAGGGGCAGAGAGCGTGGCGGCCGTAGGTCAGGGCGCCAACGATGCGGCCATGCTCCAGGCCGCCGGGCTAGGCATCTGCGTGCTCTCAGCTGAAGGTGTAGCCATCGAGACGCTCACTGGCGCAGATTTGCTTGTGCCAAGCATTCACGCCGCCTTCGACTTGCTCGATAAACCCCTGCGTATCATTGCCAGTTTGCGCCGCTAGCATGGACGTTCCCGATTCCCTCCCTCCTTTGCCTGAAGAACCGTGGCCGCCCGAGCGCCCGCCTGCCTCTCGCGCTCGCCGGCGCCGCGCCCGTCGCACCTTCTTCCCGAAAGACGCAGAAGGCCGCGCCGCTGTTCTGGACACGCTGGCGCACCGCGCTTATCCCACCCTCGAACTTTTCATCTTCTCCCTGCTGTGCGGCGCTATCTTGGGTTTGGGCTTTCTCCTGGATTCGCACGCCTTGTTGTTCTTTGGCATCCTGCTGGCGCCGCTCATGGCGCCTTGGGTAGGTCTTACGTTAGCCGTTGTTACCGGCACGCCGCGGCTGTTCGTGCAAACCCTGGCCGGCCTGCTGGTGAGCGCCGCGCTGGTCTTTCTCACCGGCGCATTGTCGGGGCTGGCTTCTCGCCTCTTCGAGCCGCTCACGCTCACCCATGCCTTCCTGCACAGCCGCTTGTGGATTCCCGACCTGATCATCCTGGCCTTTGGCGCCATTTTGCTGAACCTGTCCTTCGTCCGCTCCGAAGAAAAGCCCTACCTGCCCAGCGTGCTGGTGGCCTACGAACTCTTCTTGCCGCTCAGCGCGGGCGGCTTTGGGCTGGGCAGCGGCGTGGAATATCTCTGGCCATATGGCATGCTGGTTTTCCTGGTCCATCTGGCGTGGGCGACCTTGTTTGGGGTGGGCGCGTTGGCTGCGCTGCGCTTCCGTCCCCGCTCGGCGGGCGGGTACGTTTTCGCCCTGGCGGTCGCCTTCGTTTCTCTTGCGACGGTGGGATGGCTGGCGCAACCGGGCAAAGCCCCTTCCCCGTCGTTGACCGAACCCACTGCGACCAGCCCCGCAACAACGTTGACTCCCTTGCCCCTTCCGACGCCTTCTGCCACCCCGCCTCTTACGGCGACCCCTGTGCTGCTGAGGCCGACCGAGACCGAAGCGGCCCCCGAAACCGACACCCCCACTCCCCTCTCCTCGCCCACCTCTGCAACCGAAGAGGCCGGGCTACCCATCACAGAGACTAGCGCCGCAACCGCTTCTCCCCAAGCCACGCCGGTCTATGCTCTCATCCGCGCGCGCGAGGGCGGGGGCGCCTTTTTGCGCAAAGAACCGGGCGGCAGCGTGCTGGCTACCCTCGACAATGGTTCGCTGGTCGAAATCCTGCCCGGCATACAGGAAAAGAATGGCGCAGTCTGGATTCACGTGGTCGTCACGCGCAACGAGATTCGGGTGGAGGGATGGCTCATCCAGGACGTGCTGGAGACGGCCACCCCTGTCCCAAACTGGGAGCCAAGCGAAACCCCCACGCCAACACCGTAGAGTCATTCCGAGAACGCTACGACGGTGTAGAAACCCCATGAGCAACCTGCTGCGAGAACACACCCTGAGCGGCGGACAAGTCATCCAAATGGTGCAAGGCGACTTGACGCTCGAAAAAGTGGACGCCATCGTCAACGCAGCCAATTCATATTTGCAGCATGGCGGAGGAGTGGCTTGGGCCATCCTCCAACGCGGCGGGGACGTGATTCAGGACGAGAGCGACGCCTGGATTCGCACCCACGGCCCCGTCTCCCATGCGCGTCCGGCCTGGACTTCGGGCGGCCGGCTGCCGGCGAGATACGTCATCCACGCGGTGGGACCGGTGTGGGGCGAGGGCGAGGAGGAGGCCAAATTGACGGCGGCAGTTACAGGCTGCCTGCAAGTGGCAGACGAGTTGCATCTCCAATCTATCGCCTTCCCGGCCATTTCCACCGGTATCTTTGGTTTCCCCAAAGAACGAGCCGCGCGGGTCATCCTCTCAGCCATTCAATCTTATTTTGCCAGGCAAACCTCGCAAATTCGCCTCGTCCGCCTGGTCTTGTATGACGACGAGACGATTGCGACATTCTGCGCGGTATGGGCAGAAAGTTACTGAGCGCTACGCGCCGCTCTCTGTTCTCTTCCCATGATCACTTCCTCCCAAAACCCAAAACTCAAACTGGCGCGCGCCTTACAAGGACGTTCCAGAGAACGCCACGAAGCCGGCGCATTCCTGGCAGAGGGCGTGCGGCTGGTCGAAGAGGCAGCCAACAGACAGTGGGGATTTCGATTTGTTCTATACGACGAGACATTGAGCGAGCGTGGAAAGTCGCTGGTAGAAAGCCTGAAGTTGCGCGGCGTGGAATGCGAAGATGTCTCGCCCAGCCTGATGCAATCGTTGAGCAACACCGAGACCTCGCAAGGCATCCTCGCCGTTCTCGACCTATCGCCCATCCCCTGCCCTGTATCCATCACCTTCCTCCTCATCCCCGACCAGGTGCGCGATCCCGGCAACCTGGGGACGCTGCTGCGCACGGCCTGGGCCGCAGGCGTTCAGGCGGTTTTCCTTCCGCCCGAAACGACAGATGCCTTTGCACCTAAAGTCGTGCGCGCCGGGATGGGGGCGCATTTCCATCTACCCATTCACGCGATGACCTGGAATGAAATCGAACGAGTATGCCGGCAAGCCCGTTTGCAGGTTTTCCTGGCCGATATGGGCGGAACATCCTGTTGGACAACCGACCTTCGCCCCCCGCTGGCTCTGATTGTGGGCGGCGAAGCGCAGGGCGCCAGCCGCGAGGCGCAGAAGTTGGCAAA
>DAOUCM010000323.1:0-4376 GCA_034431895.1 Anaerolineales bacterium
ACGTCTGCCCGCAGTGCGACTACAGCCGTATTCTCGGCGAAGTCGGCGAAGACCCCGGCGAATGTCCCACCCATCACGTGGCGCTCATCCCCCAGACGCAGAAGGGGCGCTGAGATGTTGACCGACTTCCTCACCGAACTGACCAAAGGCCTGCCCGGCAAGTGGCTGGAGCGGCTCTTCGGCCCGGCTTTTCTCTTCTGGGCGGGCGGCCTGCTACTGGTCTTCGGCCTGACCGGGCTGACGGCCTGGTGGGAACGTTTGCTCACCGTGCCTGCGCTGACCCAGGTTGGCTGGCTGGCGGCGGCGCTGCTGGTGTTGAACGCCTCGGCCGCCCTCATGGAACGTCTGCGCCTGTCCCTGCTGCGCCTGTTGGAGGGCTACTGGCCCTGGCCACTGCGCCTGCTCGAAAGACCGCTGATCGCCCTCATCCGCCGCCGTGTCCAACGTCAACGTGCGCGCTGGAGCGCCCTGATGCAAAAGCGCGAAAGCCACTCGCTCACCCCCGCCGAACGGATGGAACTGGCCCGCCTGGAGCAAGCCCGCCTCGATGTCCCGCCCGACCTGAACGACCTGCGTCCGACTGCCGTGGGCAACATCCTGCGCGGCGTGGAGCGGCGCATCGTTCACCGCTACGGCCTGGACCCGGTGCTGCTCTGGCCGCGCCTGTGGCTGCTGCTCCCCGAGGACGCCCGTCAGGAGATCGCCGCCGCTCGCGAGTCTCTCGACCGCCTGGCCGAAGCCTGGGGCTGGGGGCTGTGCTTCCTTGTCTGGGCGATCTGGCAGCCCTGTGCGGCGCCGATTGCCCTGGTCTGGATGCTGCTCGCTGCCTGGCTGGCGCGTTCCCCGGCGCGCACCTTCGCCGTCCTGGTGCAATCCGCCTTCGACCTCTACCGCTGGCGGCTGTACGAGGCCCTGCACTTTCCCGTGCCGGAAGAAAAAGGCGCAGCGGAAGTCGCGGCTGGCGAGGCGCTGACGCGCTACATCCAGCGCGGGGCGTAGGACGGGGCTTCAGACTTGTCCTACACTCCCGCCAGCCTGTGGGAGAAGTCCATGCCCGAGGCGGGGGAGGCCATCGAAACGACCATGCTCCCGCTAAAGGGCGCGTCGCCGTTCAACAGGGCGCTTGCAGCCGACTGGTGGGATTCGTCCCGATTTACAAGCATTTTTCTGGCTTCGGGCTTTTTCTGCTCCCAGCCGAATCCACGCCCGCCCACCAGCGGCTACCCCGATTACTTGCAGTGTCAAGGCTTTTGGAAAAATTTGCTTTTACCCCCCATTCACCTCCCGCCAGGGAAGGGACTGGCGGGATTTTCTTTCATCTGATCCTGATTTTTCCGGCTTAGGGAACGCTTCACCCGCCCCAAGCCTCTCTTTGCGCGTTGGGGAGTACTATCCTATCTTGTTTGGATGGCCGGTTTTGGCGAACTGTTTGTACGTCAGGCCCAGGCGGGCCTCCTCGTTCAGTTCCCACGACAACACCAACATCTTGTAGGCCAGGTCTTCTTCGCTGGCGTGGCGGTCGGTCTCTTCGCGGGTCAAGACGTACCAGATGGTCACCAGCAATTTGCGGGCGATGGCCGTAATCGCTTTGTGTTCGCCGCGGCGTTTGGCCAGTTGATCGAAGCGTTGCTTCCAGACCTCCGAACTGCGCACCGCCCGCCAGGCGGCTTCGACGAGCGCCCAACGTAGTTCCTTCCGCCCGCTTTTGGTAACACCTGCACTTGCAGCGCAGGTGCAAGTGTCCCTTTGTCCTGATGTTCTTTGCCGCTCTGGTGAATCCCCGCTCCCAGCCCAGCGTACCCCACCAACTGCTTCGGACTTGCGAAACGGCGGATGTCTCCGATAGCTGATAACACCGTCATGGCGGTGATCAGCCCCAGCCCAGGTAGTTGCAGCAGCCGCGCAGCGGACTTGCCCCACTCCGCGCTCATGCTCATTTTCGCCAGTTCGGTCTCCAGTTCGGCTTTGCTCTGCTCCACCCGGCTCAACAGGGCCAGTTCCTGCCGCACTTGCAGTTTCTCCAGCGCACTGAGCGGCTGGCTTTCCCACCACTCTGCATCCGTGAGACCGTTCTCGCCCAACTTCAGGTTGTGACGGTGCAGCAGGCTGTGCAGACGATTGCGAATCATGGTGGCAGTTTTGACCAGCCGGTTGCGGTACGAAATCAGGCTGCGCAGCTCGCGCACATGGGCAGGCGGCACCCACACTTCCGGCACGATGTCGGCGATCAGCAGCCGCAGCAGGCGTTTAATGTCTTCGCTGTCGGTCTTCACCCGTGCTTCGGCAATTTGACGCACCGCCCCGGCGTGCGCCACCACCGTCCGCGTGACCAGCGGCGCGACGATGTCGTAGATGTCCCACACGTTGCCGGTTGTCTCCAGGATGACGGCGTCGCCTTGGCGCAGGTTAGCGGCAGCCCACTCACGGAAGCGCATCATCTCGACCTTGCGCGGTCGCAGCACCCATTCCTGGGCTGCGTTCATCGCCCCGGTCATCACGTACTCTTTGTGAAGGTCAAGGGCGACGTAGCGGTGAATAGTTCTTGATTCTGGTTGTGCTTTCATGCTATACTCCAAATTGAAGTCTGGGGCGCGGATTTCGGGCTGAGAGGTACAACTACCGATTCGGGTTCTGGCGCTTCGATGCGCCGTCCCAGATTAAAGTATCCGCCGGGCAGCCAAATAAAACCTCGGGCTTGTCCTGGAAAGGGCATCCCATAGCGGTTGTCGGCCAGCCCTGACGCTGGGTGGTCGAGTTTATCGAGACCCGCCCCGAAGAGACGTCCCCGGCGACGGTATCACGCCAAGGATATGCCTCCTCCGCGCCCCAGACAAGGACATGATAATAACGCAAACCGTTGGGTTGCCAGAGGATAAATCATGATAAGATTTTCTCTTTCCATCTTTATCATCGTAACAAGTTTTGCTTTAAATCAAGTTGGTTACCTGGGTCATTTCACAACCATCAATCTTCTATTCGTTTGGCTATTATTCAGGAACATTGAATACAGCGCGCGGGAGGCTATAGCAACAAAAAGAGCGCCAAATACTGAAGAAGAGTTCTTGTTCAAGCTTGACGTTTTTTCTGCAATTCTTACCATCAGCAGTTTAACCACGTTTCTTTTAACTTTGTTTGTAAGATATATAATCAGCGGTGGCATCTATTTCGGCACTAATTGGATGACTGACTTTTTTCCAACATCTATTTATTATATAGTTCAATTTTTGGGAATGTCTGTTTATCTCGGCTTAGAACTAAACAAACTTAAGCCTTACTTGGAAAAGAAACGTGTCTCTATAAACAAAATTGTTGCTACTGCGCTTCGAAATATCGCTAATCCATTCTCTGATATAACAACGGGCATTAGAGAGGCATTGTCATCCTTGTTGAAAAAGGAAAGTTTTCTTATAGCAATTGCTTGGCTTATCGTATTAATCACCATTTTGTCAGAATGGGATTTTTACCCAAATGAGATACAAGTATATCTAGCAACGCTACTTGTTGTAATTACATTATTACCTCTTGTAAAATCGGTAAAGATTTTCGACATTATTGAAATAAAGAAGGACATCAAGGAATTTGAAAAGAAAACCGAAGAGCAATTTAATCAAATTAATAGTTTTATTTCATCATTAACAGCCTCTTTCACAGCATCACAAAGCACAATAGCATCTCTCGCATCGCATATAAATGCAGATATAAATAACAAGAATACGGTCAATGTTATTCTTCAACTTGCACAAAATCTACAACAAGCGGTAGAGCCGTTAGTTGACAACATATCTAAGAGTGACTTTGAAGCACAAGAACGTGAACTACCGCACGCGATTAACATGTACGAAAAAATAGTATCAATATTCCGCTTGCGTTTTTTGGTGGAGGAGAAAGTCAAGAAAATTGCACAGAGGAGAAACATCGCCTATAAACAAGTTTTGGATACAGCTAGAATATTTTTGCAGTCCCAAATAATTGATGTCGCATTACTCCGTTCTATTGAGAACATTATTGGTATTACAGATGAAATAGTGCAAACGGGGTTTGAAATAAGGGCTACTGTGGCGGATCAAATCATCGAGAATGGAAAATATGTATTGGCATCTCTTGACCGTGTAGAAGAGAGGCAAAACGCTAAATCACGGGAGAGGGTTTACGTTCAATCTGAACAATCCGTCACCCCTAACAGCGATGACGAAGATGATGATGACGAGAAGAAAAAATTCGACTTAATAAAACCGTAGGCAACCCAGTGATGGTAGGTGGGGGCATCGCTGCCCCCACCTCCACTTCAGAACCGGACGTGCGAGTTTCCCCGCATCCGGCTCCTGAGTATACGGGCCGTTGTCATCGGCACCACCACAATGAACCTTACCATTGTC
>DAOUCM010000324.1:0-2358 GCA_034431895.1 Anaerolineales bacterium
TTCACCGTGCTACAATCGTCATGAGGGAAAGTCGCCGTTGGGAAAGCCTCGCGCTTACCCCGTTTCTCTTGCCTTTGGCAAGCCATACCTTGTGCGACTTTCCCTTTTTGGTTTCGGCTTGTCCGAGTTAGGATTTACAATAACGTGCAAAACGTGCCCATTATTCTCTATAATGGATTTGGTATAGTGCATATTGCCATCTTTGCCCAATTGCTTTTCGTCGGGCTGATTCAACGCCCGCCAGCCCCAATCTTCGGGGATTTTTCGTTCGGTGAGCATGTCGCGAGCGTGGGCTGTAAAAGCAAATTTAGACATAGAGAGCGGCCTTGCGGCCTTATTGTAGCATATTACCTGTTCGCTAACGTGAGGATGAGAACGAGCACCGCCACTGCCGCCACGAATACCTGCGCCAGGCGGTTGGACTTGGGAAACCAGCGCCCGATGTCGGCCTCGGCGGGCGGGGGGAAGATGTAGGGGATGAGGGTGAGCACGAGGAGGATGACGAGCGGAATCAGCACGCCGAATAGGAACGGGTCGCCCCATTTGAGCAGTTGCTGTACCCACAGGAAGAACCACGGGGCGCGGGCATCGGGGGGGAGCGTGGGCCGGCCTGTCATGGCGGGGGCCGATTTTATTGACGTTCAGGCTGGAGGTTCAATTGAGCGATGAGAGACTCGGTCTCTGCCACAACTTTTTCTCCGCTTTTCAAGGTCTGCTTTCGCATGGCAAGGATATGAGCAATCTCATTGGCAATTTTCTTCTGCACTTCGAGGGGAGGAATAGGGACGAGAACGCTGGCCAAATCCTCTATCGAGATGGCAGGGATAGCGTGGCCCGTCATCAACCGTCTTACCTGGCGCAAATAGTATTCGGTTCGCATGTAAGCCAGCAAGAAAAGCGGTTCGACGCCGTGAATGTTGCGCAATACGGCAAATCCATTCGAGCAAATTGCTCCGTCTTCATCTTCTGTAATCAGCGCAGTCGCATGACGGGACGTGCCTGTGCTTGCTCCCGAAATAGCCGTGATGATGTCGCCTTGCCGGACACGGTAAGTGGCTCTGGAGGGCGCTTCTTGCGGTTGGATGATTTGTTGTGAGACGACCTGCATGGTACGCGCGTCCACATCCGAAATGGCAATATAGCGTATCTGACCATTGCTGCTCAAGCGAAAGTCATCCGTTTGGTTGAGGATTTCTGCGATTGCACCTAACGGTCTGGCGCCGCTAGCCTTTAAGCGCTCGAGCAATTTGCGGTCTTCGGGACGATAATGTTCCACATCCAGACGGGCGTTGAGCCATTCTTCTGGCACGGAATAAACGGAGTCACTCTCGAAGTCAACTTTGCCACGCTGAAAGCGATGATATGCGCGCACAATCTCGTCTATGTCGTCATCAACCACAGGGAGACCGGCGGGGGTTTTCACCGCTTTGCCGTTTTCATCGCGTTTGCAGATGGGCTGTCCTTTGACATCGTAGCCAATCTTCTTCACCTGAGCCATGAACACCCGATTTGCACTGGCAGGGAATTTTTGGAGGATAAGCAGCGAGGTCTTGATTCCCGTGCCATAAGGGACAAAGGCTTCTTGCGGAATGGATACCACGCCCAACACTTTGGCTTGAGAGCGAATCCAGAAACGAATGTGACTGTTCGAGACGTTCTGTAACAGCCCGTCAGGCAATACGATTGCCATTCGTCCGCCTGGCCGTAACAATTTCAAGCACTGTTCGATGAAAAGAATTTCTGGCGATTGCCCAGGCAGCACGTTTCTCGTCGCTTCCCATTCATCGTCATGGATTCTGTTCCAGCGGCGGGCAAGTATGTAAGACTTTAGAATGCGCTGGTCTTCTACTTTTCCCTTACTGCCAAAAGGAGGATTGGTCAGCACAATGTCGAAAGTGTCATGGAGTGCGTCATTTTCAGCGAGCGCATTGGCGCAAGTAATCTCTGTCCCTGCGCCGCCCTCGAAAGCCAAACGAAGCATCGCGGAGAGGGCAACGTCGGGGTTGAACTCGATGCCGTAAATGCGCTCGCGGACATAAGCGGCCTTGTCTGTGTTGGGGTAATGGCGACCAATGTAGGAAATGGCCTGAATGAGAAAGCCGCCGCTCCCACAAGCCGGGTCAATGATTTTTTCGTCTGGCTGAGGGGCAATCATTTCGACTGCCAGGCGAACGATTGGATGAGGCGTAAAGAATTCTCCTCTGTCGCCACGTTGATGGCGATAAACGAAGGCCTGAAAGGCTTCTCCTTTGACGTCGCCAGGGGTTTCAGAGAGACTGATGTTTTGAATCCGTGAGACAACATAAGCCAGAGTGAGCGGCTGGAGTTTCAAAGCATCGTCCGAAAAAAAGTGACCAT
>DAOUCM010000325.1:0-27530 GCA_034431895.1 Anaerolineales bacterium
ATTCCAACCACGCCCGGCAGGACGGCAAGCGCAATCAACACGATTTGCCAGATACGCCGGAGGCCCTCACCCCTGACCCCTCTCCCAACGAGAGAGGGGTGACCCTCACCCCCGACCCCTCTCCCAACGAGAGAGGGGTGGCCCTCAGCCCCCTCCCCTCTACCAACGAGAGAGGGGTGGCCCTCAGCCCCCTCCCCTCTACCAACGAGAGAGGGGTGACCCTCACCCCTGACCCCTCTCCCAAGAGGAGAGGGGTGACCCTCACCCCTGACCCCTCTCCCAAGAGGAGAGGGGTGGCCCTCACCCCTGACCCCTCTCCCAAGGGGAGAGGGGTGGCCATCACCCCTGGCCCCTCTTCCAGAGGGAGAGGGGTGACCCTCAGCCCCCTCCCCTCTACCAAAAGAGGGGAGGCTATCGAATACGACGCCCGCCATCAGGAAGACCGGCGGCAGGATGAAAAAGACCTGGCGGAAGTTATCGTACAATGGCGTATGCGAGACGATGAACCCGGCCAGCGGCAGGGCGAACCAGACCAGCGTCAAAACCAGCAATTCGACGTATTCCCGCTTCTTGCTCAAACCCCAGCCTGCTACCGCCAAACCGGCGATGAACAACGCCCAAACCGGCTCCGTCAATTGGATGCCCAGCAAGACGGGCAGATAGGAGCGCGGAATGTCGGTAGAAGCATATTGCACACCGTCGAAAAGCACTTGTCCCGGCCAGGGATATTGCGACATGACGCGCAGGCTTTCGATGAGATGGCCAAGCGGGTCAGGCCACAAGTAGGGCCAGGTGGCATACATGACGGCAAAAGCAAAAAAGGCGTAGATGAGAAGCGCGGGGATGGCTTTTCCCCCCCTGTAGCGTAATGCGTAAAGCGTAACGAGTAGACCTGCCAACGGGCCAAGGATGCGGATGGAGGTGGCAAGGCCGAGGAAGATGGCGGGGAAGAGGATAGAGAGAAGAGCGTGAAGCGTAGTGGGGGCAAGGCGATAATAGAGATAGATAAGCAGACAGGTGAACAGGTAAAAGAAGAGGGCGCGGGCCTGGATGAAGAGGGTGAAGTAGCGTTGAATGTAGACTTCGGGCGCAACCTTGTGCAAGTCGGAGGCGAGGCGCGCGATGAGGTTGGGTGTCCCGCTGGCGGCAGCGCGGACGGCGCTATCGAGCCAGGCGTGGACCAGGCCGAGGCCTAGAAAAAGCCCAATAACGGAGGCAAGCCAAAGCGTGGTCAGAACGAGCAGGAGACGTTGGGAGCGTGGAGAAAGCCCAGGGGGGAGAATAGGCCGGGGACGGTCGAAGAGTCTCGATCCAAACAAAAGAGAGAGAAGAAAAAAGGAAAGGAAGGGGATGTCTTTGGGGCTGATGAAGGCATGACCCCAGAAGAGCGGCTGAGAGGCAAAGAGGCAGGTCGCGCCCAGGGCAGCGAGTGGAGAAAGCCAGCGTTTGGCGAGCGCATGGAAGGCCCACACGCCCGCCAGAAAGGTGAAAAAGTAAAGCAGATGGCGCAAATCGGAAAGTTCCCACGGCAAGAGCAGGCCGAGCGCACGCGCGCCCAGGCTGACCAGCATGACGTAGGCCGGGCCGTAGTTGTCGTAGGTGTTGCCGAATTCAGGGACTGTGCCGCTCGTCGGCCAGGCGGTGTAGGCCTGGAGCGACAGATCGGCGTATTTGTAGAATTTGAGTTCGTCCCACGACTCGCCATAATGGCGCGTAAGGAGGATGCCAAGCAGGGCAACGAAGAGAAACAGGAACGAGAAAAGGGAGGGCCTATTTTCCATCCAGCCAGAGGTAGCGTTCGATGGGGATGTCTATGGGAGTATAGACGTATCCCTTGACGTAAGGTTTCACCAGTTCATACGATAGCCAATGAACGGTGAACAGCACGGGGGCGTCATCCACGATGATTTGTTCGGCCTGCTGGTACATTTGGATGCGTTTGGTCACGTCGCGTTCGATGCGCGCGGCTTCGAGCAGGGAGTCTAACTGCGGGTTGGCGTAGCCGCCGGTGTTCTGCTGAGAGGCGCTATGGAAGAGGACATCGGCGAAGTTCTCTGGGTCGGGATAATCGGCGCACCAGCCGCCGCCAAAGATTTGCCCGTGTTGGCCGGCGTAAATGCGGTCGTAGTAGTCATTGGGTTCCAGGTTTTCGACCGTGATTTGTACTCCCAACGTTTGCTGCCACATTTGCGCCAGGGCCGCCACGTCTGCATTGACGTAGGAGCCGATGCCTGCATCGGTGTAGGTGATGAGAGGCAGCGCCTGTGGGCCGCCATACTTCGAGGCGGCCAATAGTTTGCGCGCTTGTTCAGGGTCGTGCGGCAGGCCGCGCAGGGAAATGTCGAAGCCGGGCAAGCCAGGCGGGAAGGGGCCAATGGCCGGCAGGGCGCGTCCACTCAAGACAACGTCAATGTATTTCTGGCGGTCGAAGGCTATGGAAAAGGCGCGGCGCACGTTCACATCGTCGAAGGGCGGCTGGGTGACATCGAACACCACATAACCGGTGCAAAGGCTGACGCCGGTCACCAGTTCACTGTGCAGGGGTTCGGTGGGGTCGAGGAAACGTTCTACCGAGTACACGCTGGTTATGTCTACTTCGCCTGTTTCGTACATGCGCTGGCTGTCGCCGGCATACAATTTGACAATGATGTAGGGGATGGACGGCGCGCCCAGGTAGAAATCGGGGTTGGCCTGGTAGGTCATCTGCTCGAAGCGTTTCCACTCGATGAGTTTGTAGGGCCCGGTGCCGTTGGGTTTGCGAAACCAGTCAGGCCCCGATTCGACATTGGCGCGGTCTACGACAAAGGCGGTGGGGTAAGTCAATTTGAGCAAAAAATACGGCTTGGGGGCATCTATGGTCACTTGCAGGGTGTGATCGTCCAATACCTGCACGCCAGACAGGTGGTCGGTTTGCCCGGCGGCCAGTTCGCGGGCGCCTACGATGTCGCCCAGGTAGGTGAGGGCCGTGTCGGAGGCCAGGGCCGGGCTCAAGGCGCGCTCCCACGAGTAGAGGAAGTCGCCGGCAGTGACGGGGCGCCCATTGTGGAATTTGGCGTTTTTCCGCAGGTAGAAAGTGTAGATGGTGCCATCGGGGTTCAGGTCCCAGGTTTCGGCCAAATCGGGAGTCAGGTTGAGATGCGGGTCGAAGGATACCAACCCGCTGAAGACGCGCTTGTCGCCGGAGCCGTGCGTGGTGGCCGGGTCATAGTCGCGCGGATTGGTGCTTTCGCCTCCCGCCAGGACGAGGGCCTGCTGCGGCGATACTTGTAGAGTTTCTCCGGCCGAGGCGGTTTGCGCGCTCACCGCAATCCAGAGGAACGAGAGCAAAACGAAGATGGTGGGTAGCGACAATGTCAGGTTCTTACGCACAGAGAGGTTATTGGGTGACATGGCTCTCTCCTTTCTTGGCACGCCGCACGAGTACCCAAACAAGGAGTCCGCCCAGCAAGAGCGAGAGGCAGCAACAGCCTGCCAACGCAATGGCCAAAAGAACGGTCGGAGGTTCCTCTACCAGCGAGGGAGCGCTGTTTGAAACCGAAGAGGTGGGAATCGAATAGGGCGTGGGCGTGATTGCCAGCGGCGCGCCCGCATAAGGAATATAGGTCGGCACAAAGGTGGGGGTGGGCTGGGCAGTCGGCTGCGCAGAGGCGGAACGAGGGGCAGCCCCTACCGACTGCCGCCAGGCGTCTTCCAATCCTTCTACATCGAATCCGTAAATCGAGAGCAAGGCATCGTCAATGGTCATCCCATTGCGCAGGGCAGTAAGCAAAGCGTTCATCTTTTCTTGCCCATATGTCTCGATCAGAAAAGCAACAATGCTGTAAGACTGGCTGTAAGAGAGATAGGCTTTGTCGGGTATTTCAGAGAAACCGGCGCTGAGGGAGCGCACAGTGAGCAGTTGATCGCTGCGAATGGCCTGGTCGAGTTGGTTTTGTGAGGCAGAGTCCAGGCCTCCTTCTCCGTACACGGCCAGGCCCTCGTTCAACCACGTTGGGACATCGCCCAGACAAGAGAAGGTAAGGTGACCGACCAGGACGTGCGTCAGTTCATGGGCGATGGTGGAGCGTCCCCATTCCAGGTCGCTCGGGGAGATGCCGATGATGACGATGTCATATTCAGGGAAGGCCATGCCGCCCGTCCAGGAGGGTTCGTAGAGGATGGCGTCTTTCATGTCTTCGGTGTTGGCGTAGATGTACAAGTGGATGGGCTTTTCGGGTTGCAAGCCAGCATCGTTTTTCAGGCGCGCCAAGCCTGTTTGGGCGGCTGCAAGCAAATCTTGGGCGAAGACCTGATGGCCGGAATACCAGTGCAGGAAGAGAGGGCCATCGGAAACGGTCTGCCAGTTATGAATATCGTCCAGCCAGGTGACGGTTCGTTGTTCGCTGACGAATTCCTGGCCGCTGGCATCCGTGTAGCGCCAGCGCCACCAGATGGTCGCGCCGGGCGGCACAGAACCAGATTGTCGCATTTCCCATGTCCAGGCGGCTCGGGTTGTATTGCCGCGCTCGAAGTCTGGAAAGGCTTTAGCCACCACCGTGCCGCAAGTGAGCGTTTCGGCGCCATACTCCAACACGACCGTTTCGATCGGGCTGCCACTGGAAATGACCGCCTGAAAGGTGATGCTGTTGGGGAAGTCGAGGATGGGGCGGTCATCGGTCACTTGATGAGCAGAGACGGCCAAGACCGGGCTGGGCATGGAAGAGAGGACCGAGATGGTCAGCAGCACAAAGCAAGCATACCAAGCCAGGCGAAGAGGTGGGGAGAAACGAATGCATGCCTTTTTCATAAGCGGCTCCTGGTCGAAGCGAGATTCAAGAGAATGTGCAAGAGGTCAGACGCTTTCGTCCGGCTCCCCGGCCAACGTGAAGACGGTGAAATAAGCCAGCGGGCGGTATCCCAGACGAATCGCCAACCCCATCGCCATATCCGAGGGGATCATGATGATGTTTTTCATACCCAGGCGGGTGGCTTCCATTTGGGCGCGTTCCACCAGCGCAGAGCCAATTTTCTGATTTCGATAGGCTGACAGGGTGTACAGGTGGTGAATGTAACCGACCTGCGGGTAAATGGTGATCAATTGCACCCAACCGACGGCTTGCCCAGAAACTTGGGCAAAGAAATTGTGGATGTGCTTTTCGCGCAAACTGTCGAGGGGAATGCGCTCGCCTTCAGCGGTCAGGCTTTCGTTGGCAAACTCGGCCTGGCGGATGGTGTTTGCGGGGTGGATGTGGGAGACATCGTTTCGTCTGTGCTGGGTGGGCAGGTCACGCCCCAAAATGGGGCCGGTGCGGACAAAGTCATACCCTAGCGATTGATATTTGGCCTTGAGTTCCGGTTCGGAGGGCAGGGGATGAAACACGTCGAGCAGGAACTTGTCATCAGGTTGCAGCGGGTATTCCCGGATGGCTTCGGTCACGGCGCGCGGGTTGGAACGGAGCGCCAAAAATTCATATTGGTAAGGCACTACCGATGAAGCGCCATAACGCAGCACGCCAAGCGGCCCATAGGTCTCATAGGCAGCATGGTCGAGAACCTGATAGGCATAGGTATAGGAAGCAATCATCGCTTCCACAGCCCAGCGATCTTCGAGGTGGAAAAAATCAATCATTCCGGCTCTTCCAGGGTGGCTTCGCCATGCGTCAAGACATACAGGCTGCGAGGTCGAGGGGCTTGACGCTCGAAGAGAAAATCGGTAACGATATAACCCTTTCCAAAAGCGGTCTCGAAGACTTCGCGGGTGAAGAAGCGCCAATCGCGCGCCAGGGCAAAGTCGGCGGTTTTGAGCGCCAGGAAGTCGGCGGGGATTTCGGTCAGGAGTAGGGAACCTTCCAGCGGAGGCAGATGTTCGGGAGGGCAAAGCAGGCCAGAGGTCCCGAAAAGAGGCGTGTACAGGGGGCGCAATCCCGCTTTGTCGAATTGTTCGAGGGTGAGCGTCCGACGGGCGCGCTTGCCCAATCGCCGCTCGACGCGGGGGGTGGTCAGCCACCAATCTACCTGGAAGCGGTCGGAGGGCAGGCCGGCGTTCAAACCGTCGCGCATGTCGCCATATTCGGAGCGCCGATAGGTATTGCACACGGCGCCAAGTTTGGCAATGTTGAGGTAGGCATTGCGGCTGAGAAGAGGATCATAGGTCCACGTGATGTGATCGAGCCCTTGATGGCGAACCATCTGCCACTGGGCGCGTTTGAGAGCAAAGCCCAAACCAGAATCACGCCAATCGGGATGCACGCCCATCTGGTGAGAGCAATGTTTGGGATGCGGCCCATCGGGCAACATGTCGAAGCCAGGGAAGCCAAACACGAAGCCGATCAAATCTGCTCCGTTGAAGGCGCCCAACACTAAGCCGCCGTTGTGATGGACGGTGATGAGGAGATGGGCGGGGACGATGTCGGTTTCACTGCCAGGCCAGACGATGCGCTGGAGGTCTTCGACGGCCTCCATCTCTTCGGGCGTTTCTAGCAGGCGAATGACAGGCTTGGCCATGCTGAGATTATAGCAGAGGGCATAGAAACGCGGGGAGTAATTTCTCTCACAAGAAAGGGGAGGAGTGTGGTCAACGCACGCGGCGTTTCCATTCTTCTTTCAGTTGTAGTTCTTGGGGAGTAATGCCTGACTCGAGCGCCAGAAAGTCTATGAGCAAACGGTTGAAACGGGCGGTCTCATCTATCATGGGAAAATGACCGCAATTTTCCAGCACGATTTGATGCATCATGGGAGGTAAATTGAGCGACTCGCCGCTTGGAGGCGGGGTGATGAGCGGGTCGTTCTGTCCATATACCAGCAAGCAAGCAATCAACGACTTGCGCATTTGGGCAAACAATCCATCCGACTGGAAACTATTTATAGAAGCCGCGATGGCCTGCGGATCGGCTTTGACGGCATCGGAGAGGGCAGTTGCCGCCTCGGGGGTTTTGCTTGCCAGCCAGTTGAGCAAATCGGGCAAGGATGAAGTGCGCAAGCGCGGATGGATGGCCTCTGCCGAAGTGGGACAGGTGACTGCCATCATGCGATCCACCAATTCGGGCCAGCGGGCGCAAAAGTTCAACCCTACCAGGGCGCCCAGCCCATGCCCCACCAGCGCCACTTTGCCAATGCCCATCTCATCCAAGAAGTGCCCGAGCAACTCAGCCTGCTGAGGAAGGCCGTATTGTCGGGCATCATGCGCCGTCTCGCCAAAGCCCCATAAATCGAGCGCATAGGCGCGGAAGGAGGTAGAGGCGACCTGCATGGAGGCAATCCAGTACCGCCACGAGCCAAGCCAACCGTGCAGGAAGATAATGGGGCGGCCTCGTCCCAACACTTCGTAGTGTACGATTTGTCCTTCCAGCAGAATTGCGCTCATGGCTTGTCCTTCGGACTATTTGCCGAATCTCGCCAGAATAGAACGCACCCGGTCGGTCAACTGATCAGGCGCAAAGGGCTTGAGGAGGTATTCTTCTGCGCCGGCGTTCATCCCATCCTGAATTTCGGACTCTTGTCCTTTGGCAGACAGGAAAATGACCGGCACAGCGTTCAGGGCAGGGTCGCTCTTGATGGCCCGGCAAGCGTCATAGCCGGTCATGCGCGGCATACGCACATCCAAAATGATCAAATCGGGGGTCTCTTTTTTGGCTACCTGTACCGCTTCTTCGCCATTCGTGGCAGTCACCACCTCGTGGCCTGCAAAGCGGAGCGTGAAAGCGACCAGGTCCCGAATGTCAGGCTCGTCCTCCGCAATTAAGATCTTTGTCATCGCTTCCTCACTCTTTCTTCAGTATAAGCAGGTAAGATGAAAGAAAATGTGCTCCCTTTCCCTGCTCCTTCGCTCTTGACCCAGATACGTCCATGATGCATTTCGACCAACTGCTTTACAATTGCCAATCCCAAGCCAGTGCCTGGCGTTGCCAGCACGAGGGGGTCCTCGCCGCGGAAGAAACGGTCGAAAATGCGCTCCTGGTCTTCGGGCGGAATGCCAACCCCGGTATCTTCTACATCTACTTGGACGTGGTTGCCATTCTCCGCATGGACACGCACCGTCACCTGCCCATTTTTGGGCGTATAGCGGTAGGCATTGTCTACCAGGTTGTTTATTACCTGACGAATGCGCTCTGCATCGCCATAGATGCGCGGCACGTCCTTGGCGGCATCCAATGAGAAGGCAATGGGTTTTTTCTCTTGTTGGGAACGGCGCAAAGCGTCTGCCAGCACGTCTTCGGCCACATCGCGCAAATTGACCGGTTGCGGTGAAAGCGTCACACGTCCAGATTCGATGCGCGAAATATCCAGCAAGTCGTTGACCAGGATGTTGAGGCGCTCGGTATTGTTCTTGACGATTTGCAAGAAGTGCATTTGATTCTCGTTCAAGGCACCGGCTGCTCCCATCAGCAAAATGTCCACATAACCACGAATGGAGGTCATAGGGGTACGCAATTCATGGCTAACGGTTGCAACGAACTCGGATTTCAGTCGGTCTACCTCGACCTCATGCGTTACATCTCGAAAAATGGAGACCGTGCCTAAGAAATCGTTTTGTAAGATAACCGGCGCCAGATGCACTAAAGCGATGCGGCCATCCTCCAACTCCAGTTGCTCGGCATAGGATTCCCCATCCTGATGGGAAGCCGGGTCGCTCGACCAGATAGAGATGGTTTTCAACCAAGCGCCAGCCGCCTTGCCAAAGATACCGCCAAAGGCATCCAGCGTCTGACCCACCATCTTTTCGGCATCCAGGCCAAGGATTTGGGCAGCCGACCGGTTGAGGAAGGTGATCTTGTTCTCTGGGCTGGTGACCACCACCCCATCGGCCACCGCCTCCAGAATGGCTTGTGAACGGCTCGCTTCCTCTTGTTCTTTTCGCAACATGCTGCCCAGGCGTTCGGCTTGATCGCGAATCAACTCGTAGAGGTGGGCGTTATTGATGGCAATGGCTACCTGCCCGGCAATGGCCTTGACCAAATTCAACCGTTCGGGTCCAAAGAACCCAGGCTGGCGGTGGAAAACCATCAATGCGCCAATCACATCTTCGCCTACCATTAAGGGGGTAGCGATAGAACTACGATGGGTGTTGGAGACGGAGCCAGATTTGACCCAGCGCGGGTCTTTATGTAAGTCAGGCACCAACGCCGATTCGCGATGTTCTACCACCCAACCAGCCAGGCCCTCGCCAATTTTGAGCGTAAAGCCCTGTCCTTCGGCAGGAGTCTTTCCAGTTAGGTAGCCATAGCCGGCGCGGTAATGCAACAAGTTGTCGTCGGCTTGCAAAAGCATGACGGTGCCTTGCTCGGCGCCTACGGCTTCGTTGAGCAAAGCCAATGTGCGGCTGAGGGCGCGGTCCAAGTCCAGACTGGCTGAAACCTCCGAGAGGATTCGCAGCAAGGTTTCGGTGTTGGCCTTCTCTCGTTCGAGTTCTGCGGTGCGTTCGACGACGCGCTGTTCGAGTTCTGCGGCCATGCGCTGAGTCTCGTCGAACAAGCGCGCGCTTTGCAAGGCAATCGAGGCTTGATTGGCAATCGTGAGGCCCAGTTCGATCTCGGCCGGGCTGAAAGGGGTCTTTACCGAAGACTGGATGAACAACGCGCCATGCAGGTCTGTTCCTCTCGTGAGGGGCAACGCCAACACACTGGTCGGTTCTTTGCCTAGCATGGGCGTGAGGGGAAGTAAATCGAGTTCACTCGAGGTATCTTCGCGCGTAACAACGCCCAATGAGTTACGCATTTGTTCAAAAATGGGTGCATCTGCCAGCGTAAAAGGCAAGTCATGACTGCTTTCAGGTACGGTATAGGACCAAAGCGGGGTTTCAGCATCTAGGTCTACCACCGAAACGCGCAGGGCATTGAAGGCTTGCAACAGTTCGTTGGCGGTTACTTTCTTGATCTGCCCGGCATCCAACAAACCGCTCAATTGAGCAGAAAAACGGTTCAGCAAAGCCAAACGCTGAGAACGTTGAGCCAATTCGGCGGCGCGTTTCAGGCTCTCTTCATAGAGATGGGCATTTTCCAATGCAACCGCAGCCTGACCGGCAAACGTGCTGCCTATTTGCACCTGCTCTTTTTTGTAGAAGTGCGCCTGCCATTTTTCGAGCGTGAGAACGCCAATCACTTCACCTTTCGAAATCAAGGGAAGCCCCAGCCAGGAGAGGCGCGGCGCCTCGACCTTGGGGAAACGAGAGTCTTCACGGGTATCGCCAACCAAAATCGGTTGACCGGTGCGAATCATTTCCTGGAACAAGGCGCTGTCTTCGACCAAAACGGTCAATCCCAGCCGCTGTTCCTGATCAGAAAAGCCTCTGGCAGCGACCACTTGAAGGCGGTCGCCATCGCGCAAGAGCAAGGTAGCCGTATCGTATGCCAGGACAGGGCTGAGTTGGTCTAGGAGAGAAGCGATGAGCTCTTCACTGCGCAAGTTGGCCGTCATGGCCACAGCGACATCGTTGAGCGCCTGAAGTTGCCCGGCCCGTTCTTGCGAAGAATGAACCAGTTGGACGTTTTCGAGCGAGAGCGCCACTTGCTGCGAGAGCGAAAGCAGCAATGCTTCGTCCTGTGGTTTGAAAGCAGCCTGAGTATTGAAATTATCCAGTACCAAAACGCCCAACCCTTGTCCGCTGGCGACAATGGGGACCACTAGGCTGGAAACGGGCAGGCGGCCACCGGTGGCCTGTCGAAACAGGAGCAGGTTCTCGGGAGAAAGAGCGTATTCGCGCGCAAAATCCAGTTCGTCAATGCGACGCGCCGTCTTATGCTGGAAAACGGATCCCAAAAGAGCCTCGCCGGCGCGATACCGAATTTTCATCAAACTGTCGTTATCTGCATAGCCAGAAGCCACAACGGGCGAGAGCAAACCATTCACATCATCCCATAACAACACGGCCCCGGCGTGGGCTGCCTGGATGACGCGGCGCGCGCTTTCGAGCAAAGCCATCACAATGTGGAGAGGATCCAAGCCGCTGATTTGGCGGCTGAAATCGAGCAGCAAGTCTACCTCTTGCAAGCGGCGGCGGGTCTCGTTGAGCAAGTAGATGTTTTGCAAAACGACCGAGGCTTGACGCGCAATTTGGCGATAGACATGCCGGTCTTCTTCTGTAAACGCAGGCATTGGCTCCGGGCTGACAGCCAGAATTGCAGCCACCACGCGCTCTTCTACCTTGACCGGCAGGCAGATGAAAGACTTGGCGCGCAATCCGCTCAAGAGGGGGGTATCGCGCCATTCTTCGGTATCGTCTATATTGGCAAACAGAATCGTTTCGCCCGTTTGCAAGCAGACGCGCAGGGGATTGCGCTGCCCAAACAAGGTTTCGGGGTTGGTGGCGCGTGGAACGCTGCCGAGTATGTGCATCAAGCGGGGACCTTCGGGCGAATCTTCTGCCACCAAAGCAACCGACATGCCCAATTGCGTCAAAATTTCGCGACCCAGGGCTTGCATCGCCGAAGAAGCGTCTAGTTGGCGGCTGACGGATTCGGTGATGGCCAAGCCAGCGCGCATCCGCTGCGCTCTATGATCCAAGTTGTGGATGGCAACCGTTTGCTCCAAGTCTTTGCGTAACAGCAGCGGCAAGTCGTTTTGACTGACATGCAGTAATCGCTGCTGACGCTGCAAGCCAGCCGTAAGCGTTTCGATGCGGGCGCGCATTTCAGCAAAGCGATTGGCATTGGCGATGGCCTGCGCCGCCTGCGCCGCAAAGATTTCGATTGTTTCGAGAGTGGCTTTGTCAGGGCGCAACCCATCGCGCGGAGCATCCAGGCTGAGCAGACCTACAGGATTGCCTTGAACGTCGGTGAGGGGGAAGAGCAGAAAATCATCGGGGTCCCAGGCGTTTTCAGTTGCGCCTACTTTGGTCAGTTCGAGCGCGACCGTGTTGAGGTCGGCCGGAATGATGGGGGTCTTATCCGCCGGAATGAAATAGGAGCGGCCAATACGAAACTCTGGCTTGAGGAGTTGCTGCACACTGGAATAAGATTGTTTGCGTGAGAGAAGTTCGTTGAGAATCGCTTGCGAGAACCCCATGCCAAGCACACGACGCAGCAGGCCTGTCTCTGCTTCATAGACGCTAAAGAGAATGGCCTGGAAGGGGGTGGCTTCACGAATTCCCTCCCCAATGGCGCGTAATTGCTGTTCCAGAGGCTGGTCAGGAGTCAGCGCCAGGGGAATGTCGGTCAAGCGAGAGACAGCCTGTGCTTGCTTGCGTAAAAGTTCAGCCTGATGCCGCTCAGACTGGTATTGGCTGGCTGCATTCACCGCAATGGAGACTTGTACAGCCATCGTTTCGACCAATTCGACCGCTTCACGCCCAAAGAAGTCTGGCTGAACGGCATGTAGATAAATCATACCGACTGCCTTGCCCTGATGGAGAATCGGCGTCAGCAAAGCGGAGTGCACCCCATCGTGAGGAGACGGCATGGCCTCCTCTTGGAAATCTCGTATCACCTTGGTTTGTTTGCCTGCCAACACTTGCGAGAGCAACGCCTGCAACGTATCGTCCACCGCGCAACCCACAGAGAGCCCAATAACAGGCTGTACACCGTTTCCTGATGTATCGAACAATACAATGGTGCCACATTCAGCGCGCGTGATGCGGATACTCTCATCATGGACGACTTCCAGGATTTGTTGCAGGTTCAGCGAGGCGGTCAGTTCACGGTTGATGCGCATCAACGCCGTCAATTGTTCGATGCGTGTGCGCAGATTTTCATCGGTCTGCTCGAGCAGGCGGGCATTGTCCAAAGCGGCAGCCAGTTGACTGGCAGCCGTCGTGACGACTTGCAAATCATACGAGTTGAAGAACTCCACTTTGCGACTTCCCAACATCAATTCCCCCAAACTCTGATCATGCACCACCAGCGGCACGACCATCGCAGATTCTACCCGAAGAGCAGAGACAATGGGATGATACACTGCCAGCACCCGCCGGTCGCTGCTCAGACGACCGGAAAGAAAGGGCTTTCGGCTACCGGTGACTGTCGAATGGAACTGAACGTCTGAAACGAACAAACGTGAAAGATGCCGGATTGTCTCGGCCTGCACCCCGTACAGGCTTCTATCATGGAGAACTAATTCCCCTCTGGATTCATCTAGCAAGAAGATAGCGGCCGTATCGGCCTGGAACAGGTGGGCCAATTCACGCAGAGAATGTTCCAGCACTTCATCCAACGAAACAGAAGAAGAGGCCAGGCTGGCAATACGTCGCAGTGCATCAGAACGATAGGCACGCTGCTGGGCTTGTTGTGTCGTGACCGCATTTTCGATGATGGCTGTTGCCTGATTGGCAATGATCGTCATCAAGCGCAATTCTTCATCTTTGAACGACGGACCACCCTGTTTATGATTGGATAATTGCAAGAAACCAAGCAAGCGATGGCCAGAGACCAACGGCATCAACGCCGAATCTCGCAAACTGGCAGCCTGCGCCAGGGTCTGAATACCCAACGCCTGCCACTGCTCATCCTTTGCTGCATCCAGCGTCACAATAGGCTGACGATTTTCGATCAAATCGGCGGCAATTTCCCGAATCGCAATATTGACGCGATACATTTCGACGATGTGGGGCGGCAATCCGTGGAACGGCACCTGCCCCTCCAGCACCCGTTTGTCCTCGTCATAGAGCAAAAAACCGATGATTTCGAAATCGAGCAGCGGTGCAATACTGCTCACCAGCCGCTCGAACAGGTCCTTCAAGTTCTGTCCGCTGCTGACGGCTTGCCCCAGATTGGCCAGGGCAGTCAATTCAGAGGCGCGGCGCTGCTCGGCCTCGAACAAAAGGGCATTCCTAATCGCTATACCTGCCTGCCCGGCCAAAAATTGAAGCAGGTCAACGTCTTGCTGGCTAAATCCATCTACAACCAGTCGTCCAGCCTCCAACAGGCCGACCAAATTCTCTCTGACCAGGAGAGGAATACCGATATAAGAGTAAAGAGCGCCGCCCTCTGCCGCCTCAGCAGAGGCGTTTTTGCGCCCCAGGGAAACGCTGGGGAGGAAATGTGTTCTTCGTTCCTTCAGCGCTAACTGCGAAAGATCGCCAAAAACAGACTTCTCCTCACGAACCACTTTGTGAGCGTCGTTCGCATAGTGTTCATACCCGTAAGGAATCAACTTCTGGCGGGTCTCATCCCAAACCTGCACCTGAAGCAAGTCTACCGAAACCAGGCGCCCTACATGTTCCATCACCGCCCGCAGCGTATCCTCCAAACGTAAACTGGCCGTAATCGCCTGCCCGAAATCAATCATCACACGCAAAAGAGCAGCCGAAATTCCCGCCTGCTCAGTCTCTGACGCCGAGGCAAAATGAAAATTCCGCACTGTAACCAGCATGAGCGGCGTCATGCCCGGAATACGATAGGAAGACACCTCTGTCAACTGTGCGCCAATGGTGATGCGTTTCTGCCCCTCCTGCGCGCACAAAGCCAAGAAATCATCGGCCGGCCTGGCACGGCGCGCCAGGCGTTCCAAGTCGGCAAGTTCATTTTCACGCAATCCAAAGAATTGTCGCGCCGAGGCATTCAAATACTCCACCCGGCCGCCTGGCTGCACAATGATCACGCCGTCGCTCGTCTCCAACGTGCCAGGAACCACCAAAGAAGCCAAAGGAATGGATGCTTTGGCCTGATTACGCGGGAACAAGCGCAGCAAAGCAAGCACCACTAACACGGCTGCCAACCCCGCAATCATCAAACCAAGCCCAAACCCCAAACTGCTCAACATAGGCTCACAGCCTCACCCAGCGCATCACCCCACTGCATCTTTGCGGCGCGCTTCTGCTCCCAACTCTGTAATCTCGCGAATATCGGCAAAATCTTGCTCAGAGGAAGCAATCATCCCTACCGCAATGGTCATGAACGGCACTTTCTGCTGACCATTGGGAGTAGGCGCCAGCATATAGCCTTGTTGGCGGTCTATGAAGTTGTAGTGCGTCAAAACTTCTTCTGCAAAACGAGCCTTCAATCTCTCCTTGATAGAAGGCGCAGCATTTTCGGTCGTGATGATGATGAAATTATCCCCGCCTGCATGACCAATGAAATCTGTGGAAGTGCCGGTCTCGTCCACTACTTCGCCGATCAGCATAGCCGTAAAGCGCAACACATCGTCGCCGGCCACAAAGCCATATACATCTCGAAAAGCATCGAAGTGATTGATACGCGCATCCAACAATGCCCAACCTTTTTCGCGGATGATGCGGCGTAACTGTTCCTCGATCAAACGGCCGGCCGGCAATCCAGAACGTGGATCCGTCAGACTCTCACGTTCGGCGCGACGAATCGCGCCTTGCACCCGCAACTTCAACTCCTCGATATCGAACGGCTTGGTGATGTAGTCATCTGCGCCCAATTCGAGGCCTTGCAATTTGTCGCTGCGCTCGTCTTTCTGCGTCAAAAAGATGACCGGGATATGGCTGGTACGGGTGTTGGTGCGCAAGGTGCGGCAGACCTCATAGCCGTCAATATCTGGCAGCATGATGTCCAACACAATCAAATGCGGTAACACATGCTTGGTCTTTTCTAGCGCCTCAGAGCCACGCACCGCCACGTCTACGTCATACTCCAGGCCGCTGAAATAGATTTTCAGCATATTCCCAATATCAATGTCGTCCTCGACGACCAAAAGGCGGGCCTTTCCCATAGAGCCTCCTTCTTCTTAGGTGCGCCTGGCCCTCTTACGGGCATTCTGACGCACGGCTTCAATTTGTTCTGGCGTTACTTCACGCTCGAATGAACGAAAACCACTCAACCGAAAACCATGTTTTTCGGCAATCGCGGTAATCTCCTCAACACGCTCGCGCGTAATCGCTTTACCCAAAGTATAGTCCTCAAAACGGCCTTCCAGCGCCAACGCAATGGTCTCGGCCATACAGGCATACGACTTGCGCGGCGGAAAACCGAAGTTAAAGTGGAAATCAACGGCGCCCGGCACATCAACCATGCCGCCGTCAATTACTAATATATCATTTCTTGCGGCGGCTACCATTGCAGAAACATCACGGGGACGCGCCACATCACAAACCACGCTGCCCGGCTGCAAAAATTCAGGTCGAACGACATCCTCGATAGCGCTCGTCACCGTCAGAATCAACTGCGCCTGCGACAAGACCTCCATGCTCGTACTGACGACCACCTCGCTTCTTCCCGGACCCGCCAACTGCTCCCGTAACCTTTCGAGTTTTTCTCGGCTACGGGCGATGAGGAACAAGCGCTGCACATCCTCGGCCAACAATTCAGCGCATACGCGACCGATCGAACCGGTGGCCCCTACCACAGCCGCCGATGCCTCATGCAATGGAATCTCCATCAAGCGAGCCGCCTCGCGTACCGATTGTACCGCTATGGCAATCGTATAGGAATCACCCGTTGTTACTGGCACGTCAAGCGCCCGCGCAATCGTCACGCCGGCATCGCCAATCACCGAAGTGAAAGCGCCCAGCCCCAAAATCTGAGCGCCAAGACGTTCTGCCATGCGCCCGGCCTGAATAATTTTACGATAGACCGCCTGCTCAGGCAATTCTAACATCCGCCGAGGCGTATAGGGAGCCGCGATGAACCAACCTTTCACTTGCTTGCCGCTGGCAACCGAGACAATGCCTTCGATTTCTGAAATATAAACAGGAGGGAAGAAGGTCGAGAAAAAATCAATCTGTCGTTCGCTCAAAACACGCCCCAAAAGCGGGTACTTCCGGCTGACATCCCGCTTGGGGTCAATCGGGTGAATGATAAAAGCAAACGTATCCATTGGCCTACCAAGATTCCACCGCTGCTTGTTCGTCCTTTGGGCGGTAAAAAACCTGATGCTTGGAAAACCTGGGCGACTTGTGATGGTCGCTGTCTTCGAAATGAACATCGCGGTCTATGATACGCCGCTCTGGAGACGGTACCAATACCACATCCGACTCGATTGTACGCGCTGGGTACACAATCATCCCAGAGCCAATCCGACAATTATGTCCAATACAACTGCCAATGACAGGCCGATTGGCAATTTCCAATTTCTCGCTGCCCGACCTGGCGCGGATCTCAATAGGCACCAGATTGAAATCCGTAAAGGTCGAGCCGGCGCCAATAAAGGTATTGCGTCCCACCACGCACATCTGCAAACAGGTATTTTGCGCAATCATGGCATTTTCCATGACCGTTGTCATGAACAAAGCCGCACGAAAAGGTAAAAAGGTTCCATCGCCGACCACTGAGAGCATCAACTGGACATCTTGTGAGATATTGACATTGTTCCCAATAATACAATTCTCGATGACGGCTCCGGCATTGATGGTCACATTGTCCCCAATGGTGGTTGGGCCATGAATCACGGCGCGCGGGTCAATGACACAATTCTTGCCCACTCTGATCAGTTCAGAACATTCCAACAATTGCCGTCCTTCGTAGAGCGCCTTAGCAAGAATCTTCAACTTATACGCCGTATCTTCTTTCAGACGCTTCTCGAAACGCGCGCCCCGCGCAAACAAGCCAAACACGATATCGGCTAGATGAATATGCACCCAAGAATCAATTGCCATGAAGGCGCGCAGAGGTACATTGAAGACCAAGTCGCCGGTCTGCCCGGCCATATACGATGGCACATGATAGTATCCCATTTCCCGCGATTGCAGGTCAATGACCAGCGGTTCGGCATCCGCTACGGGGCCATTCGGGTAATACCAAAAATCTGCCAAGAACAAATCTCCGGCCGGCGTGTACGAAACCGAAAGCGGCAAAGCATGTTCCCTGAAAGCCGGATCGTTGGCAGAAAAGGCTGCCCGCACAGGGCGTCTACGTTTGAGCGCTTCCTCCATGAAGGCTCGAATAAAGAAAGCGTCGAAAAACAAATTATTGCGGTAGACAAGCGTTGGTTCACGCACCAAGGGCAAGCGCTTGCCTGGCGTCAATTCAATCTCTTTGGTCACATACGGCGCTAACAAATTGCGCTGGCGCAGCCAAAGCGGTTCGTTTTGAATGCGCAAATCGCGCGCGTGTTCATTGAACGGCTTGATGATTTTCGTGGCCGGCAAAGATATACTGAGCATTGACTTTATTTTCTCATATTTTCTGGAAACGAGTCCTACAATCAGGCAAGTCTTCCAGGTTCAAGATAAAGGAATTCGATCAAGGGCCACAATGCAAGCAGGGTCACCGCAAGCAATACAGGCTTCTTCCACAACATGATAAATTTTACCCCCACTTGCCCAATATGCGCCTTCCTGTAACATCCCTACCGTCAACTGGCACACCGGTTCGCTTTCATGGCGCTGCCAGCACAAGGGACAAGTCTCGGCCTGCCACAAGATTTTCTGGTCTGCTTCCATGATGCGTACAACTTGGTCAGTATGCTGGTTGAAAAAAGTTGCCAGGGCATCCAAAACAGCCCTGACTCTTTTTTCAGCCGGCATCAAGCGAAAAGCAGACGCAGTCAATCCCATTTCGACGCCATATTCACGCACCAAATGGTTGAAGAAAACCCTCCCAGAACGCAGCGCCAGTCCACGTCCACCACGCGGTCCGTAGGCCAGTTCCAGGGCGCCTAGCAGGGTCCCCAACATCTCGAAGGAAAAGGGTTTTTCTTCTACGGTGCAGGAAAAAGATTCGATAAGGGGAGCAAGCCCGGCCAAGTTCAGAGCCGCGCTCAAACCGTTTTTCCCAATCACCTCTTCCATCGAACACAAAATCATCCGCCCAATAGGATTAGGAAAGCAATGACCAGGTGCAGATTCTTTCATTGTGGCAAAGGATGTGGCTCGTCCAGAAAAGATTTCAATTTCTGCATGAATGGCTCTGGCTCTTCCAACATGGGGAAATGCCCCGCCTTTGGAAAACGCTCGACGTAATGTTGTTCTACGCCCAAGGCAAGCGGTTTCCACTGCATGGGATGGACAATGTTATCTTTGTCGCCGTAAATGCCCAGCACAGGCACTTTGATTGCATCCAACATCGGACGCACGTCTGTGCGGCGCAGCGAAGCAATGCTGCGCAAAAAGGACTCGAGGGTGGTGCGGGAGAGATCCCGATCCATCATATCGGGGAAACGCGGGTCGTTGCAAATGAGCGGGGAGGCAAGCCTCATGCCGAGGCGAAAGGCGCCCATCAAATTGAACAACAAGAAGGCAATGGGACGGTATCCGGCCAACTTCAAAGGCAAAGCCAACGAAGACCCTACAATAGGCGATCCAACTACCACCACCTTCGTTACACGCTGCGGATATTGAATGGCTACCAAAAGGCTAACCGTGCCTCCCATGCTGTGCCCCACCAAAGGCGCACGAATGATTCCCAGCCTTTCCATGAATTGATCTACCAGGCTGACAAAATCTTGCACGGCATAGGTGTCACGTTTTTTCCCCGATTCGCCAAAACCCCAAAAATCCAGCGCATAAGTGCGATAGAAGCGCCCCAAATACGCCATGGTCTCCTGCCAAAGGCCCCATGAGCCTAGCCATCCATGCAGCAGGATGACTGGGCGCCCTCGTCCATAGACTTCGTAATGGACAATGCCCTGGTCCGTCGTAATTGATGACACTGGCTTTCGAACCGGCGTTATCCCCCGGCCTCCATTTCCTCGAGGATGCTATAGAGCAGCGCCAACAACACCGATTTGACGCTTTCTTTATTTGTCGCTACGCAGGGCAACAACTTGACCTTCTTGTCAAGCCGCAAAGCAAGGTGCATGTCTTCCAAGTCCCAGGCGTCTTTTTTATCTTGCTTGTTAGCCGCCACCACGTAAGGGGTAGGAGCATAAGCGCGAAAGGTCTCAAGAATCGAACGCGCTTCCCGGAATGTTTCAGGGCGCGTACTATCCACTAACACAATGAAACCAAGCATCCCTTCCGAGAGAATTTCCCACATGAAGTCGAAGCGCTTTTGCCCTGGCGTTCCAAAGAGATACAGCACCAAGTCTTCATCCACCGTGATACGCCCAAAGTCCATCGCCACCGTCGTGGATTCTTTGACGGCGCGCTCTGACTCTGTGGATATTTTGCGTTCTGTAGCGACGACATCTATCTCACTGACCGACTGGATGAACTGCGTCTTGCCAGCGCTGAAGGGGCCTGTTACAACCATTTTGACCGTTTGCATAATTCCAAATCCTTCCCGGAAGAATTGATTAGAGAGACCGGATACGTCCAATCAGTTTGTTCATCATGGATTTTTGCTCTTCCCGATCCTGCGTTGGGAACATCTTCGGGCTGACGGCTGGAGTTGCACCCTCAGGCCGGACAATCTCGACTAGCCCGGCTTGCAACAAGCCATAGACGATGCGCCGAATTTCCAGGTCGCTCATTTTATTGGCATGGGCAATCTGCTGCATGGTATTTTTGGGATTGATGAACGAAACGACCCGCCACTCCTCAACGCTCAAATTGACGTTCTTGAGCGGACGTTCGGTAAACTTGAGCGCCATTTCCAAACTGGGAATTTCATCCTGCAACTGTTCCCATTCACGCAATTGCCGCGAACCTTCGATGATGAGATTCTCGAGATCCAAGCGCACGCAGATGCGGTCTTCGGGAGGCATCATGTCTGGCTCGAAACGAAAGAAGCCCTCTACCCAGGTATACAGCCGCCGCACCACGTCGGTAAAATGCTGCTGTAAATTGAGCAGGATATCCTCTTGTGTTACATAACCAGCGTTGATGAGCAACAACCCCAATTCTTTGTCAGTCATTTGCCCATCCCGCTCTACCAACACGCGATATTGATTGACGCTGAGTTTGTTAGCGCGATGCAGGATGGTTGCCAGCCGATTATCTTCCTGCCCAATACGGGCAAAGGCCAATTTCCCATCTCGAAAAGACAGATAGGCTTGCTCGGTCGGCCCGTCTACAACCAGGGTGCCAGTCTTACTCGCCAGGTTGATTAGATTGAGCAATTGCGTGATCGTAAAATCCCTTAGGTTGCCGCGTAAGGCCATAAGACTCCTCAACAAGCCCCCAAAAGGGGGATGATGAAGATTATACATGCAAGGTATGGATGCGTCAAACTTTATGAGTTCACAATATTGATAGGTCTAAATCTCCCTCCTTTCTTTACAGGCAATGCCTCACAGACCCTTGTTTCGCCAGGTTGCCAGTCCACTGGACTGCCTATCTAGGACAGGCTGGCGACTGCCCAGGGCGCTGCTGGCGGGCGGCACTGCAAAGGATTTTATGACGATTGTCGCCCGCTTTGGTGACATTAGTGCCTATTTGGAGGCTTCAACTTTCAGTATCATCTAAAGAAAGGCTTGCTCTTTTCTTCACAATCGCCAGCCAGGAGACTGTTATGACTATTCTTACCGATAAACCCATTCAAGTGGACCGAAAAGCGCGCATGAGCATCCCGTTCCAGGATTTGGAATTGCGGCCGCCTGATGTGCGTATCCTCGACTTCGACGATGTTGTCATTCCTTTCGACGCTGAGCGCGCCATGCGAGAAGCCAGCCGCTGCCTGCACTGTCCTGATCCTGCTCCTTGCACCAAAGCCTGCCCAGCCCACAACGACATCCCCACTGCCATGTGGTTGATTGAGCATGGGCAGTTCCTAGAAGCCGCCCAAATCTATCATCAAACCAGCACACTGCCCGAAATTTGTGGGCGGGTTTGCCCTCATGAGCAACTCTGCCAGGGCGCTTGCCCGCGCAACAAACGCGGCGAACCGGTATTGACCGGCGCCTTGGAAGCCTTTGTGTTGGATTATGAGCGCCAGCATCAGCCATACCGCATCCCGGTCGGCGCGCCAAGCGGCAAGAAGGTTGCTGTAGTAGGCGCTGGCCCTGCTGGATTGGCTGTGGCCGAAGAATTAGTCAAACGAGGACATGAGGTAACGATTTTCGATTCCAAACCTGCCCCTGGCGGTTTGTTGCTCTATGGTATCCCCAATTTCAAACTTCCCAAGACAGTGGTATGGGACAAATGGAGCGACCTGGAACAAGCAGGCGTCAAGTTCGTGCCTCAAACTTATATTGGGCAAGATAAAACCGTTGACCAATTGTTTGCTGAGGGCTTTAATGCAGTTTTCCTGGGCGTAGGGGTCGGTATAGACGCCAAGATGGAGAAGACACCAGGCACCGACCTGCCCGGCGTCTATGAGGCCACCGATTTTCTCATGCGAGGCAATGTAGACGCGAATTATTTGCCAGCAGAGAAAAGGCAACCGCCACAGGTAGGCAAGCGGGTGGTCGTCATTGGCGGCGGGGATACGGCATCCGACTGCTTGCGCACTGCCTTGCGCTTGGGCGCAGAGGAAGTCACCTGTCTGTACCGCCGCACTGAAAATGAGATGCCCGGCGGCAAGAAAGACCGCCAAATGGCACAAGAAGAGGGCGCAAAATACCGCTTCCTCACCCAGCCCATCAAATTCATTGCTGGTGAAGACGGCCATCTGGTCGCCGTGGAATGCCTGGAAATGGAACTGGGAGAACCGGATGCCTCTGGGCGCCGCCGCCCGGTGCCGATAGAAGGCTCGAATTTTACGATAGCCGCCGATACTGCCATTTTGGCATTGGGCTACTGGCCTGACCCTATCCTGGGCAAGACTACGCCTGAACTGGAAACCCGTGATTGGGGTCTCATCAAAATCGTAAATGAAGAAACAGGCGCGACTACTCGTCCGGGCGTATTTGCTGGCGGCGACTGCGTGACTGGCCCCAGCATTGTAGGCAAGGCTATGGCTGCCGGCCGCAAAGCGGCACAGGCAATTGATGAGTGGCTGAAACAAAATTGATTTTCCGCCGCTTCCCTCTTGGTCTAAAAGATACAAAAAGACAGCCGCCCAGCGCGGCTGTCTTTTGTCGCAAGACGACAATTCATCCCTCGAAGCGATACCCCCCGCCTCGTACCGTCACGATGCGCGTTGGTTCTGCCACATCCAGTTCAATTTTCTCCCTAAGCCAGTGTATATGGACATCTACCGTGCGACCCGATCCTTTGTAATGCGGCCCCCATACGCATTCCAATAACAATTTGCGCGAAAGAGTCTGACCAGCGTGCGTGGCCAGAAAGTGAAGCAACTGATATTCCTTGGGTTTGAGGCGCAGCAATTTGCCACCTAAGGTTACCTCGCCTCGTTTGATATTGATTTCCAGATCGCCAAAACCTAGCCGGTCTTGCACGGCAGGGAGGGAGACGCTCTGTTTTATTTCTTCCTGCGGCAAACAAACCGCCGGCAGCCATGCCTGAACGTGTTTCAAAAAATCTTGCATGGAAAACGGCTTGACCAGGTAGTCATCGGAAAACCATTCCAATCCGGCCAGACGTTCGATCTCCTCCTTGCGTGACGCCAGAAGTAAAACAGGGATGGACATTTCTTTACGCAAAATACGGTAGACCTCGAAGCCTCCCAGCCCAGGCAGCAAAAGATCCAGCACAATCAAATCTGGCTTCAACTTACGGGCTGAAGCAATGGCGAGCAAGCCATCTCCTACTGCTTCGACGCAGTATCCTGCTTCTTGCAAGACGTGGGATAGGGACTCTTGCAATTCAGGTTCGTCTTCAATGATAAGAATGGACACAGACATAGGCCTGATGTGGACTATACCATAAGGCATTCACCACAGGCGATGACTGTCAACAAATTGCAAGGATTTTGACTCTGTCCAATACCAAGGCTATCCCCCAACCTCTTTCCCAACGCTTGCTGTGTCAAACGGCTGCCAATCCTCTGAGAAAAGGAGAGTATCTGCGCTAAGGCACCAGTTTGCTGGTGGTCACTTTCAATACGTCTGCTGCTTTACGCAAATTACTCAAGTAAATATCATTGTCGTTGAAAGCGTCGAACTCTTCATAGACTCCATTCCAGATTTTAGCCGCCGTCGGCTCGCTACATCCTCGTTTCCTCATTTCCCCAATGAATTCATCGTAAGACATATTGCGTTGGGCTGCAAGTTGCTGGATTCGGCTCGTCATAGCGCATCTTTCTCCTGCGAATTTTACCGGTCCATTAATGCCTACTTTAAGGAAAAGATAGACGACACAAACAATCTAAATCGTGGGTGTTCCTCATTTTACTCCCTTGTTGATGAGACGGCAATACCCAATGGCGTGCAGTTCAAGCCCAAGAACAATTTTTGACACACCATCGCCGATGGACTTCCTGCGCTCCTTCTCCTACGTCGTTCCATGTCCTCTGGCTCGTCCCAGCCCGATTATCTCAGCAAGGCTTCCCAATCCAACTGTTCGGCAGTTTTGTGCAGTCGGTGATCGTCGTCTACGATATGGTAGGTCAGGTTTACAAAGACCTTTTGCGCTATTTGGCGCACTTCTTCGAGCGGCACCACGTCGTCCGCCGTCCCGTGAATCACGGTCGTGGGTACGGTAACAGGCTGAATGTCCAGGAACGAGGCGAATTCGGGCAGCATGAGGGCCGGAGCCAGCAGGACCAGTTTTCGCACCTGGTTGGGATGCTGGCAAGTGAAGATGGCCCCCATCAGCCCGCCAAAGGATGAGCCGATGATGTTCCAGTCCCTTTCGTCTCCCAGGATAGGATAGAGCGCCTGCATCCGTTCCCAGAGCGAGCCGGTGAAGTCGGGGACGATCAAATCAGGAACATAGCGGCGGATGAGACCGGCTTTGTAGGTCTGGCTGTTGCTTTCTAAGCCGTGCAGAAAGATGGTTTTGCCGGGCATGGTCATTCCTTTCTGGGCGGACGCACCAGTTCACGCAGGCTGGCTTGCAGCGGCGGAGGCAGGGAGGGCAGGATGCGCCGCAAGGTAATAGCCGTAAGCGGGTTTTGGGCAGTCTTCAAGATTTCGTTCAGAAAAAAGAGGGTTTCGTTGGGCGAGGCGCGATACAGGGCATTGAGTAACTCCGCGATATCGGTCTGCAATGCGCCTGGAGCGGCTTCGAGCAGCGGGCGAACCATCTCGAAAACGGGCGGTAGATTTTCGAAGTCTGGGTCGGCAATGAGGGGAATGAGCGCCTGGATGCCGTTCGCCCACAGCCGCTGACGGCCGGGATGCAGCCATTCGCCCACCAGCGCCAGAAACTTTTCGGGTGTCTCTTTCCTCATGCGGCTCAAACTGGCGGTAAGCAAGGCCGCGCGGATGTTGGGGTCGCGCACTTGCTGGGTCCAGGCAGTCAGGCGAGCGAGAAGCCGCTCCTCTTGCGGGGGGAGGCGCGCCAGTAAAGAGGCGGCCAGCAGGCGCGTTTCGAGGTGGCCTTCATCCCACAGACGGTCTGCCAATTCCAGCGCGTAATGAGGGTTTTCTGCTGCAATCGGGCCGATGGCGTTTTCGATATGGCGCATCACGACTGATGGCGTGCGATAGGTCGGCAGATTCGAGCCAGGGGCAATTTTTTCTGCGCGCCGCAGGGTGCGGTTGACGTAGAAATCGAGCGTCTCGTGCAGGTGTTTCAAGAAATCGTCTGGCAGGAAGAAGAAATCGGCCAGGCGGTTGGCTTGTTTGCGCAAGCGGGCAAGGTCTATGGCGGGCATACTATCCGCGGACGCGAATTCTGTTTTCCTCCACTATCCAAAGTTTTCCTTCTGGATTTTGTTGGTTTAGTGTCGGCAAAAGTTTTTGGATAATGTCAAGCACAAATAATTTGTCTTGTTTTGCAAGCCTGAGCACGATCAGTCCCGCGTAGTCTTCAGGCAGGTAGGTGCGAAGATCGGCAAAGCCCAGATCAAGGGTGACTATCGCTCGGTCTTCTTTTTGGCAGATGGCGGCAATTCGTTCATCGTCTTCTCCCGATAGTTTTTCGGAGAATACAGTTTCTGCGTCGTGGCCCGCTTTTTGCAGGATGTCCGCGACTTCAATGGGGAGGTTTTCGTCAATCTTGAAGCGCATCGTTTATGCTGGCAAGGCTATGAATTCTTCACGCGCCAATTCAGCCGCATATGAGATGGTCGCCTGGATGGCTGCCAGGTCGAGGGATGGGTAACTCTCTATGATTTCATCGGGCTTCAAGCCCGCAGCCAGGTTGTCCAAAACAACAGAAACCGGGATGCGTGTCCCTTTGATGCAGGCTTTTCCATGATGGATGTTCGGGTCTGTTGTGATGTATCTTTTCCAGTTCATAGTGACCTCTCATCATCATTATAACGTAAAACGATAGCCTTGCAGACAGGCATGGTTCTCAGACTTCCGAAGTCTCGAAGACTTCGGAAGTCTCAAGACTAATATGCTCTTGCGAAGTAGACTTTCTTTTCCGCTTTCTTGCCGCACACGATACACGTGCCGCTTCCACCCGGTTGCTCGAAGGGGATACAGCGCGTAGTGGCTTTGGTGTCTTCTTTGACTTTGGCTTCGCAGGCTTTGTCGCCGCACCACCAGGAGAAGGCCCAGCCATCCTCCACGACTTGCTTGAGTTCCTGGTAGTCTTTGGGGTCGTGGATGTTGGCGTCGCGGAAGGCGGTGGCCGCTTTCAGCAGGGAATCCTGTATCTCGGACAGGAGCAGGCCGACGGTCCGCGCTAGAGCGGTTTGGGAGACGAAACTCTTGCTGGCGCGTCCGGGCAGGTCCCGTCTTGCCAGCGCAACCTGACCTTTTTCCACGTCCTTGGGCCCGATCTCGATGCGCAGCGGCACGCCGCGCATTTCCCAATCGTTGAACTTGAAACCGGGGGTGACTTCCTCGCGGTCGTCCATTTTGATGCGGATGCCGGCCGCCTTGAGTTCGGCAAAGAGGCGATTGGCCGCTTCCATGACCGCGCTCTTTTCTTCCAGGTTCTTGTAGATAGGCACCAGCACGGCCTGGATGGGGGCAATCTTGGGAGGCAGTTTCAGTCCCTGGTCGTCGCCATGCACCATGATGAGCGCGCCAATCATGCGCGTGGACAGGCCCCATGAAGTGGTATGGCAGTATTGCAGGGTGTTGTTCTGGTCGAGGTATTGGATGGCGAAGGCTTTGGCAAAATTCTGGCCGAAGAAGTGCGAAGTGCCAGATTGCAGGGCCTTCTTGTCGCCCATCATGGCTTCGATGCTGGTGGACATGAGCGCCCCGGCAAATTTTTCGCTCTCGGACTTGACGCCCTTGATGACGGGAATGGCCGCATCGTTGATGGCAAAATCGGCGTACACGTCCAACATGCGGTAGGTCTCTTCGCGGGCCTCCTGCTCGGTGGCGTGGGCGGTGTGGCCTTCCTGCCAGTAGAATTCGGCGGTGCGCAGGAAGAGTTTGGTGCGCAGTTCCCAGCGCAGAACGGAGCCCCACTGGTTGATGAGGACGGGCAGGTCGCGCCAGGATTTGATCCATTTGGAATACATGTAGCCGATGATGGTCTCGGAGGTGGGACGCACGACCAGGGGTTCTTCCAGTTTTTCGCCGCCGCCGTGCGTGACTACGGCCAGTTCGGGCGAGAAGCCTTCCACGTGTTCTTTTTCTTTTTCGAAGAACGACATGGGGATGAGGGTGGGGAAGGCTGCGTTGACGTGACCGGTCTCTTTGAAACGGCGGTCCAAGCCGGCTTGCATGTTTTCCCATAGCGTCCAGCCGTAGGGGCGCACCACCATACAGCCGCGCACGGGGGCGTAATCGGCCAATTCAGCCTTGAGGACGAGTTGGTTGTACCACTCGGAGAAGTTTTCTTGCTGGGTAGGAAGTTTTTCGTCAGCCATTTTTGCTCCAGGAATAGTGAGTAGTGAGTGGTGAGTAGTGAGTAGTGAGTAGTG
>DAOUCM010000326.1:0-1776 GCA_034431895.1 Anaerolineales bacterium
CCGCCGTGCGTAATCCAATCAAACAAGGGCGTGGCTTGCTCAAAGACCTCCCTTCATTGACGGAAGACCTGCTGAAAGAACGCGCCCAGGAACGCGCTCGCGAAGAAGCCAGGATTCAGTCGCGCAATGGCTAACCCATCTCCTTTTGTGCTGGACGCCTTTGCCCTGCTTGTTTATCTCCGGGATGAACCGGCGGCAGAGCGCGTCGAAAGACTATTAACGGATGCAGGAAAAGGAAAACAGCGCTTGCTCGTTTCCATTATCAATCTAGGGGAGGTGCTATACATCGTGGAACGCAGAGGCGGGGTAGCAAAAGCGCAGGACACCCTCGCGCTGATTCGCCAACTTCCCATCGAGATTTTGCCTGCTGACGAACAGGCTGTTTTTTCTGCCGCCCATATCAAAGCCAGCCATGCGCTTTCCTATGCCGATGCCTTCGCCGTAGCCGCCGCTCTCCGCGAAAACGCGGTCATCCTGACCAACGATCCTGAATTGGCAACCGTTGAATCCATCGTGACCGTCGAATGGCTGCAAAAATCCGCCTGACACCTGGAACTCGAAACGTGAACACCCCCTCCTCCACCATCGTTCAACGCCTCTGGAACTACTGCAACGTCCTGCGCGATGACGGCATGTCCTACGGCGACTACGTCGAGCAACTGACCTACCTGCTGTTCCTGAAAATGGATCACGAAAACACGGTCATGCTCGGCAGGCAAAGCGCCATTCCAGAGAAATACAACTGGTCGAGCCTGCTTCGTCTCGATGGCGAGGCGCTCGAAAGCCATTACCGCGAAATTCTCACGGCGCTCGGTCAGGGCGCGGGGCTGATTCCCGTCATCTTCCGCAAGGCGCAGAACAAGATCCAGGACCCCGCCAAACTGCGCCGCCTGCTCGAACTCATTGACGGCGAGACCTGGATCGGGCTGGACATTGACATCAAGGGTGAGATTTACGAAGGCCTGCTCGAAAAGAACGCTCAGGATACCAAGAGCGGCGCGGGGCAATACTTCACGCCGCGTCCGCTCATCAAAGCCATTGTAGATGTCATGCGTCCGCAGCCCGAGCAGACCATCTGCGATCCGGCCGCCGGGACGGGCGGCTTCCTGCTCGCCGCGCACGATTACATCGCCCATCACAATCCACTCGACCGCGACCAGTGGAATCACCTGCGCCATCACGCCCTGCACGGCTGGGAAATCGTGGACAACACCGCCCGCCTGTGCGTGATGAACCTGTACCTGCACGGCATCGGCAGTGTGGGACAAACTTCAAGTTTGTCCCACAGTCCCATCCACGTGGCCGACAGTCTCGCCTCCCACCCCGGCGAATACTTCGACATGGTGTTGACCAATCCGCCCTTCGGCAAAAAGTCCAGCGTCACCTTCGTCACCGATGAGGGCGAAATCAAGCGCGAGGCGCAGAACATCGTCCGCGAAGATTTCTGGACCTCCACCAGCAACAAACAACTCAACTTCGTTCAGCACGTCAGGAACATTCTCAAAATGAACGGCAAAGCGGCCATCGTCGTCCCCGACAACGTTCTCTTCGAAGGCGGCGCGGGCGAAGTGGTGCGGCGCAAACTCCTGCACGAATGCGATGTCCATACCCTGCTGCGGCTGCCGACCGGCATCTTCTACGCGCAGGGCGTCAAAGCCAACGTGCTCTTCTTCGACCGTAAACCGGCCTCCGAAACCCCGTGGACGAAGCAACTCTGGATCTACGACCTGCGCACCAACATGGACTTCACCCTCAAGACCAGGCCGCTCTCACGGG
>DAOUCM010000327.1:0-2064 GCA_034431895.1 Anaerolineales bacterium
GCAACAGTTATTTCCCGCGCATCGCCGTGACCGTGGACATGATCGCCACCGGGACAGACATCAAGCCGCTGGAGGTGCTGCTGTTCATGCGGGCGGTCAAGTCGCGGCTGTTGTTCGAGCAGATGCTGGGACGTGGGACGCGCGTGGTCAGCCAAACCGATTTGCAGAATGTGACCTCAGACGCGAAGGTGAAAGACCGCTTCGTGCTGATTGACGCGGTGGGCATCGTGGAACAGGAACTCTCCGACCCGCAAACGCTGGAACGCAAGCGCAGCGCGTCGTTCAAGCAGTTGCTGGAGGCGGTGGCGATGGGCGTGACGGACGCGGATACGCTCAGTTCGCTGGCGGGGAGACTCTCGAGGCTGAGCAAACGTCTGGGGACGGCAGAGCAGGCTGAGGTGCGGGAACGAAGCGGCGGGCTGTCGTTGGGCGAGATGGCCAATCGTCTGCTGGATGCCATTGACCCGGACAAAGTCGCGGAGGCGGAATCCGCAGAGAGGTTGATAGAGGCGGCGGTGCGTCCGCTGGCGAGCAATCCCGATTTGCGGGCGCGGCTGGTGGAGATGCAGACGCGGCACGAGCAGGCGATTGACGAGGTGAGCCAGGATGTGGTGATCGAGGCGGGGTTCAGCGCGGAGGGGACGGAGCGGGCGCGGGCGTTGGTGCAGTCGTTCGAGGCGTTCATCCGCGAGCATAAGGACGAGATTACGGCGCTGGAGATCATTTATTCGATTCCACGCATTTCCCCCTCTCCCACCGGCAGAGGGGATAGGGGTGAGGGCGGCCCTCCTGCCCAGCCTCCTTCGACAGGCTCAGGACAGCGCTTCTCCCGAGGGGAGAAAGGAGCGCTGACCTTCGAGGCGTTGAAGCAACTGGCAGAGACGCTGCAGCAGCCGCCGCGCAGTTGGACGACGGAGGCGTTGTGGCGGGCCTACGCGCAGTTGGAGCGCGACCGCGTGCGCGGGGCAGGGACGCGGCGCGTGTTGACCGACCTGGTTTCGCTGGTGCGCCATGCGGTGCAGTTGGACGATGAACTGGTGCCGTATCCCGAGCGCGTGCAAAGACGCTATGCCGAATGGCTGGCGGCGCAGGAAGCCGCGGGCAAGACTTTCACGCCCGAACAGCGCTGGTGGCTGGATCAGGCTGCGGCGCACATCGGGGTCAATCTCGAAATCCATGCCGAGGATTTCAACTACGGCGAGTTCTTCAACCGCGGCGGACAGGTTGCCGCTTTGCGTGCGTTTGGCCCGCAGTTGAAGGATTTGTTGGAGGAGCTGAACGAGAAGTTGAACGTTGACAGGTCCTTGCGGGATGGTTCCCAAGTGGAAAGTTAGAAGGCTCGATTGAGGTAAAATACAGGGGAAAGGAGTAATGGTGTGACCCAAACGGAGATTGTTTCCCAATTCAAACAGATGTCTCGCCAGGAACAATTGGCTTTACTCAAAACGCTGGCAGGTGTGCTGGAGAAGGATAAGCCCAGAGCAAAAAGAAAGCGCACACTAAAAGGGCTGGATGGCGCGCTGAACCCCAATCGAATTGCCAATCCCAAAGAGACGCCGCGGCAACGCGCCAGACGGTTAGCCTCACTTCCAACTGCCGACGAAATTACAGGGATTATCCCAGCGGGCGAACATATACCTTCCAACAAGGAAATCAAGGAAGATTATATCCAATACCTGATCGACAAGTATAAATAATGCGCGCGCTGATTGATATCAATGTGATCCTGGATATCCTGCTGAAGCGCGAACCTTTCTTTGTGGATGCCCAGGCAGTGTGGGACGCCAATCGTGATGGACGGTTCGAGGGATATGTTTGCGCCATCACCCCAGGGACAGTTTTCTATATCACGCGGCGCGAAACCCAAAGTGCCGAACAGGCGCGGCAATTGGTAACGCTTCTACTGCAAGCATTTTATACGAGCGCGGTGGATCATGCAGTTCTACAACGCGCCTTGCAAATGGAATTTTCTGATTTCGAAGACGCCATTCAATCTGCCAGCGCGTTTGAGGAAGGATTGGATTTTATCGTGACGCGCGACCCACAAGACTTCAAAAATTCGCC
>DAOUCM010000328.1:0-2723 GCA_034431895.1 Anaerolineales bacterium
TTCCGCGATGCTCAGAGCGGCGTGTGGGCGCAGTATCGCCCGGAAGACCTGGCTACCCCCCAGGCCTTCGCACGCGACCCAAAACTGGTGTGGGACTGGTATGCCATGCGCCGCGAAAAGGTGCGGACGGTGGAGCCGAATCCCGCGCACCTGGCGTTGGCGCGCATGGCGCGCTTCATCCCGGACTTCTGCCTGATCACGCAAAACGTGGATGGCTTGCACCAGAAGGCAGAGGGACGCCTGGCGATTTCTTTTCCTCTCGAGCGCGCCTATCCCATCATCGAGTTGCATGGAAATCTGGGACGGGTCAAATGCGCCTCGTGCGGTCAACCGGCCGCAGCGCCTGTCCTGAGCGAAGCCGAAGGATGGGAAGAGGCGGGCGAGGACGTCCCCCGCTGTGCGTCCTGCGGCGGTTTGCTGCGCCCGGATGTGGTCTGGTTTGGCGAGGCGCTTCCCCGTGACGCTCTACAACAGGCCGTGGAGGCGGCGCGCGGTTGCCAGGTCTTTTTCTCGATCGGTACATCGGGAGTGGTGCAGCCGGCTGCTTCGCTGGCGTTTGCGGCGCTCAATCGCGGCGCGGTCGTGGTGGAGGTCAACGCCGAACCGACTCCCTTGACCGAAAAAGCGGATTACGCCCTGCGCGGCAAGGCGGGGGAGATCTTGCCCTCGCTGGTGGAGGCGGTTTGGACGGGCGCTTTTTAACGCAATAAACGTGAATAGCGCGAAAGCAACAAAAGTATAAGGCCTATCACGCCAGCGGCCTTAAATGCTTTCATAATCGCATGCAAAATACCTTTGCTTAACTGTTTGCTGCCATGCACTGGCACAGACACCGACGAGCCATCTTTGAATTCTACAACAACATGAGAGCCTTTCCCCTCTCGTATTTTGGACACTTTATCAGATTCGCGCGCTAATCGAATGAAATCTTTGCCGGTTTTAGGCTGCTTGTTCGTCATTGAGATCCTCGTTGTCATTATCTTCTACATATTCTTTATAAGACATCGAGAGACCTGCAAAAGCATCGTGCTTTTCTACATATTCGATAATAGCATCGAGCAGTCCATCAAAAAAAATTTTTGGGTCGAGGCCTTCTGGCATTTCGACGACGCCATCGAGCCTCACGCTGGATTCTTTCATGGCTTGCTTGGTGGACACAACTTCTCTTACATTCATCTCTGTCATTAATTCTGTAGCCATTGCTGCACCTCTTTGCATGAACCCATATTGTTGAAATCTTACCACTAAAATATTTTTTCGGGGAAAGCCCTGCGTACAGGTGTCCACGCAAAAGATGTCAGCGATGACGAGGAAAATCCGCAGATTTCACAGATTACTTTGACAATGTCATCTTTTCGTATAGTTGTCATTGCGAGGAGCGTTTTTTGCGACGAAGCAATCCCCTCGCAAACCAGCAGACTGCTTCGCTTTGCTCGCAGTGACAAAATGCGTAGAGTTTATAGAACAAGAGTTTAACTTGACATTGTCAAACTACTTACGCGCCTTGCGCACGATAAGCGTAGAGGTCGTGATGGGAAAATTTCTTACACGAGAAGTGCCCATGCGCCTGGTCGGCGATAAAAACCAGATTGTCATGGTGCTGAAAACCGAGGAAAAGGGGTCGGATGTCAATCTGGCTGCGCATTTACTGATTGACGGCTTTACCAAACAATATGAAGCAGCAATCGTACTCTCCAACGACTCCGATTTGACCATGCCCATTCAATATGTGAGGGACAATCTTGGGTTGGAAATTGTGGTCATCAACCCCGATAGAAACGTCACGAGTAAATCGCTTGCTAATGCTTGCTCCGCGATTCGCCAATTGCGCAAAGGTGTTTTGGAGACGTGCCAATTTCCTGATACGATTTATTACCCTAAAGGCGTCAAGAAGCCGCCCTGGCCGAACTGCCGCCGGAAGTGCGCGAAGTGCTGGAAGAACTGGCCCGCAGCGGCGTGGAAATCCGCACGGCGGAAGACCTGCAGCGCGCCCTGGAAAACCGCCCTGACCTGCAAGAGAAGCTGGAACGCGCCCTCGACGAAGAGGCTCATCTCTGGCCTGATTTCCTGCTGCAACTCAGCCCCGCTTACCAGCGCGGCACCAGCGTGGACGACCTGGCCCAACGCGGCGGACTGCACCCCGACGAGTGGCGCGAAGCCAACGGGCGCATCAAAACCACCTACCGGGAACGCATCCCGCGCCCGGTCTGGGTACAACCGGGTGGCACATACGCCAACTTCTCACAGAAAGGCGCGCTCAAAATGTGGTTTCAGCCGGAGCCCTTCTCGGCTGACCAGGTTCTGAGTGACCTTGAGATGCTCATTCCCGCCTTATGGCGCTAAACTGTTTTTGGTGAAAGGAGCCTCACATGGACCCTCACCTCCCCGCCCAACTCGTTCAATACCTCGCCCCCTACCTGCCCTACCTCGTCAAAGGCATCGAACTCGCCGGGCAGGAAGCGGCCAGAAAACTCGGCGAAAAGGCCAGCGAGCAGGGCTTCGACCCCGCCAAAGCCCTGTCCAACGCCTGCGCCAGACCTTCGATATGGGCTTTCAACGTCTTCGTGTGCTCCTTAACAAAACGACCGCAATCCTTCGACAGCAGAGAGATACGCTCCCAAGGCGCCCTTTGATCTTGCTTTGTGGTTGCGGCTGGAGGGCAGCGTTATGCTATAATCTTAACGTATTACTAAAATTGCTCAAACAGGAGAACGTAAGAAATT
>DAOUCM010000329.1:0-5793 GCA_034431895.1 Anaerolineales bacterium
GTCGAACCGACCCAAGGTCGGTGGTACGACGGCGTATCACCAGGCTCTGCCTGGTCGAACCGACCCAAGGTCGGTGGTACGACGGCGTATCACCAGGCTCTGCCTGGTCGAACCGACCCAAGGTCGGTGGTACGACGGCGTATCACCCGGCTCTGCCTGGTCGAACCGACCAAAGGTCGGCGGTACGACGGCGGATGGTTGTATCTTGCCAGATTGCGGCAATATTTGTTAAACTTCATGAAGCCGACTCCAAGTCTGCTTTGCGAAGCATCCTGTAGGGTTAGCCCCGGCGGATGAGCGGATGAGGCGCTCCCTATCCGCTGGTCACTTTCCACAAAGCAGCAAGTCGCAACCAAAACGACCAGCAGATAGGAAGCAGATGAGAAACAGTGTCCAGGGGGCAGGCAACTGCGGCGCGAACCAAAAGTAAAACCTTCAAGGCCTTCGTGTCATTCGATGCAACCCGAGCAGTAATACGATAATTCCGCATTAAGACATGGCATGGCGGCTCAACTTCCTCAAACCGGGCAACTTACGCCCGGTTTGGGGTTTTTAAGGCTAAATTCATTGCAGCCCTGAATGATTTGATGTATATTTGATAAAATCTATCGCCAATGGAGGATAAACATGTCCAAACCAAGAGCCAAATTGGAAGGGGAAGTATACTATCCGTCAGAGGAAGTGATTGCGCAGGCGAACGTCCCCGACTGGGATGCGCTGGCGTCTTACGCCTCGAAAGATTTGCAAGGGTTCTGGGGAGAGCGTGCTGCCGAACTGGAATGGTTCCAGAAATGGGACAAAGTGCTGGACGAGTCGAACAAACCGTTTTTCAAGTGGTTTGTAGGCGGCAAAGTCAACATCGTTCACAACGCCGTAGACCGCCACATGAACACCTGGCGTAAGAATAAACTGGCGCTCATCTGGGTCAGCGAAGACGGCAAGGAAGAACGCACCTTTTCGTACTACGCCCTCAACCGCGAAGTCAACCGCTTTGCCAATATCATCAAGGCGATGGGCGTCGGGAAGGGCGACCGGGTGACGATTTATCTGCCGCGCATTCCCGAAATTGTCTTTGCCATGCTGGCCTGCGCCAAAATCGGCGCCATCCACTCGGTGGTCTTTGCAGGGTTCTCGGTGGATGCGTTGAAAGGCCGCATTGACGACAGCGCCTCGAAACTGCTCATCACCGCGGATGGTTCCTGGATCAACGGCAAGATTTTCGAACTCAAGCGCACAGCAGATGAAGCCATCAAGTCTTGCCCGTCGGTGGAAAACGTAATCGTAGTCAAGCGCACCGGTCACGAGGTGCCGATGGAGGCGAGCCGCGATCACTGGTATCACGACTTATGCGCGCTGCCCATCGCCAACGGCAAATGCCCCACCGAACAACTCGATGCAGAGGACCCGCTCTACATCCTTTATACGTCTGGTTCGACCGGCAAGCCCAAGGCTATCTTGCACACGCACGGCGGTTATATGGTGGGCATTTATACCACCCTGAAATATGTTTTCGACCTGAAAGACGATGATCGCTGGTGGTGTGCCGCCGATCCTGGCTGGGTAACCGGACACTCTTACATTGTCTATGGCCCGCTCCTCTTGGGCGCGACTTCGTTCATGTTCGAGGGCGGGCCGGTGTACCCTTACCCGAATCGCTGGTGGCAGTTGGTCGAACGTTATGGGATTACCGTTTTATATACAGCGCCGACCGCCATTCGCGGATTGATGCGCTTTGGGGAGGCCTGGCCGAACAAGCACGATCTTTCCTCCCTGCGGCTGCTTGGCACGGTGGGTGAACCCATCAACCCCGAGGCCTGGCGCTGGTACTACCGCGTCATCGGCAAGGAAAGATGCCCCATCATGGATACCTGGTGGCAAACCGAGACCGGCATGTTCATGATCACGCCCACACCGGTCTTGCCGCTCAAGCCCGGTTCTGCCACCCGCCCAATCTTTGGTCAGGAAGCGGAAATTCTAGACGAACATGGCAATCCTGTGCCAGATGGAGAAGAAGGCTACCTGGTGTTGAAGAATCCCTGGCCGGCCATGCTGCGCACGATATATGGCGACGACGAACGGTATGTCAAGCAATATTGGAGCAAATACCCCGGAAAATATATGACCGGCGACTCGGCCAAGCGCGACAAAGACGGCTATTTCTGGATCATTGGCCGCGTAGACGATGTCATCAAAGTCAGCGGACATCGCTTAGGCACCGCCGAGATCGAATCGGCGCTGGTCAGCCATCCGGCGGTGGCCGAGGCGGCTGCCATTGGCCTGGCCCACGAGGTCAAGGGTCAGGCGATCCATTGCTTCGTGTTACTGCGAGCCGGATTCAAAGGCGGCCCTGAACTCGCCGACGAATTGAAACAGCATGTCGCTGCGCACATGAGCCCGATTGCCAAACCCGAAGACATCCAATTTGTGGAAAAACTGCCCAAGACCCGCTCTGGCAAGATTATGCGCCGCGTCTTGAAAGCCCGCGCACAAGGCTTGCCCGAAGGCGATATTTCGACTTTGGAAGAATAAGAAAACAGGCAACACAGAGAGCGTCCCGAAGGTAGGTTTGGCCTTCGGGACGCTGGTCGTTGCGTTACCAAAATAAACAAAGTTTAACGAACCTTAACCTATCGTTGGTTGTGCCTTAATTTTGTTTCGATATACTGAAGGGGGAGACGCAATGAAAGATAACGTTCTTTTTATCGGCGGTTCGTTGAACCAGACCACCATGATGCACAAAATTGCCATGCAGTTGGCAGAATACAATTGTTACTTTACTCCTTACTATGCCGATGGCGTGGAGGATTTTGCGGCGCGTATGGGCTGGTTGGATTTTTCAGTGTTGGGCGGACGCCACTTCGCCGCAACGGTAGATTACCTGAAAAAACACAACCTGCCTGTAGATTGGCGCGGTCGGGAACGGAACTATGACCTGGTGGTCACTTGCAGCGATTTGATCGTGCAAAAGAATATTCGCGACAAGCGGGTAGTGTTGGTGCAGGAGGGCATTACAGAACCAGAGGGCATCATGTATCATTTGGTGAAGAGGTTCAAGTTGCCGCGTTACTTAGCCAACACCTCCACCACCGGTTTGTCGGATGCGTATGATGTCTTCTGCGTGGCCTCAGAGGGATATGCCCGGCTGTTCATCCGAAAGGGTGTGCGAAAAGAAAAAATTGCCGTAACGGGCATTCCCAATTTCGATGATTTGAAGAGCGCCTTCGATAATGACTTCCCATACCATGGGCATGTGTTGGTGGCAACCACCCCCTTCCGGGAGTCTTTCCGCCCCGACAACCGTGTAGCCTTTATCCAAAAATGCAATCGGCTGGCAAACGGACGACAGTTGATTTTCAAATTGCATCCGGCCGAGAATGTGGCGCGAGCCACGCGGGAGATTCGCAAACATTCGCCTGACGCCTTGATTTTTACAGACGGGAATGTAAATCACATGATGGCCAATGCTTCATTGGTGATTACTCAACAATCCACATCCACCTTTGTTGCCCTGGCGCTGGGGAAAGAAGTGAATACCTATCTGGATGTGCAGATGTTGAAGGAGTTGATGCCCATCCAGAACGGCGGCACTTCTGCAAAACGCATTGCCGAGGTCTGCCGCCGCGTGTTACATGCTCCCACCTATTCGGTGGCAAAGACTCATAGAGGTTATCTGGTGCGCTCGAAATGGAATCGCGCCGACAGCCTTTGAGTTTCGATATATTTACCAGATATTAACCTGTTCTTAGAGTAGGCTTAACATCATAGGAGTAAGATAAAATCGAACAACGCGGAGAAAAAAATGACCGTTTTTCTTGCTTTGACTTTGCTTGCCATGTTGGTTGTCTTTGGCGTGGACGTGCACCAAAAGCGCCGTGAGTTCGTTCGCCGCCGCAAAAACATCTAGCAAGTTCTTCTCCTTCTAACTGGCCTGAGGCCACTACCCGCTCAAGAAGGCGGGTAGTTTTATGTTACAGGCCATCCTTTTGGACAGAAATGCCCTGTTCGCCCGCGCATCAGAAACTAAGCGAGTCGTTTGTCTATGAGTTAACCAGGGCCATGGCCTTGCCTCAAACAAAAAGCGTGCAAGGTCTGGTTCGTCTGCTCTTTGGTCAAGCCGTGCAGCGTTTTTCAGAGATGGTGATTGGGCTTGACCAGAAAGTCGAACAGCAAGGCCCTGCAGCCGCAGCGCGCTGGCTGTTGCCGCATTTTGTCTCCGGCTATAGAGCGGTTGGCAGCGACCTCATTCCGGCCGAAGGTCCATTGATTATTGCCGCAAATCATCCCGCCTCTTATGATGGGCTGGTCATCTCGGCCTTCGTCAATCGCCCCGACTATAAAATTGTCATCGGCGAGATTCTGCCCTACCGTTATCTGCCGCATGTCAGCCAGCATGTGATTTTTTCGCCAAACGTCAAAAACACCCATGGACGCATGCAAACGGTGCGAAATGTGATAAAACATTTGGAAGATGGAGGCGCAGTGCTGATTTTTCCACGCGGCAGCATCGAACCGGACCCGGCCTTTATGCCCCACCCTGACGCCGAATTCGACAACTGGTCGCGCAGCCTCGAGATTTTCCTGCGGCGCGTTCCCACCACCCGCTTGTTGGTCACGATGGTCAGCGGAGTCATTGCCCCGGCCTCTATGCGCCACCCCATCACCTGGTTGCGTCGGGCGCGCCCAGACCGGCAACGCTTGGCTTTCATGTACCAGATGATTCGGCAGGTATGGAGCAAAAAAGAATGTTTTGGTCTCACTCCGCGCGTCACATTTGGCGAACTTCTTTCGGGTGTCACTTCGCTGAAAGAAATCGAACAATCTGCACGACGCACTCTGCATCGCCATCTGCTCGAATTCCCCAAATAACCTGCCTGCGGCGGTGTTCGATAAAAGGATTTTGCTGCCGTACATTCTCTCTTTGCGATGTCATTGCGAGCGTTCTTAGCGGAGCAATCTCTTGTTCTTGGCAAATTCACCGCCAAAATAGACCGGGAGATTGCTTCGAGCAGGAGAACGCCGCTCTCGCAATGACATTTGTACGGTAGAGAAAAAAGGATAAGCGTATGGCGCCTAAAAAGATTGCAATGGGACACGACAAGAAGATCGCGCTGGTTGCGCATGACAACAAGAAAAAAGACTTGTTGGAATGGGCGCAATTCAACCGCACATTGTTGGCTCACCACACGCTGTATGCCACAGGCACAACCGGCAAGACGCTGGAGGAGGAACTGGGACTCCAGGTCAACAAACTCCAGAGCGGCCCGCTGGGAGGCGATCAGCAAATCGGCGCAAAGATCGCCGAGAATGAGATTGACTTTTTAATCTTCTTTTGGGACCCGCTCGAGCCGTTACCTCACGACCCCGACATCAAAGCCCTCTTGCGCGTGGCCGTGGTTTGGAATATCCCCATTGCCTGTAACCGCGCCTCGGCAGATTTTATGATCTCATCGCCGTTGATGGATGGCGAATATGACCGCTTACTGCCCGATTATGATGAGTATCGCATGAGGAAAATCAAAGGATAGACAACGTAGCGCGGGATTATGGAGTTTAACAAAATAATTCGGTAACCTTCCTTGCGGCTCCGGCAAGTCATTCCCCAGGCTCTGTATCCCCAGGCCCTGTATCACCAGGCTGGCTCATTGGGAATTAGCGTGGTGGCCCCCATATCTGGGGGGTAAAATAGCAGGAAAAAGAAAGGTCAACATGTCAAAAGCCCAAGTCACAATTCCGTTAGACATACCCGATGTGCGGGTTCTCAAAACCGAGTTCAACCAAAGCGGCGATTTGGTG
>DAOUCM010000330.1:0-1969 GCA_034431895.1 Anaerolineales bacterium
GAATTGGGCACGGTCGGCGGTGTGGAGGACCAGATCAAGGTTGCAGAGGACGAAGCGCAGTTGGCGAATCCCCAGCAATCTGTCGAGTTCGTCGAGCGCACAGGCCTGGACATCTTCGCCCCGGCCATCGGCACTGCGCACGGCGTTTACAAGACGAAAAACCCGAAGATCGACTTCGAGCGTCTGGCCACCATCAACAAAATGATAAATGGCAATGGCATCAAGACTCCGCTTGTCGTCCATGGCGGGACCGGCCTGCCCGAAGATTACATCAAGAAGCTGCTGGCGGCGGGCGGCGCGAAGTTCAACGTGTCCACCGAGTTGAAGCACACGCTGATTGACACGAAGTTCGAATACATCACCGCGCATCGGGATGAATACGATCCCGGCAAACTGGACAAGGTCGTCCGCGATGCCACGCGCAAAGTGGTGATGCACTGGATGGATATGCTCGAGAGCAGCGGCAAGGCGTGAGTGTTAGTAGACAGGTAAACAAGAAGATCAGGTAAACATGTGTACGTGTGTGCCTGTACATGTGTTGTAACTGCTCACGACTAAATTAGAAAAATGGTGTTGTAGTCAGCATGATACCAGAGATGGCAAAGGCACGGATAGAAGAACTATCGCGAGAGGAGTTGATTGCGCGTCTCTACGAGTTGATGGACAGAATTCATGTGTTGGAGGAGAAGTTGCGTTTGAAACAAACGCCGACGACTTCGCAGAATTCCTCGCAGCCGCCATCGCGTGATTTCAAGGGCGAGAAAAAGAAGCGCAAGCGAAACAGAAAGAAGGGCGCCAAATTTGGGCATGAAAAGGCGGAGCGCGCGTTGGTGGCCAATCCGGACAAGGTGTTCTATGCGCTTGTGGACAATTGTCAAAAATGTCACATCAATCTGCTGGATCAAGTTCCAACGCAAGTCATCCGCCGCCAGGTCACAGAATTGCCGGAGATCAAACCGGTGGTGATTGAAACGCAACAATACGAAGTGATCTGCCCGTGTTGCGGGGAACGCCAGCGCGGGAAACTGCCAGAGGGCTTGGAAGCCGGGCGTTCTTTTGGGCCGCGGTTGGAAGCGACGGTGACGATGTTGCACCATGAACATCATGTTGGGTTTGAACGGCTGGTCCAGTTGTGTGGCGAGATATTCAACCTGCCGTTGAGCGAAGGCGGAGCGGTGGCAATCGTCAAGCGGGCCGGTAAAGCCGTGGCAGGCGAGGCAGAAAAGATCGGGGAACAAGTTCGTCAGGGCAAGGTTATTCGCAGCGATGAAACCAGTGGGCGCGTGCATGGGGTCAATTGGTGGCAATGGGTCTTTATCAGCGGGAAATGGGAATATCACTGGATGGCGCCCAGTCGTGGCTACGATGTGATTGAAACATTCATGCGCGAGTGCGAAGCGGAAGTGTGGGTGTGCGACTGCTGGAAACCACAGTTGAATGCGCCTGCAAAAATGTGCCAGATTTGTTTGGCACACCAAATCCGCAACTTGCAGGGCTTGATCGAGAAACGGCCGCACTTGGCATGGGCGAAAGAAATGCAAGCCTTGTTCCGAAAAGCAATTCATCTGGGAAATCGGCGAGAGCAAATGACGGAAAGAGGATACCAAAGACAGGTAATCCTCATTGAGAAACTATTGGAGCAACTGCTGAAACGAAGGTTCAGCGGGTTGGGAACAAACCTGTTGGATCGCTATCGCACCCGACGCGGTTCGCTCTTTATCTTCCTGCATCGTGCCGATGTGCCTGCTGACAATAATGCCTGCGAACGCGCTTTGCGTCCATCCGTGATTCATCGTAAAGTCATGGGAAGTTTCCGTTCCGATTGGGGCGCTCAGACGTATGCCGCTTTAGCCACTGTCTTGAACACTGCAAAGCGCAATGGCGAGAACGCCTTTCAAAAACTGGTACAACTGATGGGTACGCCTGTCTTGCCTTTCTTGCTTCAACCAAGTTTGGCGTGAGCAGTTAC
>DAOUCM010000331.1:0-5890 GCA_034431895.1 Anaerolineales bacterium
CCCACCCCAAGGTTGCTAAACCGTCACACTCATGTTCATTGACCAGGTCGAAATCTACGTCAAATCCGGCCGCGGCGGCGATGGCGCAGTACATTTCCGCAAGGAAAAATATGTCCCGCGCGGCGGCCCAGATGGCGGCGATGGCGGCAAGGGCGGCGATGTGATTCTCGAGGTCAAAGAGACGCTCAATACGCTCCCCTTTCGCCACAAGGAACGCTTCGTGGCTCAAGCAGGCCAACCCGGCGGCCGGCAAAACATGTCTGGCAAATCGGGCGAAGACCTGGTCATCTACGTTCCTCCCGGCACGCTGGTCTACGAGATTTTGGAAGATGGCTCTCTCGCTCTGCTAGGCGACCTGACGCAGGCCGGGCAACGCTTGACGGTGTGCAAAGGGGGGCGCGGCGGACGGGGGAACACTCACTTCAAAAGTTCGACCAACCAGGTACCGCGCACAGCCGAAAAAGGCGAACCCGCTCAAGAAAAACGCCTCAAACTGGATCTGAAACTGCTGGCCGACATTGGGCTGATCGGCGTCCCCAACGCCGGCAAAACCACCCTGCTCTCGGCCCTGACCCATGCCCGCCCCAAAATTGCGCCCTATCCTTTTACCACGCTGGAACCCAACCTGGGCGTAGCCGAGATTGACGAGCATACGCGCGTGGTGCTGGCCGACATCCCCGGCCTGATCGAGGGGGCGCACGCCGGCGCCGGCCTGGGACATGACTTCTTGCGCCACATCCAACGCACGCGCGTCCTGATTCACCTGCTAGATGGACTGTCTCCCGATCCGCTGGCAGATTACAGCCAGATCAACAGCGAACTGGCGCTCTTCGACCCTCACTTGAGTCGCAAGCCGCAAATCGTGGCCTTGAACAAAATAGACCAGCCCGAGGTGCAGGCACAGTACGAAAAAATCAAAGCCGTCTTCAAGCGAAAGAAAGTGGACTTGCTGGCCGTCTCGGCCCTGACGCGCACCCACACGCGCGAGTTGCTCTTGAAAGCCGCCGCCAAACTAGCCGAAACGCCGCCCGCAGAATCGCTGCCAGCGCCCCTTCCCGTCTACCGCGCCGAAGGGGACGCGCGCGCCTTTGTGGTCAGTCGCGAGCCAGACGGCAGTTGGCGCATCACCGGCGCAGCCATCGAACGCTCGGCCGCTATGACCTATTGGGAACATGCCGGTTCCTTGCGCCGCTTCCAAAAATTGATGGAGCGCCTGGGCGTGGACGAGGCCCTGCGCTCGGCCGGCATCGAAGAGGGAGATACCGTGCATATTGGAGACTTCGAATTGGAGTGGCAGGAGTAACATGTGCAATCGAACATACGACTTCGTCATCATTGGCTCTGGCTTCGGAGGCTCGGTTTCAGCCATGCGACTGACCGAGAAAGGCTACTCGGTGCTGGTGCTGGAAAAAGGCAAACGCTTTCAAGATAGCGACTTCCCCGTCACCAATTGGCAATTTTGGAAATATCTGTGGGCACCCGCCCTGCGCGCCTTTGGAATCCTGCAAATCACCCTCACCAAAGGTGCCATGGTGTTGCACGGCGCGGGCGTGGGCGGCGGCAGTTTGGGATACGCCAACGTGCTGGAAATTCCCAGCCAGGCCACGTTCGACACGCCAGCCTGGAACCATCCGTTGGCATGGGGCCAGGCGCTTGCGCCTCACTATGAAACCGCCAAGAACATGCTCGGCGTCACCCGCAACCCCAAGTTATGGAAAGCCGATGAAGTGTTGCGCGCGCAAGCCGAAGAACGCGGACTGGGCCACACCTTCCGCGCCACCGAGGTGGGCGTGTTCTTCGGGCCAGAGGGACAAACCGTTCCCGACCCGTATTTTGGCGGCCAAGGTCCCGAGCGCGCCGGCTGCCGTCACTGCGGGGGATGTATGGTCGGCTGCCGCTACAACGCCAAGAACACCCTGCCCAAAAATTATCTGTACTTTGCCGAGAAATACGGAGCGCAAATCCTCGCCGAGGCCGAAGTGACCGACGTACGTCCGACCAACCTGGAGGGAGGACAGGGGTACGAGGTAACCTATCGGTCCTCGACTCGCTTCTTAGACGGAAGCAGGTACAAGGTCTGCGCAAGGAACGTCATCTTCGCTGCGGGCGTCATCGGGACGCTGAACCTGCTCCTGCGCCTGCGAGAATCGTCCCTGCCGAATTTGTCCCCGCGCCTGGGCGAGAGCGTGCGCACCAACTCTGAGGCGCTGCTCGGTTCGGTGGCGCGCAAGTCGGATGTCAACTATTCAGAGGGCATCGCCATTACGTCCATCTTCAACGCCGACGAGGTGACGCGCATCGAACCAGTGCGTTACCCAGATGGCTCGTCGCTGATGCGCTTCGTCTCTGCCCCGCTCATCTCACACGGCGACAGCGTGCCGGTGCGGATGTGGAAATCGCTATGGTGGAGCCTGACCCACCCGCTCGATTATCTCAAGGCAATGGTCTTGCCGGGCTGGGCGCATAACGTGACTATCCTGCTGGTGATGCAGCACGTGGACAATCGCATGAAGTTCCGACTGGGTCGCGGGCTGTTGACGCTCTTCCGACGCGGGCTAGTGGCCGAGCCAGACCTGGACAAGCGCATCGGCGCGCGCGTAGACGTGGGGCACGACATCACGCGCCAGTTTGCCGAGCGGACGAACGGCGTGCCGATGGGTTCGCTGGGTGAGAACTTGCTCAACCTGCCCACCACCGCACATATCCTGGGCGGCGCGCCTATCGGAAAGGACGCTTCGGAAGGCGTGGTGGACGAGAATTTCGCCGTGCATAACTACCCCGGCCTGTACATCGTGGACGGCTCGGTCATGCCCGGCAACCCCGGCGTGAACCCCAGCCTGACCATCACGGCCCTGGCCGAGTATGCCATGAGCAAGATACCCAATAAAAAATAAGAAGACCTATGCCAGAAACAACCGATCTTTACACGACCACACCCAGCCGCCTCGTCATGTACAGCGTGGACTGGTGCCCGGATTGCCGCCGCGCGCGTTCCTTCTTCAAGCGAAGGAACATTCCCGTCCTGGAAGTCAACATTGACCAGGACAAGGAAGCCGAAGCGTTCGTCAAAAAATTGAACAACGGCAATCGCTCCGTGCCGACCATCCTCTTCCCCGACGGCACGAAAATGGTCGAGCCGTCCGAAGCAGAATTGTCGGCGAAGTTCAGTTGAAACACAGCCGCAGGCCCATCGCCACGAGTAAGAGCAGCACCAGGCGGCGGAAGTAAGCCGGTTTCAGCCAACGGTCCAGGCTGAAACCGGCCAACAGGCCAAGCAACATAAAAGACAGCGATGGCCAGAACATGCCCATCACCTGCGGGGTGAGATTGCCTTGCATGGCGTGGCTGGCCAACACCACCACGCTGCACAATACGAAATACCCCGACAGGTTGCTCTTGAACACTTTAGGGGCCCAGGCGCGGCTGTCTGCATACAGGATGACCGGCGGGCCAAAAGTATTGTACGCGCCGCCCAGCAAACCGCCCAAGAAGCCCGCCAGGTAAGCCCACAGCGGATGCTCCAGGGGCGGCAATTGTTTTCCCAACAAGGCATAGAGCGCATATCCCGTCAGCACCACGCCCAACAGCATCAACGTCAGGCGCTCGTCCCCATGAGACAAGAAATAAAGGCCTAACGGAATGCCGAACAAGGTTGCCAGCGCCACCCGCCAGATGGCGCGCAAGTCCAGCGCCTGGCGGTAACGCAGGAAGACCGAAAAGTCCACCAAAATAGAAACGACCGCCACCAACGGGGTCGCCAGGCGAATGCTGATGATCAACGGCAACAAAGCCATTGCCACCAACGCCACGCCAAAACCAGACAGGCTCTCGGTAAAAGCCGCCAGGAAAATGATCAACCCAATTTGCCATGTCATTGCGTCCATGCCTGCTCCCTTGTCACCAGATCAGCGCCCTCTCTTAAGCGTTCCGCCGCTGGGTGAGGGGGGCACCCAACGGCGGAACAAATGTTATTTTACATAATTTTCGGAAAAATGCAAGGTTTTTTGGCACGGGTAATTGCCCACATATTCGTATCAGCAGGCTGGAATCTCACTCCAGGCGCCAGCGGGCAGGTGCAAACAGCGTATCACCAGGCTCTGCCTGGTCTGGCAAAGCCGACCACAGGTCGGCGGTACGTTAGCACAGCAAGAGAATAGAGATGTGGGCAATCACCAGAATTGCTATTCTTGACACAATCGTACAGGCCTTGTAAAATGCTTGCGCATAAACAGGCGGATACCGCCTAAATTTTTTATGCCCGGGAGGAATATTTTTCGATGTACGCAATGCACGGACTTACACTTTTCGAAGCCATTGCAATCTGGGCTGTCTTTGGGGTAGCCATTCTAGGGTTGCTATACGCTGTTTTCTTGCGTAGCCAGATTTTGCGCGAGGACAAAGGCACAGAAAAGATGCAAGAGGTATGGAGCGCTATTCGAGATGGCGCGGATGCCTACCTCAAACGGCAATTGAAATCTATTTTGCCGTTGATTGTCGTCTTGACTTTTGCTTTGTTTTTCTCGGTCTACATTGTACCTCCCACTCCAGAGGCGCTGGAGCGCTTTGCAGGCATGGATGCAGAGCAAGTACGCTTGATCATTGGCTTGGCGCGCGCCATCGCATTTGTCATGGGCTCCGGTTTTTCTCTAACGGTGGGGCAAATCGGAATGCGCATGGCAGTTCAGGGGAACGTGCGCGTGGCATCTGCTTCACGCCGCTCGTTTGGCGACGCGCTGCGGATTGCCTACCGCGCTGGCACGATTACCGGCATGTTGACCGACGGTTTGGGCCTATTGGGCGGCACGCTTATCTTCATCGTCCTCGGTATTGCTGCGCCAGACGCTTTGCTGGGCTTTGGCTTTGGCGGCACGCTCTTAGCCCTGTTCATGCGTGTTGGGGGCGGCATCTACACCAAGGCGGCTGACGTGGGAGCCGACCTGGTGGGCAAGGTCGAAGCGGGCATCCCGGAGGATGATCCGCGCAACCCGGCTGTGGTGGCTGATTTGGTTGGAGATAACGTTGGCGATTGCGCGGGCATGGCGGCTGACATCTTTGAATCTTACGAAGTGACGATTGTCTCCGGTTTGATCCTTGGCCTGGCGCTGCATTCCATTACCGGCCGATTGGAATGGATTATCTTCCCGCTCATCGTGCGCGGTATCGGCGTCTTGGCGTCCATCATTGGGACCTACGTTGTGCGCGGCGGGCCGGGCAAAAGCGGCGATGCAATGGCAGCCATCTTCCGCGGTTTCCTTTCCTCCGCGGCGATTTCTGCGGCGCTTTTCTTTGGCGCGGGTTTCCTTTACCTCAACAACCCTGAAATGCAGAAGTGGGGCGGTTGGTGGCGTGTTCCGCTCGCGGTGGCAGTAGGCGTCTTGCTGGCCATTCTCATCGATCGACTGACCGAATATTTCACGGGTACACACGCCAAACCGGTCAAAGATATCAAGAAGGCTGCCAATACCGGCCCGGCAACCTTGATTTTGCAAGGCATTTCGGTCGGTTTCGAGTCTTCTGTGTGGGCCATCATCGTGATTGCTTTGACGATTGTGGCTTCCATTTTCATTATGGGAACGGTCCCCGGGCTGGAGGCCGGGCAGAAAGTCAATTTCATCTTGTACGGCGTAGCCATGACCGGCATCGGTATGTTGACCCTGACCGGCAACAACGTGGCCATGGACTCCTTTGGCCCAATTGCCGATAATGCCAATGGCATCGGTGAGATGTCCTGGTCGGGCCTGGAAGACAAGGAAACCAAAGACGCCCAGCAAATCATGGCCGACCTGGATGCAGTCGGGAATACGACCAAAGCCATTACAAAGGGCGTGGCCATCGGTTCGGCGGTCATTGCGGCTGTCTCGCTGTTCGGCTCGTTCATGGTGGATGTGGG
>DAOUCM010000332.1:0-4367 GCA_034431895.1 Anaerolineales bacterium
CAGAAACTGGTGCAGGCCATTCGTGAGTCGGATGCGCGCGGCAGGGTCGTGTGTTTGTGATGTGTTATTTCAAAATTCATTCACTGAATTTTGATGTATAATTCCCCTTCGTGCTTGTGTGAAGCGCCGAACAATGTTTGCGTGCCTACGGGCATGGCAATCCTATTTTCATGGAGCAAATGAATGTCAAAAGCAAATTTGATCTCGCCTTACGGCGGTACATTGGTAAACCTGACGGTGAGCGGCGAGGAACGCGAGGAATTGATTGCGCGCCTGCCTGCCCTGCCGTCTATCAAAATCAACCAACGCGCAGTACATGACCTGGAACTGCTGGCTACCGGCGGTTTTTCGCCGCTCGACCGTTTCATGGACAAATCCACTTACGAGCGCGTCCTACATGAGATGCGTATGGATGGTGGCACGCTTTGGCCGCTGCCGATCACGCTGACGGCCAACCCAGATGAGTTACCGCAGGTTGGTAGTGAAATCGTGCTGCGCAATGCGCTGAATGAGCCGCTGGCCATTATGAGGTTGGAAGAGGTCTTTTCGTGGAACCTGGAGAAGGAAGCGCGCCTGGCCTATGGCACCACAGATGCCCGCCATCCGATGGTTTCGGAGATGGGACGTTGGGGCAAGGTGTGTATTTCTGGCGAGTTGAAGGTCATCAACCTGCCGAAATATTACGATTTCGTGGAACTGCGCCGTACGCCGGCCGAGGTGCGAGAAATGTTGCAGGCGATGGGACACGACAACGTGGTTGCCTTCCAAACGCGCAATCCGCTGCACCGCATCCACGAAGAACTGACCAAGCGCGCCGCCGAGGCGGTGGGCGGCAGTTTGCTCATCCATCCGGTGGTCGGCATGACCAAGCCTGGCGACGTGGACCACTATACCCGCGTCCGCATCTACAAGGTGTTGATCGAAAAATATTACGACAAGCAAAAGACGGCTCTCAGCCTGCTGCCGTTGGCCATGCGTATGGCCGGACCGAAGGAAGCCTTGCTGCACGCCATCATCCGCCGCAACCATGGCGCCAATCATTTCATCGTTGGGCGCGATCATGCCGGCCCCGGCAACGACAGCACCGGCAAGCCCTTCTACGGGCCCTATGATGCCCAGGAAATGCTCAAACAGTACGAAGAAGAATTGGGCGTCAAAATGGTGCCGTTCGAGATGCTGGTCTATCTGCCCGACGAAGACCGCTACGTAGAAGTCAAGGACGTGCCGCCGGGCGCGAAGACACTCAACATTTCTGGCACTCAGGTACGCGACGATTACCTGGCAAAGGGCAAGTTGCTGCCCGAATGGTTCACCCGCCCCGAGACAGCCGAAATCTTGCGCCAATCGTACCCGCCGCGCCACGAGCAGGGCTTTTGCTTGTGGTTTACCGGCCTGAGCGGCGCAGGCAAATCGGCTACCACCCAGGTTCTCTCGGAATTGCTGCTGGAGCGAGGCAAGACCATCACCGTGCTGGATGGCGATGTGGTGCGCACGCATCTTTCCAAGGGACTTGGCTTTAGTAAGGAAGACCGTGACACCAACATCCTGCGCATTGGCTTTGTGGCCGGGGAACTTGTTCGGCATGGCGGCGTGGTCATTTGCGCGGCTATTAGTCCCTACCGCGCGGCGCGTAACGAAGCCCGCAAGATGGTTGGAGAAAACTTCATCATGGTCTACATGGACACGCCCGTCGAGGTCTGCGAACAGCGCGATGTAAAAGGGTTGTATGCCAAAGCCCGCCAGGCCATGCAGGCTGGCAAGCCGATGGGCTTTACCGGTGTGGATGATCCCTACGAGCCGCCCATTGATCCAGAAATCACCCTGCAAGGGGTGGGTGTCACGCCCGAAGAGAACGCACGCAAGGTCATTGCTTACCTCGAACAGCACGGCTTCTTGGAGCCGCAGAAATAACGTACACAAGTATTGCCTGTATACCTGCAACTGTGTACGGGTGTGCCTCTACGCGCGTGTAACACCTTGTCCCCTCGCTATGAACGCTCGCCTTTTACTTGGACTGTTTTTCCTCACGCTTTCCCTGCTGGCGCTGGCCGGCGGCTGGCTATTGGCCTACAGCACGCCGAATGGACTGGGGCTGAATGACGATTCCATTGCCTACATCGCTGGCGCGCGCAGCATTCTGGATGGGCAGGGCTACCGTGAGGCCTGGCTGGTCAGCAACGGCCCGGTGACGCATTTCCCGCCGGGCTATCCGTTTGCGTTGGCGTTGCTGGGTTGGGCGACCGGCCTTGACCCGCTCTACGGCGCGCGTATCCTCAACGGCCTGTTGTTCGGCGCGAACATCTTCTTGACTGGCTGGTTGGGTTGGCGTATGAGCGCTTCTCGTTGGGCCGGCCTGCTTACTGCCGTGACGGCGTTGCTTTCCAGTTCCTTGCTCTCGATTCATGCGCGCGCCATGAGCGAACCGCTGTATATCTTCTTGACGCTGTTGGCTTTCCTGGTTTTGGACGAGTACTTTGCTCGTTCACCCGCAGTTCAAGAGCGGGCGGGTCGAGCGACGCGCGCCTCCCTTTTCCTCGTTGCGCTGGGTTGTCTGCTTGGCTGGGCATACCTGGCGCGCTATGCCGCCTTGTCTCTGTTGGCGGCTATGACCGCGGCCTTATTCGTACTGCACACCGACTGGCGCAAACGCTGGCAAAGCGCCGCTATGCTCCTCGCCGCTGCGCTGCCATGGGCGCTGGCCTGGTCCATTCGCAATTGGGTGGTGGGCGGTAGCCTGACCAACCGCTCGTTAGGCTGGCACCCCATTCGTTTCGAGAATTGGGAACTGGGCGTGCAAACGATGGCTGAGTTCTTCGTTCCACTCAACGGCTTGCGCAATCGGCTGTTGTCGTGGCCCGGCTTTTTCGAGTTTGGCTTGCTTGCACTGGGCCTGATATTGTCCGTCTGGGTTTTGTCTATCGGCTGGCCGCGTTTTTGGCGTCCCTCTCAGACTGATATGCCCCCGGTCTTGCCTTTCATGAGTGGCCTTTACATCATTGTCTACCTCGTCGCCCTGGTGACCACCATGACCTTATTCGACCCCGCCACCCGCTTTCAAGAACGCATCCTCTCGCCGGTCTATATCCCGTTCATCCTGCTTGCGGCCAACTTGGGCGTTTGGTTGACATCCCCCAAAGGAGAATGGACGCAAAAACACAATACCGCACGCAAAGCGTTGGCTGTCGGAGTGATCTTGCTGGCCCTGGGAATATTGACGATGTTTGGCTACAGCCAGGCGCGTTTTGCCCAAGGCTTGCGCACACACGGCGGCATCTTTGCAGGCGAAAAATGGTTCACTTCTGAGGTCTTCGACCGCATCAAGCAACTTCCGCCCGAGACACTCATCCTCACCAACGAGCCGGGCGTTGTCTATCTCTACACCGGGCGAGCGGCCGGCGTCCTTCCGCGCGAAGAACCGGGCATCTCGGATATCAAGCCATACGTGCTAGAGGGGAAGATTGTGCTGGTCCTCTTCCGCGTCAACAAGGCCGAACCCTCCACCCTGGACTATTACTATCAATTGGGGCGCGGCCTGTATCTGACCGATTTGAGCAACACCTGGATTTTTTCAGCATTTCCAAAACAGGAGCAAGAATGATTCAAGATAAATTCGACCTCAAAGGGCGTGTGGGCGTCGTGACCGGCGGGGCCGGCCAGTTGGGCGTGGAATTTTGCCGCACGCTGGCCGAGGCTGGTGCCGCTGTGGTCGTGGCCGATTTGAATGCGGACGCCGCCGAAAGGACGGCTCGAACTTTGAGGGACTCCGGCTACCGGGCGGCTGCCTACGCCCTGGACGTGACGCGCATCGAATCCACCCGCGGCCTGGTTGCCGAAACCCTGAGCCGCTTCGGCCGCCTCGACATCCTGGTCAACAGCGCGGCGCTCGATCCCAAGTTCGACCCCGAAGCGGCTGCCAGGGGGATCACTCCAGGCGCTTTCGAGGACTATCCCCTCGAACAGTGGAATGCCGCCCTCAACGTCAACCTGACCGGCATCTTCCTGGTGACGCAAGCCTGTGTAAAGCCGATGCTCGAGCAGGGCAAAAAAGGCAGTATCATCAACATTTGCTCGACCTATGGCTTGAACGGCCCCGACCAGCGTATTTACGTCAAAGAAGGCAAGCGGATAGCCTTCAAACCGGTCTATTACACCACCACCAAAGCGGGCGTGCTGGGCTTCACTAAATACCTGGCCGCTTATTACGCAGGCACCGAAATCCGCGTCAATGCGCTTACGCCTGGCGGCGTGTTCAACAATCACGAAGAGTACTTCGTCAAGAACTATTCTGCCAAGACCATCATGGGCCGCATGGCAAAGAAAGACGAAATGAACGGCGCATTGCTCTTCCTGGCCTCCGACGCTTCCTC
>DAOUCM010000333.1:0-6262 GCA_034431895.1 Anaerolineales bacterium
CATGGTTTTCTCAAGAATGCTTGACAAAATAGCCATGTCATTGCGAAGCGGCGGTTTGTGCCGCTGAAGCAATCTCCTCAAGGTCAGTTTTGTCCGTCAAACGGGAGACTGCTTCGCCAGAGAGCGGCTCGCAGCGACATTGTGAAAACAGTTGTGATATATACATTTTCTTGAGAAAGCCATATCCCGAACTGCCGTATTTATTACGAGAGGAGCGCCAAGAGGTTATAATGAAAACCTCATTACCTCGTGGTAAAGGCGCATGAACAGAACCTCCTCTCGACCCCCTTTTTTGTCCATTGTCTATTTTTTCATCGTCGCTTGCCTGCTGTTCTCCTGTGCGATGCCGGCCTTGCCCACGCCGCAGCCAACGCTTGTTCCTACTACTACGGTCGCCGCGGCCCTGCCGCCTGCGCTGGTCGAGGTCTCACCGCTGGATGGGAGTTTGCTGGCAACAGATCAGCCGATCACCTTCTATTTCAGCCAGCCGATGGATCGCGCCTCGGTGGAAGCGGCTCTTTTCGGGCTTCCGCCTGGATCCCTGACCTGGAGCGACGACTCGACCCTGACGTTCACTCCCGACCCGCCCCTGACAGCGGGGACGGAGGTCACAGTAGCCGTTCTCTCGTCCGCGAAAGATGCGCACGGTCAGACCTTGCCCGAACCGGTGACGTTGACGTTCCATACCGCCCCTCTGCTGCGCCCGGTCAACGTTCTGCCGGCTGCCAACAGCCAGAATGTCGCGTCTAACTCGGCGATCGCTGTATCGTTCAACCAACCGGTGGTGGCGTTGGGTGCAGACGAAGATTTGCCCGAAGCCCTGTTTCTCGACCCGCCCGTCGAGGGAGATGGCGAGTGGATTTCTACCAGCACATACATTTTCCATCCGCAGCCGGCGCTGGCCGGCGGAAAAACTTATACGGTGCGCTTGAACTCGGCTCTTGAGTCCACGACTGGCGCGCCGCTGGAAGGGGTAGAGGCCCTGGCCTGGTCCTTCGAGACCGCTCTGCCGCGCCTGGTATCGGTGGAACCCTCCAACACGCAGCCGTTGAGCCTCGACCCGCGCCTGGTGCTGACTTTCAACCAGCCTATGGATCCGGCCAGCGTGGAGGCGGCCTTCTCGCTGCGCGGCGACTCTGGCCCATTGGAAGGCGTCTTCGAATGGAATGAAAATCAGACCGTGATGACTTTCACCCCCTCCAGCCTGCTGGCGCGGGGGACTTCTTATACCTTGACTCTGAGCCTGCAAGCGCGCGACCAAGGCGGTACGCCCTTGCCGCTGGAGCATCAGTTCGAATACGTCACCTATGGCGACTTTGCCGTGAGCGGGAGTGATCCGCTGGAGGGCGGCGTCAAAGGCGAAGGCAGCGTGCGGGTTTTGTTCAGCACGCCTTTGCAGGAGGTCGAAAACCCTGCCAGCCTGGTCAGCCTCGAGCCGCAAGTCCCTGGCTTGGATGTAGCCGTCAGCGGTGCCACCTTGCAAATCAGCGGTTACTATGCCCCTGAAACAGACTATACCCTAACCCTTTCCCCCAACCTGGCAGACCGTTGGGGGCAAACCCTGGGTAAGGCGTTTACCCTCCACTTCCGCACCGCCGCGGCCAAACCCAGCCTGAGCATCCCTGCCTGGGAGAGTTCGTTCTTCGTGCGCCCAGACCAGGCCGTTTTGCAAGCCAACGCCGTGAACATTCAAAGCGTGGAAGTGAAGGTCGCGCCCATCACGCTGGCCGATTTCCGTTCTTTGAGCGGGCCAAATGGTTACGAGAATCTGCAAACGTTCAGCCCGCCAAACCCGGTCGCCTATACACAAACCTACGACCTGCCGGCCAGCCGCAGCCAGAGCATCGCCCTGCCGCTGGCCGCCAAAGGGGAAGCGCTGCCGCCGGGAATGTACTATGTCAGTGTGGATTCACCGCAACTCTACCAGGCTGTAGGCGCAGCCGGCAGCGATTTTCTCGTCAACGCCCGCGCCGCCGGCCCATCGCGCAAGGCTTATCTGGTGGTTGCCAGTGATGTCAACCTGGTCTTCAAAGGCAGCGCCACCGATGCGTTGGTTTGGGCTACCGACCTGCGCACCAATAGCCCGTTGTCCAATGCGCCGGTGTCCATCTACGATGAATCGGGCGCCGTGCTTGCCAGCGGTCAGACCGATAAAAAGGGGATATGGCAGACACAGTTTGCGCCGCAGTCTGGCCATGTCCTGTTGGCCGTGCTGGGCGAACCCGGCCAGGAAAATTTCGGCCTGGCGCTTTCCTCTTGGAACGCCGGCCTTTCCCCCTGGGAAATGGGCATCCCTTACCGTCATCAGCCGCCCGCCCTGGAAACCTACCTGTACACCGACCGCCCGATTTATCGCCCCGGCCAGACTGTCTATTTCCGCGGCGCGGTGCGGCAAGCCTACAATGGGCGCTATGCGCTGCCCGACCTCTCCTCCCTCTCGCTCGACTTGCAGGACAGCCAAGGCCGCCTCTTGCAGACCTTCGACCTGCCGCTTTCGCCTTACGGCACGTTTCATGGCGAGTATGCGCTCTCTGCCCAAACCCAGCCCGGTTGGTATAGCCTGGTCAACAACGACCTAGGCGCGTATCTGACTTTCGATGTAGCCGAGTATCGCAAGCCGGAAATCGAACTGGAGGCCGCTCTTAGCGTGGAACAGGGCCAATCGGGGACGATACAGGTCCGGGCGGAGTCCGAAGCGCGCTACTACTTCGGCGCGCCGGCGGGCGGTTTGGATGTCTACTGGAGTCTGTATGAGCGGCCCGCCTGGTTCGACCTGCCCGGTTATCAGACCGGCTCGATGGACTTCGACTGGCTAACTCCCTCTTGGGCAGAGGCCGGCATTCTTGGCCGTCTCTTGCAAAGCGGACAGGCGCGCTCCGAATCGGACGGCAGCCTGCTCCTGACCTTCGACGCTCTCCCGGCCTCCGAATCGCCCCGCATTTTGACGCTGGAATTGACCGCCCGCGACGAAAGCGGTTTACCCGTCAGCACCCGTGCGGAAACTTTCTTGCATCCGGCTGATTTCTACATTGGACTGCGCCCCGATCAGTGGGTGGGGCAAAGCGGAACGGCCCTGGGCTTCGACGTGTTCAGCGTGGATTGGGAGCAGCAGCCTCGCTCTGCGCCTGCCTTACAAGCCGCTTTCAGCCGTGTGGAGTGGCAGCGCGAAGACTCCTTTCCCAACCCGGGATATAACTTTCCTACCTACGAGCCGCTCTATACGCTGGTGGGCAGCAGCACGTTTTCTACCGGCGTGGATGGCAAAGCGCGGCTTTCATTCACCCCTCCTCAGCCGGGAATGTACATGCTGGAGGTCTCCGGCGAAGGCGCACGCACGCAGGCGTTGGTGTGGGTGGGCGGCGAAGGACAAGCCGTTTGGCCCGACCTGAGCAACGACCTGTTGCCTCTTGCGCCTGACCAGTCATCCTACCAGGCCGGTCAGACGGCCAACATCTTCATTCCTAACCCCTTTGGCGAGCGCGTCCCAGCCCTGGTGACGGTGGAACGCGGCGTCGTGTTGCGAGCCGAGAGCCTGACGCTGCCTGCCGGCGGTTCTACCTGGTCGCTGCCGCTGACCGAACTCGAAGCGCCAAATGTCTATGTGGTGGTCACCTTGCTTGGCCCGCAAAACCAATTTCGTCAGGGATACGCGACCGTCGCCGTCGAACCCTCCGCGCAGAAATTGAACGTCGAATTGATGGCTGAGCCGCAGGTCAATGAACCGCGCGGCAAACTGAGCCTGGCCCTGCGCGTGACCGATGTCAACGGCAATCCGGTGCAAGGAGAGTTTTCGTTGGCGGTCGTGGACAAGTCTGTGCTGGCGCTGGCCGATCCCAACTCGAAAGACATCCTGTCGGCCTTTTATGGGCAGCAATCGCTTGGCGTCGCCACCAGCCTATCGCTGGCGGCCTACAGCGGGCGTTTTGTCTATCAGCCGCCCGGCCTCGGCGGAGGCGGCGGGGAAGGAATCATCACCCTCCGCGATCAATTCTTCGATACGGCCTATTGGAACCCGACTTTGGTCACCGATTCGGACGGTAAGGGACAGGTCGAATTCACCTTGCCCGACAGCCTGACTACCTGGTGGGTCGAGGCGCGCGGCTTGAGCCTCGATACGCGCGTTGGACAGGCCGACACCGAAGTGGTGACTACCAAACCGCTGCTCGTTCGCCCGGTGACGCCGCGCTTCGTGGTGAGCGGCGATCACCTGGAACTGGCCGCCATAGTTCACAACAACACCCAGGAGGCTTTGCAAGTGACCGTCAGCCTGGCAGGGAGCGGCTTCACGCTCGACCAGCCAGAACAGGCGGCGCAGACGGTCAACATTCCCGCCGGGGGGCGTGCGCGCGTGGAATGGTGGGGGGTGGCTGGCGGGGCGCAAGAAGCCGACCTGACTTTCTCGGCTATGAGCAAGGATGCTTCTCTGCAAGATGCCGCCAAATCGGCGTTGGGCGTTCTGCCTATCTACGCTTACCTTGCGCCGCAGACTTATGTCACTGCCGGTCTGTTGACCCAAACCGGCGCGCGCCAAGAAATCGTCCAATTGCCGCGTTCCTTTTCACCCAGCGGCGGCGAACTGGAAGTGGAAATGTCGCCCTCGCTGGCCTCTGTGCTGCTGAGCAGCCTGGAGGCTTTGCCGCCTCCCTCCTGCGCCTGCAACAGCGAAGAGGTGTTGTCGTACCTGCTGCCCAACCTGGAAACCTACCGCGCCTTGCAAATCGCCGGCCTGGACGATGCCGCCCTGAAGCAACGCCTGGAAGGCTACATGCGCGAGGGCCTGGATGCCTTGATTGCTAACCAGAACGAAGATGGTGGCTGGGGCTGGCTGCGCGGGGGGCGCTCTGACCCCAACATCACGGCCTATGTTCTCTTTGGTTTGGCGCGCGCGCGCCTGGCGGGGCTGAGCGTGCCAGATGAAGCCTTCAGCAAAGCGCACGCCTGGTTGCAAAGCAGCCTGCCCGATGCTGCTGTATTACCTTCGCTTCAGCCCTGGGAATTGGACCGCCTGGTTTTCGAGGCCTTTTCCCTTCGACAAAGCAGCGGCCTGCCAGATACCGTGCTGCTCGAAAAATTGTACGAACAGCGCGACCGCATGAGCCCCTGGGCGCGCGCCTTGCTCGCCTTGAGCCTGGAATCCGTCTCTGCCACCGATGCCCGCGTCAGTGATTTGCTTGCCAACCTCGAGGCCGCCGCCATTCGCACCGCCAGCAGCGCCAACTGGGAAAGCGAAGCCTCCTCCTGGCGCAATCCTGGCACGCCGCTTTTCACTACAGCGGTAGTCGTCTATGCCCTGGCTCAGCACACGGCCACCTCTCCCGTGTTGATGGATGCTGTACGCTACCTGGTTGCCAACCGTGACGCGCGCGGCGTGTGGAACTCCACCTATGAAGGCGCCTGGGTCATGCTGGCGCTCGTTCAGGCCATGCAAGCCTTTGGCGAAATGCAGGCCGACTTTGCTTTTGCGGCCACGCTCAACGGCGCGCCGCTCTCGAAAGGTGACTTCCGCGGCAGCGCCATCGTGACTCCCGTTACGGCTGCCATTCCGCTCGACTTTCTCTCGCCCAACGCTCCCAATACGCTTACCTTTAGCCGCGAGAGCGGCCTGGGGCGCCTGTACTACCGCGCCGTTTTGCGCCTCGAGCGACCGGTGGAGACGGCGCCGGCTCTGAATCGCGGCCTGGACCTCAACCGCGCCTACTACGACGCCGCCTGTGTACGCGATTGCTCGCCTCTTTCCACGCTGCAAATGGATTCTGATACCCGGTTGCTCGTCCGCCTGACGTTGACTCTGCCCCGCGATGCCTACTATCTGGTCGTCGAAGACCACGTCCCTGCTGGAACCGAGATTCTCGACCAGGGTCTGGAGAGCAGCCAGCAGGGACAACAGGCCACCGATGTGCAGATTGTCTACGATGCCGCCCGTCCCTTCGAGCGCGGCTGGGGTTGGTGGTATTTCGATGCGCCGCAAATATACGACGATCGCATCCAATGGACGGCTGACTACCTGCCAGCCGGCACCTATGAATTGACCTACACCTTGTTTCCCATCCTGGCAGGCGAATTCCATGTCTTGCCGGCGCGCGCCTTCCTATCCTTCTTCCCCGACGTGCAGGGAACCAGCGCCGGAACCCTTTTCACCCTGACCCCTTGACTTGAAATTCTCTACCGTGTATTTCCTCAACGCGAATAAGCAAACGAGGCGAATTCTCCTTGATTTCATTCGCGAAGTTCGTCCATGAGCGTAATTTGCGTTGGAGATGAC
>DAOUCM010000334.1:0-2206 GCA_034431895.1 Anaerolineales bacterium
TACCAGGGCTGTGTCTGTGGAGGACTACAGCGGTATGCCCAGTTCCTTCATTCGCGCACAGTACCGGCATTTTATACGCCAGGTCTTCTTCGCTGGCGTGGCGGTCGGTTTCTTCGCGGGTCAAGACGTACCAAATGGTCACCAGTAGTTTGCGGGCGATGGCGATAATCGCTTTATGTTCGCCGCGGCGTTTGGCAAGTTGTTCGAAGCGTTTCTTCCAAACTTCCGAACCGCGCACCGCCCGTCAGAACGTCGAAAGGCTCTTGATTCTGGTTCTGTGTTCATGCTATACTCCAAATGGAAGCCCGGGGCGCGGAATTCGGGCTGAGACTTTGCAACTACCGATGCGGGTTCTGGCGCTTCGATGCGCCGTCCCAGATTAAAGTATCCGCCGGGCAGCCAAATAAAACCTCGGGCTTGTCCTGCGAAGGGCATCCCATGCGGTGGTCGAGTTTATCGAGACCCGCCCTGAAGAGGCGTTCCCGGCGACGGTATCAATCCCAAGGATACGCCTCCTCCGTGTCCCAGACAAGGACATGATAATAAAACCAATCGTTGGGCGGCTTGTCCATCACTGGGGCAAGCCAAGGTCGCCGTCGTGCCTTTGTAAGCCAAGCGCGGTGGGTGAAGTGTAAGTTGGATTATATGTGTTGCGGAATTACCGGCATATCCGCGCTTGGGATGGAGAGGAGTAAACAATGAGTAACAGCGCTCGCAGCGTCTTTGTATTTGGTCTATATCTCGTGGTGCTTGGCATTATCCTTCTTGTAGCACCGAACATTTTGCTTGGAATGTTCTTCCTTCCCCATACTACTGAAGTATGGATTCGTGTCGCTGGAATGCTGGTTGTCTTTTTGGGCTTCTATTACACTCAGGCGGCCCGCAAAGAAATGACCGACTTTTTCCAATGGACGGTCTATGTCCGTCCCACCGTCATTGTCTTTTTCACCGCCTTTGTGTTGTTGGGTTTCGCCAGTCCACCCCTCATTCTATTTGGGGCTGTGGATTTGCTGGGAGCCATTTGGACAGCCTTGGCGTTACGGTCTATGAACACCGTCTAGCAAGAATCTGGCTTGTAATCATATATTCATATCGCGCCCGCCTTCAAGCCACGATGTGTGGGCCAATGAGTCACAAGGAGTCATGCAATGGATGTAACGTTGATTTACTTCTCTCAGACAGGTAACACACGTCGAATTGCTGAGACAATGGCTGAAGTATTTCGGGGAGCGGGGCATGCTGCGCGGCTTGTTTCGCTGAAGAAAGCATCGTCTCAGGATGCGGTCGCATGTGAACTGCTGGGCATAGGAACACCTTGTTTCTCCAGCCAAGCGCCTACGCCCATCAAAGCATTCCTCAAGAACTTGCCAACCTTGGAGAACAAGCGCGCCTTTGTCTTTGCCACTTCCGGCGGAGCGCCCGGTCGAGTTCTTTACGACCTGACTCGCCTGTTACAAGACAAGGGGGCTGATGTGGTGGGCGGCTTTCTCACTCGTGGAGAACTGCGTCATCCTGCACCTTGTCTTCACGGCCGGATGCCTGGTCGTCCTAATGCAGACGATTTTGCCCAAGCGCGGCGCTTCGCTGCAGCCGTCATCGAGCATGTGACGACTGGCCGCACTGGTGCTGTGCCCGAGAGCCGCCCTGATACCTTCAAGCCAAGAGGCGGATTCTACGATCTCGTGGCACTCATCAGTACGGATGGCTTTTTGCGCCTAATGTTGCCAGAACCAAGACCTGACCCAGCGCGATGCAATCAATGTCAGTGGTGCGTCTACGAATGTCCAATGCATAATATCTCTCTGCAACCCTATCCGATCTTGGGAGACCATTGCATCCGGTGCTATCGCTGCCTGACCGGTTGCCCTCAAAAGGCTTTTGACGCCGATTGGAGATTAGGCAACCTGGCTGTTTTGTCCTTCTACAACACAACCTTTGAACGCTGGTTTGGCGACTTAAAATCCGGTGAGCACATCTATTGAAATGGGCAAAACCAGAGCGATGAAGTTGCCGCCCAACACGGCATCCAGCCGACGCCGCTCCGCTGCGCTTCGCGGCGCGGCTGATGCTCACCGTTGGGCAGTTCCCTTCAAAAACGATGGATGATTGCGAAACAGAAATGGGACTTGAAAAATCTACGGCATAGCCGTATAATGTTTTTATGGAATTCATTGAAGCCACCGCATTTACAAAGTACGTTTACGAG
>DAOUCM010000335.1:0-3316 GCA_034431895.1 Anaerolineales bacterium
TTTCTGTAAGGCAAGATATTCTCTTGCTTTACCCTGTGGTTAGAACGTAATTGCCGACTTTGTTGGGTTTGAGTTCGATTACGGCTCCGTGCAATACGCCCTGTTCATACATGCTGCCAGGGTTGATGCACAAAGTCTTTTTGTATTTGCGTGTGCCTTTGCCCTCGTGGATGTGTCCATGCAAGCCAAGCAGGGGTTGGTATTTGTCAATGACTGCCAGCACCGATTTGCTACCCACCGGCACCAGCGAGCGGCCGGCATAGGCGGGACGTAAATCCTTCGTCAGTTCGGGGGCCTCGTCCAGCCCGCTGCCATAGGGGGGCGCATGGAAGTTGAAGACGGCATTGCCGGGGTCTTTGGCTTGGGCGATGATGCCTTCGATGCGCGCCAGCAGAGCCTCGTCAGGTTCTTCGCGGTGCGTATTCCAGGGGGTGGGGTTGGTCCAGCCCGAACTGACCATCTCGTGGTGTTCGTCCAGTTGGATAACCTGCCCCTCTACGCTGCGCACCGTTTTCGAGGCGGCAATGACGGCGTCAATCTCGAATACATCGTCGTTGCCGGGGCAGACGAAACAGCGGATGCCCGTCCCGGCCAGTTTGGCGTCGGCGTAGTCCATCCAACGGGAAACGGTAGCCATGACCTGGTCCAGAAAGAGCGCGTCCGAACGTCCAGGGGTGGAGGAGATTTCGTTCACCTCATCGGGGGTGGTGACATAAGGGTAGTAGCCGCGATTCTGGATGGTAGCGGCCATCTTTTCTACGGCTTCCTTGCCTTCCAGGATGGATTCTTGTTCGAGCAAAGTGACTTTGTATTTGTCACTGCCCTGCGCAATGATGGGGACGATGGCCTTGCCGGTCATATCGCCGCCCAGGATGAGCGTATCTACTTCGTAGAATTTGGCGGCGCTGATGAATTTTTTCCAGCAAATTTCGGAGCCGTGAACATCGGTGGCAAAAAAGAGTTTCATGGCATTTCCTTTGGTGAATGTTGTTTCCGTCATTGTGAGTGGAGCAAGGCAATCTTCTTCACAACGAGGGGATTGCTTTGTCGGGAAAAGCACTCTCCTCGCAATGACAGAAAATGGATTACTTCGGCAATTCCAAAACTCCTGCAACCAGGTCCGGGAATTCGGCGCGGATGCGGGCTTCGATCTGTTCGGAAAATAGAACCGTGCTGGGCGTGGATAAAATCTCCTGTACGCGCTGCATGGCGCGGGTGTGGATATCGAGGGCACCTTTTTTCTCCCACACGCTGCGCGCGTCGCGGTCGGCTAGTTTGGTGAGCAGCGCTTCGCTTTTCATCCGTTTTGCGGTGTGCGGCTCCATCATGAAAGAGCCGCCCGGCCCTACTTTGGCGATGACCTCCAGCGCCAGTTCTTGTTCGTCGAAGGCGATGCCTCGTTTCATGCGTTCGAGCATTTGGAAGATTTCATCGTCTATCACCGCTTTGGCAAAATCGAAGGCTTTGAGGGCATCCAGCAGGCCGCCCATGTTGAACATATCTGCGCCGCCCAACAGGCCGGCCACTGCCGACATACCCGTCTCATAACCCGATTGGGCATCGTTGATTTTGGAATTGGTCAGGCCGATATAACCGCCGCTCGGCACGTTGTAGAAGCGCGCCATCTGGGCAAAGGCCATGTGCAACATGCCGCACTCGATGCCGCCCGAAGCGTAGGCGCCCATACGCATATCGGCAATGGTTGGCAGTGTGGCGTAGATGGTGGGGGCGCCTTCGCGCGCCATTTGCATCATCACGGCGGCGGCCAGAAATTCGGCGTTGCCCTGTGCCAGCGTGCCAGCCATGGACATGGGCGAGGTCAATCCGCCATTTGGCACGATGCTGGGATACACCGGCAGGCCCTTCTCGCTGAAATAGAGGAGGGCTTCGGTGGATAGATGATCCATCGTCAAAGGGGAGACTACCGGGCAATAGTGATGCGTTACGAAGGGCCGTTCCATGTAAGCCGCCTCGCTGCCTGCGATAGCGTATAACATGCGCATCACCGCTTCGGCATCCTGCATGTCCTTGGTGGTAGAACGCACCGGTTTGACGCAATACTTGAGGGCCGGATACAAGCGCGCCAGCGTGAATTGTCCTTCGGGAGCGTCCTCGGCCAGGGTGGAGACGGAGAACACGTCGTAGGCCGGCAATTCATTGATGAGATGGGCGATGCGGGCGATGTCGTCGGAACGCGCCCGCCTCTCACGACCCGTGAGCGGGTCCAAAATATCCGGCGCTGAACTCCCCGTGACGAGAATCGGTCCATCGTCTGGGATGGTGCGGTCGAATTTCGGGTCGCGCCCGCGGAAGGTGAACTTGGGCGGCAGCATCTTGCGATATTTCTCCACCACCGCAGGCGGGAAGCGGACGATGTGCGTTTCTGCATCCACTTTGCAGCCATGGCGCGCAAACAACGCGCGCGCTTTCTCGTTGCGCACCAACAGGCCAACGTTTTCGAGGATTTCGAGCGAGGCGCTGTGTACGCGCTCCACTTGTTCGGGCGTGAGGAGGCAGGCAAATGTTTTCAAGGGGTCACTTCCTGGTGAGTATGACTGGCTGTCAATACGAAATGCTCTACTGTAAGTTTCGCCGCCAGCGCCTGGATTTCTGAGAGGGGGAACATTTGCAGGCCCGGCCGGGTCACTTTGAGAGAGGCGGCAGCAGTGGCAAAACGCAAGGACGTTTCCAGGTCCCAGCCTTCGAGATACCCATAGATATAACCGGCTGAAAAGGTGGCGCCGGCGCCACAACCATCTACTGCCCGCACTTTGGGCGCATGTACGCGAATCGCTTGCGGGCCTTGCAAGGCCAAACAGCCCTCTTCAGCCATGGTAATCAAGGCCGTTTCGACGCCAACCTGGACGAGTTTGAGGGCGACTTCTAGCGGCGCTTCCTCACCGCGTTGGGCGGCGTCGGTCACTGCCTGGCAGATGGCGGCGTGCCCTGCATACTTGCGCAAGACGAGCGGGTCGGCGTGACCGTGTTCCAAATTGAGATAGACCGGCAGCCCCAAGTCGTTGGCGGCTTGCATGGCGCGCAGGATGTGGTCGCCATCGTACCAATCTACATAGAGTAAGCGCGCCTCTTGCAGCAGCGACAGGTCGGCTGTATCCAGGGTGGCTAACACTTCAGCAGGCCGCTGCCAAAAGTAAGTGCGGGCGCCGCTCTGGTCGGAGACGTCTACTTCCCAGGGGGTTTTGAAATGCTTGGAGAAACGTACTTTGCCTTGCACGCCCCATTCGGCTAATTGATTGGCCAGGGCGTGACCGCGCGGGTCGTCGCCAACGGCGGTGCCGATCATGCCGGTTGGCAC
>DAOUCM010000336.1:0-3430 GCA_034431895.1 Anaerolineales bacterium
CGGGGCCGTCGGCGTGCGGCTGCCACCAGCCCGATTCGATGTACGACACCGCGCCGTTATCCCATTCGACGATGACCACGCCCGTATCGTCCACATCGAAGTCTTTGTAGTATGTTCCGATTTTGGCATACACCGAAACCGGCTGCGGGTCGCCCAGCAAAAAGCGCGCCGTATCGAGGGCGTGAATGCCCATATCGGCCAGCGCGCCGCCGCCTGCAAATTGCTTTTGGGTGAACCAGCCGCCCGGCCCCCAGTGAACATGCACGCCGTAGCCTTTGGTGCGGATGATCCTGCCCAACTTTGGAGCCTGCTCCTTCAGCCACAGCACATCGGGGTCGAAGCGCCAGCAATGCGCCACCATCAACACTGCGCCGCTTTTGGCGCTGGCTTCCATCATCTTTTCGGCCTGGCGGGCGCTCATCGCCATCGGTTTTTCAACCATCACATGCACGCCCGCTTCGAGAGCGGCAATCGCCTGCGGCGCGTGCAGGAAATTAGGCGTACCGATGACCAGCGCGTCCACCTGGCCCGCCTTGAGCAGTTGCTCGACGGTCTCATATTGATTCTGGATGCCAAATGTTTGCGCCAGCGCAGCCGCCTTCTCGGAATATTTTTCTACCACCGCCGCTAATTCCACGCCCTTTTGCGCCTGCGCTGCTTTGGCGTGGATATTGATGATATAACCTGCACCTGCAAAGGCAATCTTCATTTCTGCTCATCTCCATTTGCAAAAAAACGCGGTATATGCCCCGTCAGGGCAAAGAAACGCTCCAACTCCGCCTTGGGCAGCGCCAACGTCGCAGTATTGACCAGCGGATGCGAGAGGAAAACGTCGCTGCGCCAGATTTCCTCGTCTATCCACAACTCCACCGCATGTTCGACATCGTTGACCAGCCCCATCATGGTCACCGAACCGGGCGTCAATCCCAAAAGCCGGGACAAATTTCGCTCCGAACCGAACCGCAAATGCGGCACGCCGAACTGCCCAGATAACGCCTCCAATTGTACGGTCTTTTCGCAAGACGTGACAGCCAGGAAAAAGCGGCGTCCCTTCTTGTCGCACAAGAACAAGTTTTTGGTGCTGACGGCCGGCAAAGGGGGGCGATACAACTCGGCCTCGGCGCAGGTGAAGACGGCCGGATGCTCGAAGCGTTGATAGGAAAAACCGTTGGCGTCCAGGAAGGCCAGAAAATCTCGTTCGGTCGTAATCATATCGTTTCCAGCGTATGCGCCAGCCCAAAAGGCAATTGATGGTGGCGACAATAGACGGAAAGCCCGCGCAAGGTTTCCTCGACCACCTGCGGCGGAATCCTGTCCAAGGGAACGTGACAGGCCCTGAGCGCCGCCTCCAACCGACCCGCGTCCTGCCCCTGCAACCTCGACATCGTCAAAATCCCCGGCCCCACCAGGTCGCCGTGCGGCCATCCAGGGCCGACGAGATTTTCTACGCTGTAAGCAAAGTAATGTTCGCTGCCCTCTTCGGGCCGCGCGTGGCCGATTTGATTGCACAACTGCACTTCCATCGCCAGGCAGTCATAGAGCGTTTTCAGCCCGTCGTGGTCGCCTCGCCCTGCCGCTTCAGCGCAATCGAGCGCGCCGTTCAGGATGCTCTGGACATTTTCGTACACCCAGGGAATGAACTCCATGCCTGGCGGGTTTTTGCCCTGTTCGTGGGCGAACTTCCAATCCCAGCAGCCGGTGGCAATGGACAGGACATCCGTTATCCCAGCAGCGCGAAGCCAAGCGGGGGCGGCAGCAATCACATCCAGGTCCAGGATGAGCGTTTCAGGCGGCTTGGTCTCGATGTAATAGACGCAACTGTCCCTCACCCTGCCCTCACCCCCAGCCCCTCTCCCAATGGGAGAGGGGAAAGGGGAAGTCTTGCGGATGCCCGAAGCGGAGGTGAGGAACGCATCCACAGACAAGGCCGTGGGCAAAACCACCAACGGCAGATTCCGTTGAACAGCCAGGTATTTGGCGGCATCTGCCACCAGCCCGCCGCCAACGGCATAGACGACCTCCAAATCCCTGCTCTCGATCCCCGAAAGCAATTGATCCCAATGTTTGGTATTCGCCTCTGTCGCCTCGAGCTGGGCGGCAATGTTCAGATGCAGGCTGTCTTTTACGGCGTTCCAGGCGGGGGCAGAAGTCACCAGCAGAACCAGCCGCTTCTCTTCGATTTCAGAGAAGGACAAGAGGTGGGCAACAGGAAGATTCCACACTTTGTTCATTTCAGGAGTGTTCCTCCGCCTCGATTGCCAGCGCAATAGCACCCAGCACACCCGAGCGACTGCCCAGCAAGGGAGGCACGATATAGGTCTGGAGGTCATCCACCAACAGGGAATGACTGAGATAGGCATTCAGAAGGTCGCGGACTTTTCTTCTGATTTTTTCATACAGAAAACTTTTTTGCATCACACCGCCGCCCAACACGATCCTGCGAGGGGCAATCGTAAAGATGTAATTCACCAACGCATACGCAATGTAATCCGCTTCCAGCCGCCAGAAGGCATCCTCGTCGGGCAGGGTCTCAGCGCGCCGCCCAAAACGCGCCTGGATGGCCGGCCCGGAGGCCAGCCCCTCGAAGCAATCGTCATGGTAGGGACAGGCGCCTCGAAACGGATCCAGGTCCGGGTCATGCGGGATGCGGATGTGTCCCATCTCGAGGCTGACCAGGCCGCGAAACGGTTTCCCGTCCACGATGAGACCGCCTCCAATTCCCGTCCCTACCGTAAGATAAAGGCAGGGGTCGAGGCCCTGGCTGGCGCCCCATTTGAATTCGCCCATGGCGGCTGCGGCCACGTCCATATCTATCGCAATGGGGAGGTTCATCCTTTCGCGCAACATGCCGAGAATGTCAGTGTGGGCCCAGTGCGGCTTGGGGGTGGTGGTGATGTATCCATAGGTTGGCGAGGCGGGATCCAGGTCGAGCGGACCAAACGAACCCAGCCCCATGCCGCGCAGTTGGTCGAGGTAGGGCATGAAAAAATCACAGGCGCGCTGGAGGGTTTCGGCTGGCGTCGTGGTCGGGAAACGAATCTCGTCCACGATGTTTTGCGGGCCGCTGCCCACAGCGCAGACGAATTTCGTCCCGCCGCCTTCGATGCCGCCGTATAGGGATGCCTGGCTTTTCATTTTATCTCCGTTGTTCAGCGCGTTTCCGTGCGTCGAGTATAGCAAAAAACGACCTTAAGTTGCGGTCAACTTGTAACGCAATTGCTCCGAATGACCTCTGCATAGCCATGGCCCGACTCTTTGATGGTGCGCTCTTGTGTTCGATAATCCACATAGACAAGGCCAAAGCGTTTGGTGTAACCATGCGCCCACTCGAAGTTATCCATGAGCGACCAGACGAAGTAGCCGCGCACGTCCACACCGTCCTGCATGGCGAGGCGGGTTTGGATGAAATGATTCTTCAAATAGTCGAGTC
>DAOUCM010000337.1:0-8752 GCA_034431895.1 Anaerolineales bacterium
TTGCGGGTATGGTTGGTCTTGCGCAGAACATAATTCGTGCCTTCGTTGCCCATACCCAGTTCGGCGCTGACCAATGCGCCGCCGCGAAACTTCAACCGCTCGAGATGCTCCTGCACTTCAGCAAAGTAGGCCTCGTCCAGTTCCCGCTGAATCATGGCAAAGAAGCGCCGAAAGCCGCGCGACTCGAAAGCAGCGCCGTGTTCATCGGCGATTTGCTTCAAGACCTTGAGCAATTCGACGAACATCTCCAGCATTTGCAGCGCGCCGCTCAACACCCCGCTGGGGTAACGAGTGAAAATGCCCATCCAGTGCCGGTGTTTCCTTTCGATGGCTTGCAGCGGCAGGCTGTAGATTTGACGGACGATATCGGGATTCTTCAGGCAATCGCGCAGAATCTCCTGGCGGTAGAGAATATCGGCGGGCGAATCGAGGCTGGAGAGGAGCGCCTGCTTCGCCACCGAGAAGAGGTAGTCGTCGCCGCGCGCCATTGCATCGAAAAGGGTATCCAGTTCCAGGTCCTGAATGAGCGCGTCTGCGTTGGGCGGGAGCGGCTGCCTGGGGTCGAAATCCCGATCGGGGAACATCAAATAAACGTTCATGAGCGAATGCGCTCCTTCAGCTGGGCGTAGGTCAGGCGGTGTTTTTCCGCCAGCGAGAGGGCATAAGCCAGCCCGTCGGCAGGGCGGCGGAGAATCTTGAACGTGCGCAAGGCGGGGTTTTCGGGGACGACCGTGCTGACCATGCTGACGGTTTTCTGACTGAACGAAGCCAGTTCGTCAATGAAGGTCACCCACACGCCGAGCAAATCCAGGTCCAGCGCGCGCTGCATGATTTCTTTGCTCAGAAAGACGGCGTCCTTCAGAGTCGTGGAGGCGAAGACCTCGTTCAGGATGACCAGGCTGTCGGGTGTGGCGCGGCTGAAAATTTCGTGCAGGCGCACCAGGTCGTCCTGTAACTTGCCGCGCAGGTTGCGGATGTTTTCTGCCCGCTCGAAGTGGGTGAAGATGTTGTCGTACAGGAACAGCCGCGCCGCGCGTCCCGGCACGGGCAGCCCCAGGCTGGCGAGGTAATGCAATTGCCCAAACATGCGGGCGAAGGTGGTCTTGCCGCCCTGGTTGGGGCCGGTGACGACGAGGATGCGTTCGGGATGGTTGAGCGCAAAGTCGTTACAGATGACGGGCTTTTCGGTAAAGAACAGCGCGTGTGCCAGCGCCAGGTCGAAGCCGTCGCGCACGAACACTTCTTTGCTTGCGCCGACTTCGGGGTAACAGAATGCCAGCCCCTTGTGCCGCAGGTCGCGCATCAGATCCAGATAGGCGATATAGAACTGGATTTCGCGGTCGAAGATGCGCAGGGTGTCATCCACAAAGGGGTTGTACTGCTCGCAGAAACGGTCGAGGGCGGCAAACGGTTCGGGGTACAGCCGCGCAACGAATTCGAGAATCTTGGCTTCGATGTGATTCATGCCCGATGTTTTGGGGAGGTCGCTGCGATAATCTTTGACCGCGCCCTGCTGGAATTTGGCGAACGTCTTTTCCACCTCCACGCTGTAATCGGGTTCGCCTTCGTATTTCAACACCTTGAACTTGCCGATCTGGATGAGGATGGAATAGCGGACGCTTGCCAGCCCTTCTTTGACTTTGTGCGCCTCCGCCGCCAGGGATTGGAAGGCGGGCGAAGCCACGTACTGCGTCAGATACTCACGAAATGCCAGCAAGCCGCGCGAGGTCAGGTTGACCTGCTTCAGGTTGTCCGCCAGGGCTTGGACTGTCTCACCATAGACCAGCGCCGCTTCCAGAAGCCAGCCCTGTTTGTGGGGGTGAAATTCCAGTTTTTCCGCCAGCCCCAGGTAGCGGCGCACGATGACCATTTTTTCGGCGAAGGTTTGGATGTGAGCCAGCAGAGTCTCGTTTTCCAGATCGCGCATCACCTCGTGGCGGTAGCGGATGGTTTCCGCGCTGCGCAGGGGGGTGTGGAAGAACGGCATGAGGTGATAGTCCTTCTTGCGCGCCGTGACGGCCTCGACAATCTGGTCGAGGTTCAGGTCGCCAAAGCAGGCGGGCGGTTCGGCGGTCTCTTTGGGCAGGTCGTCTCTATCGAAGAGGATGCTGGAGAAGGTCATGTGAGAGGTTCCAGGACAAGCGGAAGGACAGACATCCTGCGCCGCGCCGCTTCGAAGCACTCGCGGAAAAAGCGCTGGGCAGGGTAAGGGAAGAGTATAGTCTCGCGTTGCGGGCGGCTCTCGCGGAGGTGGCAAATCGTCAGCGAGGATTCCAGGATTGAACTGGTGAATTCCAGCACAGCGACCTGTTGGAGGGAGATGTCCAGCGCGTGATCGGGCAGGAGCAGGAAACGGCGGTCGGTGACAGTCAGGGCCTGCGCGCCTCGTTTCTGGTCGAACCAGGCGGGCAAAAGCGCCCAGGCATGGGGCTGTTCGCCGGGCAGGAGGGCAGCGGTCAGGGCGGTAGAAAAACGTTCACAGGTCGGTGAATCCGCTTCGGGGGAGTCGGAAGCGGGGTCTATGAGCGGGGGGAGCGTTTCGGGCGGAGGGGGCGTTGTAGCACGGCGAATCGCACAGGCGTGGGGGTCGCTGCGAAAGTTCATCAAAAGCGAAAGCAGTTCCTCCAGCGAGGCGCGGCCGCTGGGCGGGATTTCCCATTCGGTGGTCAGGTGTCCGCCCGCCGCAGCCCACTCGACGCGCAGGAGCAGGTTGTTTCCCAGCGGGAGGAGGGCAGCGTTTTCGAACCGTTCGAGGACAGCGACGACGGCATGAAAGCCATAACGGATGTTGGCCGAATCGGGTGGGATGAGTTCGCTGAGTTGTATCAGGCGCTGGGTGGTGAGGATGAGAACGCCCTCTTGCAGCCCTTCGCGACGCAGCCAGGAACGTTTGCGCTGGCTGGGCATGGCGGGGCGACGAGCGGCGTAGAGGATGCGCTCGTCAGCGGCAAGGAATTCGCTGACATAATGCTGAAAACGATGGGGCAGTTCGAAGAAAGTGTATTCGGCGGCAGTGTAACGTTCGGCCTCGGCGAAACTCGGTTCGGGGCGTCCCACACGCAGCGGCTGCCAGGCGGGGTCGAGTTGGGGCAGGCGGTCTTCGGCTTTCCGTTGGCGATAGCGCAGGGCGGCGGCATGCAGGTAGGGCTGCACTTCTTCAATGGCAAGCCAGCGCCACTCGCCGGGGTGGGCTCGCTGGAGGGCTGCCAGAATCTCGTCACGCTGCGCGGCGGGGATGGCCTGCAGCGTTTGAGGAGCACTTTCATCAGCCGTAGGCACGACCAACAAAAAGGGCTCCTCTTCCGCGCGTTGGATGGCTGCCAACAAGCGCGCTTCCATTTCAGTGCCCAGCGGATGGGAGATGCTGCCAAGCGCCAAAACCGCTATCGGCTCACCGAAGACGGTCAGCGCGGTCGGCAGGATGCCCACATCGAAGGGCAGGAGTTCGGGTGGCTGGTGAATTTTTTCCAGCCGCAGGGTTTCCAACGTGACAGGATGATATTGGGCGGTGATGCGCCCCGGTTGGACTATGGTGATTTCGAGTAGATGTTCTTTCGTCATGGCAAACAAAAAGCCTCTACCGTTGAGATTTCGGTAGAGGCTATCAGTCACAGAGACGGTTTGGGCGAGCCTCATCGCCAGAAATAGGACGAGGCTATTTTATCACACTCGCCTTGGATGGTTCTGGTCAGAACGCGCTAACTCATTTCACCAATTGCTCCTCAGGCGGGCAGACTTCCTGCGCCGCCGCAACCATCGCGGGCGCGGACGCGGCTTGCGGATACCATTTCTTTTGCAGCCAGAAGGCCACATTCACCAGCCCGATCATCACAGGCACCTCCACCAGCGGGCCAATCACTGCCGCAAAAGCCGCGCCGCTGCCAATGCCAAAGACCGCCACCGCCACCGCAATCGCTAGTTCGAAGTTGTTGCTGGCGGCAGTGAAGGAAAGCGTGGTTGTCTTGGAGTAGTCGGCGCCGAGGCGGTGCCCCATGAAGAAGGAGACCAGGAACATCAGCACGAAGTAGAACAGCAGGGGGATGGCAATCCGCACCACGTCGAGCGGAATCTGGACAATGAGATTCCCTTTCAGCGAGAACATGACCACAATCGTAAAGAGCAGGGCAATCAACGTCAAGGGGCTGACCTTGGGGACGAAATTCTTGTAGTACCAATCCTTGCCTTTGGCGCGCACCAGAATCAGGCGGGTGAAGAAGCCTGCCAGGAAGGGAATGCCCAGGTAGATGAACACGCTCCTGGCAATTTCGCCGATGGTGATGTCCACCACCGCGCCGCTCAAACCGAAAAGGGGCGGCAGTTTGGTGATGAAAATCCAGGCGTAAACACTGTAAAACAACACTTGGAAAATGCTGTTGAAAGCCACCAGCCCGGCGGCGTATTCGGTATCGCCGTGCGCCAGTTCGTTCCAGACGATGACCATGGCAATACAGCGCGCCAGGCCAATCATAATCAGCCCGGCGGCGTATTCCGGGTAGCCGCGCAGGAAGAGTATTGCCAGCGCAAACATCAGAATTGGGCCAATGACCCAGTTTTGAAGCAGTGAGAGCGTCAGCACTTTCTTGTTGCGGAACACGTCGCCCAATTCTTCGTATTTAACTTTGGTGAAGGGCGGATACATCATCAGAATCAGACCGATGGCAATGGGAATATTCGTTGTGCCCACCGAAACCAGTTCGTTGAACCGGTTGACCTGATAGGTGAAAAAATAGCCAATACCTACGCCAACTGCCATTGCCAGGAAAATCCACAGCGTCAGGTAGCGGTCAAGGAATGACAGTTTTTTGCTCAGGCTTTGTGCCGAGGCTTGGGTGATGGCAACTTCAGACATGAGAAACCTCCGTAAATTGGATGATGTTACATTGCCTGTTCTATTGACGGAACAAGTTCCGCCTTACGAATTCATCGAGCGCAGTTTTTCGCGCAGCATTTCCACGGTCGGCGCGCCGCGCATTCCCTGCGGCGTTGCATAGACACGGCAACTCAGGTTGTAGCGTTGGCGTTCTTCGGGCCACCAATCCACGCCGTCCACGCGAAAGGATGGCGAGCCGAGAAACTTCAGGCGGGCGGCTTCTTCGTCACTCTCCACCTTCACCAGGCGGATGTCGGCCTGTAGGCCCTCGGCTTGTAACGCGGCTTTCAGGTTTTCCAGCGCGCCTTCCCAGGAGGGGCAGCCGTCGAAGTAAAACAGTTCAATTTGCATGTTTCTCCAAAATAGTGGGGATCACTCGCATAATCTCATCGCGCACCTTGCGAAAATCGGCGATGTCATCGGTTTTGGCCGGGTCGGGGAAACTGTGATGGACGCGCTTCCCCTTCCCCAACCAGACAGGACATTCCTCCGCCGCCGAATCGCAGACCGTGATCACCAGGTCGAACTCCACCTCCCGAAATTCATCGGCCAGTTTCGAGCGACCCTCGTGCTGGATGCCAATTTCTGACAGCGCTTCCAACGCCTTGGGGTGGACGAACCCCGCGGGCTTTGTCCCCGCGCTGACAGCCTGCCACTCCGCGCCTAATCGCGCGTTGACAATCGCCTCTGCCATCTGCGAGCGGCAGGAGTTGCCGGTGCATAAGAATAAAACTTTTTTCATGCACTTCTCCGTAATCAAAGAATGTACCCCGCAGTCAAAGGCGGGATTCTTCAGGGAATGCGGCGCTATGCAAGTTGCGCAAGCCCCCAACGTGTGCTACCGACGGCCTGCAAGTTTGGCGGCGCGGCTGGATGCGCTTGGGGTCGAAGAACGCGCCGAAAGCGGCGTTCAGTTCCTCCAGTGCGGCGCGATTGACCGAGTAGTACACCCAGCGCGAGTCGAGCGGGTCGCGTTCCACATCCACCAAGCCGACTTCGCGCAGTTTGCTCAGGTGATGCGAAATCAGGTTGGGCGCCATTTGCAAGGCATCGCCCAGTTCGCAGTTGCACTGCACGCCATCCATCAGCAGGTTGAAGATGAGCAGGCGCTTCGGCTCGGCAAGGACTTTGAGCCGCTCGGCGAGCGTTTCCAGGTTGACAGGGGCAGGATGCAGGTCGGGGAGATAGTTCAACATTCGTTGAATTATATCGGCAAAAGAAAAATTGTCAAGGACAGATGTCACCGCCTTGTGTGACCTTCATCAAAACGCCGCGCCGCCCGGCAATCCCCTCTACTCAAATTCCAATTGAGTAAATTGTCATATCATCGCCTCCAGCGTCGCCTTGCGGTCGGCAAAGGACAGGTCGGATTGTAGAGGCGCGCATTCGCTCAACAGCCGGGTGTGCTGCAACACTGCTACCGCAAACGCCAGACAACTGGCTTCGCCGCATTGCTTACAATTGGTGCGCGGCAGCAACTCCCAAATGTCGAGATGACGCGGGGCGCGCTTCTTGGCAGTGACGGCCACCAGTTCGGTGCGCTTTTCCCACACGGCGTTGACCGCCTCTTTGAGCGCTTGGAACAATTCCAGCCCCTCGGCGGTATCCACCACCTGCGTGATATACACCTTGTCCGGGTACAGCGTCATAAATCCGTGCGGGCGGCGGAAGGTCAGCGTGCGCGTTTCGGGGTTGTAAGCAATCACGCCGGGCAGGGTGGCGAGGTACGGAATGACCTCGTCCAGGGCACGGTTTGGCTTGCCGATGACGATGATGCGTCCCGGTTCGGCCAGGCAGGGCAGGGTTTTGGTCAGGGTGATGGAATCGAGGTAGTTCATTTCTTGAACAGATTACCGCTTACTTTCGATGCGCCAGAACCTGGCACTTCGATCATCACCTTTCAACCGCCCTCGAGCAGGTCGCGCGCCTTACCCTTGAAGTGTTCCCGCAGGAATTCCAGCGCGCCTTCCGCGTCGCTGTCCATCAGGATGCGCATCAATTCGATGATGTCCTTGTCTTCGAGAACAACAGTCAATGCTTTTTTCATGGCGGTTCCTGGTAGGAACGAGATCAATCTCATCCTGCAATCGCGGGCGCTTCGATGACGATTTCCTCCAGCGCAGCGCGTTTTTCGGCGTACTGCGGCGCTGCCAGCGGCGGACAGTCGGCCAGTTTCTTTTGCGAGGCGGTCAGTTTCAACGCAAACGAGTAACAGGTCGGCTCGCCGCATTGCTTACAGTTAGTGTTCGGCAGAAGTTTGTAAATCGCCATCGGCGTGGGACGCTGGCGCGTGGTGGTATCGGGCGTGATTTCGGCGCGGCGCTCCCAGGTGCGGTTGACCAGGTCAATGATGCCGCGCAGTTCCTTCTCGGCGCCGTCGCGGTCTTCAGCGTTGCTGGTGGCAACTTCGTAGGCGTGAAACGCGATGTTGTGCCCGCCCTTCTTCCACGTCAGGGCTTTGGCTTCGGGCAGATAGACCGCGCCGCGCAGGGTGGCATTGAGATACGGCAGGACTTCGGAGATGTCAACGGTCAATCGCGCCACCGCCGAGAACCGTTCCGCGCCTGGCTCGCAAGGCGGGGTGAAAACTTCGACATCATATTTTTCGATTAACATGGGACCCTCCCACTTTCATTTTATGGATTTAATATCAGCGCGTCAACCTGACGTTCGGCCTGACTCAGATTTAACGGCGACTCATCGCTCAAGCCTTCATCTCGTTTCCGCTCTATCATTGGCTGGCGTCATTCCTCCTCCAATAATGAGAACTGACGAAGTGCAGGCGGCGTGCCGAGCAACAACAACAAGGTCACGATGACGGCGGAAGTGAGACACCAGAGGCACACGGCTTTGATGACAAACGGTTCGAGGTAGGTGAGATAGAGCGAGAAAATGACCGCGAAGAAGGCCATGCCCCAAAATCCGATGGCGGCAGGCTTTTCGAATGCGGGAATGAATCTCCGTACCAGCCAGGCAGCCAGCAAAGCAAAATAACCGAGCAGGCCCAAAACGCCAACCGGCAACACGCCAAACAATTTTGCGTAGCGGCTTTGTTGGACGGTGTTGCAGTCGCCGACAGGCCCGCAGAAGGCTTCGACGGATTGCGTTTCGACGTAGGAGAGATACGCCGCGACGCCGATGCCAATGACAATGAGGGCGGGAATGAGCCAGTCTGCCCAGGCAGGCAGGGAGAATGTTTTGCCCATTGCAAAAGCGATGAGGCTGTAAAGCAGGGCGATTGTCATGCCGACCATGATGACGATGGCGAGCGTGAAGCCGTCCGATTGCATGTGTGTGGGGGAAACGGGAGTCGTGTCGGCGGGGAGGGGAGTCTCGGTAACGGCGGGCAGGTTAGGGGTTGGGGAAGAAGCGGACGCGTCGCTGCGCGGCGGCAGGGAGGAGAAGTCCACGCCGCCTTGGGCCAGGTAGGACTCGACCAGCGCAGGCAGTTGGGCAGGAATTTCCTCGACCATCAGCACGCGATCGCCGATGATGAGCAACGGCAGATCCACCTTTTCCTTTGGGTAGCCGTAACCGGCGGCAACAAGATAGAGATATTCCACATCGGCACGGGTAGCCACTTCGATAATCTGGACTTCCATCTGGTCGCCGTATTGTTCCTTTAACGGATTCAGCCCTTGCGCTTCGATCGCCTGGCAGTTACGGCATTCCAGAGTGGTGAATAATGTAACACGCACAACTGCGCTGCTGGGCGTAGGGGTGAGCAAAGGCGTTGGCGTAGTCTGGGCAGGAAAATCGGCCAAGTTGGAGATAACGGGCCGCTCCACACCACCTTGAGCGAGATAACGCTCGATGAGGCCAGGCAATTCATCGGGAATCTGACGCGAGCCAATCAGCACGTGGTCGCCAATGATCATGAAC
>DAOUCM010000338.1:0-10878 GCA_034431895.1 Anaerolineales bacterium
GTCGAAGAACTGGCCGAAGCCCAGCGGCGCACCGAGCGGCGTGTCGAAGAACTGGCCGAAGCCCAGCGGCGCACTGAGCGGCGTGTCGAGGAATTGGCCGAGGCCCAGCAGCGCACCGAGCGGCGCGTCGAAGAATTGGCCGAAGCCCAGCGTAATACCGAAAAGCAGGTACAGCGTTTGACCGACCGGGTGGCCAAACTGGATGGACGTATGTTGGAGAGCGAGTACCAGCGCAAAGCGGCGTCGTATTTTGGGCGGCTCTTGCGAAACGTCCGTGCGGCCGATTGGGACGAACTGGAGGATGCCCTGGCAGGACGGCTTTCCGATGAACAGGTCAAGGACCTTTTGTCCCTCGACCTGGCCGTGTATGGGCGTTTGCGCGATGCTCCTGAAGGTCAGGAACGGCCCGAGGTGTGGCTGGCGGTGGAAATCTCTGTGGTGGTAGATCGCGAGGATGTGAAACGCGCCGCACGGCGCGCCGACCTGATGCGCCGGGCGGGATTGAAGACTTTGCCGGTGGCAGCCGGGGAGCGCGTCACTGAAGGGGCAGAGGAAGAGGCCGAGAGGCAGGCGGTGATCCTGATGTCCGATGGCAGCATGGCTCTGGTCGAAGAAGCGATGCAACGTCACTTGGTGATGCCATGAGGGGTGCGGACGGCAAGACTCGTATGCGCCGTAACCTTCCACGCCTCCCGCCATGTTCACTTTTTCCCTTTTAGAATCCCCTCCTTGGAAAGACTACGCCCTGTTGGATAGCGGCGATGGCTTGAAGTTGGAGCGTTTTGGGCCTTTTGTCTTTGTCCGGCCCGAAGTGCAAGCCATCTGGCCGCGCGCCCTGTCAGAAAAAGAGTGGGCGGCGGCTCATGCTGTCTTTCAGCCAAGCAGTGAGGAAAGTGGCGGGCATTGGGCCTTCAAGAAGAAGGTCCCAGAGAGATGGGAGATGCGGTATACCTCCCTGAACGAGGGGGGGCTGCGTTTCTGGGCGATGACGACGCCAGGGCGGCACCTGGGCGTTTTTCCCGAATGCGCTGCCAACTGGGATTGGTGCTCCGCTCTCATCCGCAAGGCAAAGCGCCCGGTCAGAGTCTTGAATTTGTTCGGCTATACTGGCCTGGCCACGTTGGCAGCCGCCTTGGCCGGGGCGCAGGTGACGCACGTAGACGCCTCCAAAAAGTCGGTGGCCTGGGCGCGTGAGAATCAAGCGCTTTCGGGTCTGGCAGAAAAGCCGGTCCGCTGGATTGTGGAGGATGCCCTCAAGTTCGTCCAGCGCGAGGCGCGGCGCGGAAGCAGGTACGATGGTATCCTGCTCGACCCGCCCAAGTTTGGGCGCGGGCCAAAAGGCGAGGTGTGGGAGGTGTACAAGTCTCTGCCGAAATTGCTGGCAGCCTGTCGGGAGATCGTCAGCCAACAGCCCTTGTTCTTTGTCCTCACGGTCTATGCAGTGCAGGCTTCGGCCATTCACCTGGGACAGGCGCTGGATGCCATGATGTCGGGCTGGGAGGGAAAGGTGGAGTGCGGCGAACTAGCAACGCGCGAAACATCTGCTGGCCGGTTATTATCTCAAGCGGTGTATGCCAGGTGGAGCCATGCAATGTGGTCGCCTGCTGACATGCCGCCGGAAACCAGCAAGCGATGAGGCGTTTTCCCCATAGGTGGGAATATCTTCTCAAGAGGGGGACATGAAAAGTCGCGAAACGAGCGAAATACGCGAACTTCTTTTTGTTTCGCCAGGCCACGCACTCTACAATTTGATACTTTCGTGCTTTTCGCTTTTTTCGCGTAATTCGCGTTGAGTCAACGCCCGTTGGATTCTGCCTGGAAGTTTCGGGCTTCAGGAGGCCTATGTCCACGCACTTCACCAACAGACTCAAAGGTTGTCGAACCATCCGCAGAGCCCCAAAGGGGATGCCGTGACCCAGATTCTTGCAGATTTTTCTGCGTAATCTGTGCCGACTTTCCTCGTCATTGCGACATCTTTTGCGTGGACACCCAGTACCCTCTACATATTGTACTATCTGGCAACCAAAGTTATACTATACATATCGTGTAACTGAATTTTTTGGGAACCCTTGACAGCATTCCTTCGTCATAGTTCAGACTCCAACCAGGAGGTAGAGATGAGATCCTTCTATAAAGTGACAGCCGCCGTCATGCTTTTGATCTTGGCGCTGTCCATTCTCCCTGCTCAGCAAGCGAGCCCGGCCTACGCCGCAACCTGTGACTGGGCGCAATTCATCGCCGATGTGACCGTGCCAGACGGGACCTCGTACGCGCCGGGTACGACTTTCCGTAAGACTTGGCGGTTGAAGAACATCGGCACTTGTACCTGGACGACTTCCTATGCCCTGGTCTTCGACAGCGGCGAGAAGATGGGCGCGCCCTCGGCGGTCAATTTTCCGAACAGCGTTGCTCCAGGCCAAACGGTGGACTTGAGCGTGGATATGACCGCGCCCAGCAGCGCCGGCCATTACTTCAGTTACTGGAAACTGCGCAATGCCAGCGGCGCGATTTTTGGCATCGGCTCGACCGCTAACAAGGCCTTCTGGGCCGAGATCTACGTCAGTTCGTCGGCGGGCGTCGGCTATGACTTCACTGCTAATGCGGCTTCGGCTACCTGGTCCAGTGCGGCGGGGACGCTGGCCTTCCCTGGCACAGAAGGGAACGCCAGCGGCTTTGCCTTGAAGAAGGACAAGCCCAAATTCGAAAGCGGCATCGAAGCGGGCAATCCTGGCTTGTTGGTGGCGCCGCAGAATGTCTACAACGGCTACATCCAGGGCGTATATCCTGCTTTTCGAGTGGAAAAAGGCGACCGTTTTCAGGCCACCATTGGCTGTGAATACGGCTCGACCACCTGCTACGTGGAATACCGCTTGAACTATCAGATTGGCTCGGGCGCAGTCAAGACTTTTTGGACCTTTCGCGAGAAGTACGAAGGCTGGACCTACAACGTCAACCTCAATCTGGATTCGCTGGCCGGCCAGGATGTCAAATTCACTCTGTTCACTTCGGCCTATGGTTCTGCTAGCGGCGACCGTGCCTTGTGGGGCAAGCCGGTCATCTCGCGCGCGGGCGGCGTGATCGCCACCTCTACGCCGACCGTCACCGGCACACCGCCAACGCCTACCGCTACCAGCGCAACTCCGACCAAGACGCCAACTGTCCCGCCTTCTTCTTGTGACAAGGTGCAATTCATTTCCGATGTCACCGTGCCAGATGGCACCACCTTTGCGCCGGGCACAGCCTTCGCCAAGACCTGGCGTTTGAAGAACGTTGGCAGTTGTACGTGGACGACCGCATATCAACTGGTATTCTACAGCGGCGAAAAGATGGGCGGGCCGGACGCGCTGGCCTTCCCGCAGTCGGTCGCTCCAGGCCAAACGGTAGACATTACTGTCAACTTGACAGCGCCCAACACCGCCGGCACCTATCGCGGCAACTGGATGTTCAAGAACGCCAGCGGCGCCTTGTTTGGCATCGGGTCACAAGCCAACAAGCCCTGGTGGGTGGAAATCAAGGTCTCAGGGACGGCGGCTGCCACTCACACGCCCACGGCCACTACCACACCGCCAACGCCCACTCCAACCGCTACAGCCACTCAAATTTCCACTGCCAACTGGAACACCTATCAGAATAACAAATACAAGTTCCTGTTCAAGTTCCCGCCCGGCTCCATCGTCACTGCCCAAACCGACAGCGCTGGCCGCATCTTCCTGCCTTTCACCTCTGGCACCAATCTACTCGAGAAATTCTTGGATGTCAGCGTGGTGGAGAACGCCAATCCTTGCAAAACACCCACGAGCGGTGCGACCTCCTCTCAAACCGTGACCATAAACAACATTGCCTTCCTCAAAGAAGAGGGCGTCACAACATCGAGCGGCAATATCTATGACTTTGTGGCTTATTCTGTCACCAAGGATAATGCTTGCATCAGCCTGACCTTCACCCTGCATTCCTCCGACCAAACCAACGCCGCTACACCGCTGCCATCCTTCAATAAGGTTGCCGAGTCGGCTGTGTTCGATACCATCATGTCCACCTTTGCATTTGGGCAGTGAGTAGGGTTTCTTCCCACTTGGGATAACTGCCCGCCCATAGAGTGAGATAAAGCGGGGAGATTCTAGCGTAGCAGTACGCTCGAATCTCCCCGCACCCTTTTTTATGGGAGATACTACGCTTTTTCCAAATAGACCGTCGTAATCGGAAGCGGAATCTCGATGCCGTTCTTCTCCAGGCCTGCCTTGACCAATCCCAAAGCGGCGTCCTTTGCAAGAAGGGGGTTGGTCTGGGCCGTATCAATCCAGAAATAAGCGGTCATGTCTAGGGATGAAGCGGAAAAAGAGTGGAAGACAACCATCGGTTGAGGCTCGCTGACAAAACCAGGCACATCTCGAAGAGCCTCCAGTATTACTTTTCGTGTCACTGCCGGATCGGCCCCGTAGGATACGCCTACAGGCAATTCGATGCGCAGGCGTTGTGCGCGGGTATAGTTTATGATGGCCCCAGCCAGAATATCGTGATTGGGTAGTGTCACAATGCGCCCATCCAGGGTCTTCAATTCGGTTGTGCGCAGGTCAATCAACAAGATGGTGCCGTCGAATCCGGCCACGTTGACCACTTCTCCCACCTTGAACGGCTGCTGGAGCAACAAAATCACGCCAGCCATAAAATTCTGCATGATATTTTGCAAGGCAAAGCCCACCGTGAACCCCAAAATTCCCAGGCCTGCCAGGAAAGCAGTCACGTCGAAAAAACGCTGTAGGGCCGTCACCACGCCCAGCGTGATGATTGTCCAACGCGCTATTTGCGCCAACAAATGAGCAATGCCCGGTGAGGCTTCTCTTCGTTCCAGAACCCGGCGCAACAATTTGTTGACCACCCTCGCCAGGTATAAACTGACCAGGAAAATCAACAGCGCGGTGAGCAAATTGGGGAGGGACAGAATCACAGTCTCGATGAAACGATCGAAATATTGCTGCATAGCATGGCCTCATACTCAAGGAAGGCAATACGTTTATGTTTTGTTGAATGTGGCAAATTTCGCATCAATCTCAGGTCGCAATTCAATGCCAACGTCTTCGAAAATTTGCAATAATTCTTCATAAGTGTTCTGGCCGCCAAGAAAGTCCCAAAATTCTTCGGCAACTTTTATTTCGTGAGGCAAATCGAATACCCCCTGAAATGTCCAGCGGTCATAGGGCTGTGGTTTATAGGGGTTGTAGGGAATGGCAAGCCCTGTATAAATTTTGGGAGTGGGGTCTATGGCGCCCCGTATCGCCACCCATTCGAGCATTTTTCGTTTGAAACTGACGATTTCATCGAGATTTGGCTTGGCGGTCTTAAGGTCAAAATAGTATTCAACGCCATCTTTTGCTTCCAAGAACAAGTCAATACGAGGTCGCTTTACTTTTTTGAGAACGCCTGTTCGTGCAACTTGGAGAATCTTTGTTATTTCAGCAGGTTTGTCAGGTTTGGCTCTGGCGGCTCTTAAGTCATCTATGATGTGTTGAATCACAGACTGAGCCTTGTCGCTAATGGTATTATTGAAGCCCTTATATTGGTTGATGGCGCGCTTGAAGTGCGGAGAGGCAACAAGGGCGGCAACTTGCTCGAAGACCGATGTCCCAAGCGTTGTATTGATAGACTGAATGAATGAGAATAAGGCCAGGCGGTCTTGACCAAGCAAGCGAACATGAAATGGCATATTGTTAGACTCGGGTGAATGGTCAGATAATTTGCGTCTGATTTGCTCTTTGAGCAAATTGGCTATCTGGTCACGTTGATCTTTTGATAAGCCCATCAGTCACAAGTTAAGCATTTCTGACTGATGTCAAGGAGCAATTTTGATGCAATGAATCCTGCAGATTGTAGTTTATCGGCAATTTCGTGGCTCAAAAATCGCACTTTACTTGAGAAGCCGACCAGCCAACCAGCCTCTGCTCATGCAGTTTGGTATTTCTGACCAGCAAATCCGCTCAAAAATGCCCTTGACACGACCAAAAAAACCTTAACTTGTAACTCATGTGATAAGCCCATTTACACATCCTTCATCATAAAGAAGATCGTTTCTTGATAGGGATCATCGCCTTGCTCTGTACGTTTTGTTACCGCTCGATGAAATTCGTCCACGATTCTCAAGCCACTTCCTCTGGCAATCTCTGGATACAGGTGAAAACGGTCGTTTGCTACGACAAAGATTTTCCCATCGGGCTTTACCCGTGGCAGAATATTTCGGAACACGGCAACGATGCCATCCACATATTCTTGCTGTGCCTGCTTAGATTTGCCTTTTTTCTTTGGGCCGATTTCTAATTCATCTTGACGCGGGAAGCCGAAAAGTTCATAGGCATAAATATGTTGGTCATGGTAATCAATTTGTCCAACATAAGGTGGTGAAGTAAAGATGCCATCTATAGGACGGTTGGCGATAACTGTATTGGATAACTCAGCGCGTAAATCTACTTTTCTTGAATCTGCCTGAATGATTGTTATTGTCTTGTCAGAGCGCAACTTGTCGAATTCGGCAATACGTCGCGCTGTATCTGCACTGTAAGCATGAATTTTTGTTATACAATTGTCAATAGGGACACAGTAGCGATTATGTTTTCTGCACCAATATTTTTCTCCAACCGGTAGAGGCGCTTTAGGAGTAGCCAAGTCATAATGAGGAACAAGGCGGGAAGAACGAACTGCTCGACTGAGCGTCACGCGCAATAAGTCTTGGTATTGATAATGTGGAATCAGCCGGCGGTAGTAAAGCATTTCCAGTAAGGTGCGAGGCGCAAACCAGGTTCTCAGGTATTCGCTAGCGCATTCCTGCAACAAAGATGTTTTAAGGTTGTCCATCCTATCTTCAGGAAAAAGGGACAAATTAACTTCACCCGATTGCGTCAAGTATTTTGAGAATCTTGTAACCCGTCGCTCGACTTCCAGTATTTCAGAACGTGCTGCCGCAATGTCATATTTTGCGGCTTTGACACGCGCAATGAGACAGTTGAAGGGCGAGATGTCAATGCCAATCGTGTGCATTTTCATCTCGTTTCCCTGTATCAACGTCGTTCCAGATCCCATGAAGGGATCGAGGATGACGTCATCAGGTTGGAAATAACGTGCCAGAAACCATTCTACGAGTTGGGGAATGAATTTGCCTAGATAAGGGTGCAGACGGTGAACGTGTTTCGTTCGTTGATATTCAGGAACTTCATGAAAACCAAGTTCGGGATGAAGGCCAGCGTGATGATGTTTTTCCAGTCCCTGTTCTACCAGTGATAAGAATATTTTTATTTCTTTGAGAGAAACCCGTAAATGTCCGTTCTGGGCACGTTCAATCAACTCGCCATGCTCATTGTATTTTCCAATACGTCCGCGTTGAATGTAGTCGCGGATATTGTGAGGCGTTTTGCCAACCATTCGGGCTGCTTCGTCTATCGTTACCAGTTCGAGATCATCTGCCATCAGTAGACCCATTATCGTACATTTTTCCCTTATTATAATGGTCAGAATGTCCATCCAGCAATTCTAAATATGAATTGCAAGAGAACGTCCCGAAGGTTTTTCGGCAACCTTCGGGATGTTTTTTCGCCATGCTGAGAATTGCTGATGTCCATCTAGTAGACTGCAATTTGAACAACACCCGATTGCATCCTACAGCGGGGGGTAGGGAAAGGCGCGGCGATCACGGGGCGGGAAGGGAAAGACGCCGCTGTGTATCAGGGTGGTTGCACGGGCGGCGAGGGCGGCAAGTTCCTGTGGGCTGAGATAAGGCTCGAGGTCGGCACGCAGGCCCGGGTCTGAGGAGAGACGCGCGCGGAAGCGTTCCACATCAGCGAGCAAGTCGCGGGGGATGTCTTGTCCGGCAAAGTCCCAGATGACGGTGCGCAATTTGTCTTCTTCGTGAAAGCACAGGCCGTGATCAATGAGCCAGAGTTTGCGCGTCCCTTTTTCGATGAGCAGGTGACTGCCCTTGCGGTCGGCATTGTTGCACAGTAAGTCGAAGAGCATGACCGCTTTCAGGCGACCTCGGTCTTCGTCTGTAAAGTGGAAGTAATGATAGTTGGGGTCATGTTCGATATACTGCTGGAGGGAGCCGGGGCCAAAGGGCCCATCCTCGCGTAAGATGGTGCAGGGGACAAAACGCCAGCCCAGCGCCTCACTGACCAGGTAAGCGGCCACTTCGCGCAGAGCCAGCGTGTTTTCAGGAAAATCCCACAGCGGTTGTTCGCCTTGCAAGGGTTTGTAAACGGCCCGATATTCTTGCTCGTGGTAATGGACTTTGACCAAGAAGGTGTAGTTGCTGCCCAAGACAAACTGTCCTTCCAACTCGAGCGCCCCCTGTTGCAGTATCGTGCGCAAGTGAGTTCGAACGGTGGCCATGGCGTCAGCAGAAGTAAGGAGGAATCGGTCAGAGGATGTGTAAGGTCATCTGCCGGCTTAGTGCTTGTGGCCGTTTTTCTTGGGGCAAAAGTGTCCTTCAGGTTCCATGGGTGCGCCACATTGCGGGCAAAGCGGCCGCCCGCGCAAGACCACCTCTGCGCCCCAGCGCGCCAGTTTGCGGATTTGTTCGCGGCTGCACCAAAAGCGAATGACAGCGGCAGAATCGGGGTCTTGGTCTTCGGCTAGCAACTCGCGCACTTGCAAGACGACCAGGTCACGTTCCTTTTCATAGCCCAGGCCTATTTCGCCCACGCGAAAGAGCGGCTCGAGCGGCGGATGGATGTGCATTTGCTCTTCGATATAGTCGCTGGGGGCATCTTTCAGGGTGGGAAGTTGGCGGTGAACTTCGGCCAGGAATTGTTCTATTCCCACTGCCAGGGATTGCAATTGGATCTTTTCGATCAATACGGTAATCGTGCGCTGCTCTTGCCAGGCCTGAAGATAAAATACGCGCTGGCCAGGCTTGCCAATCGCATCGGCAGTGATATGATTTACAGGGTCTACATCAATTTCGAAACGGGGCATAGGATACCTATTCGTATGGATTTGAGGCCAGTATACCAGATTCGACTTCTGATTGCAGGCTGGGTATAATGCAAATACCTTCGCCTAAGGAGTGAACCATGTACGACGAGAAAAAACTTGCAGCGTTGAACGACACACTACAACGGTGGGAACAGACCACTCTACAAAAAGCCCTGACTTCCTTACCCGAGCGACGGGATACTTTCATGACCACCTCCTCGGAGCCGATCAACCGCCTCTATACCCCGCTGGATGTTGCTGAGGCCGACTATGAGCGTTCCCTCGGCCTGCCGGGGGAGTATCCCTTCACGCGCGGCGTACATCCCACCCTGTATCGCGGCAAATTGTGGACAATGCGCATGTTTGCCGGCTTTGGGACGGCTGAAGAGACCAACGCGCGCTTCAAATACCTGCTCGAGCAAGGACAGACCGGCCTGTCCATTGCCTTCGATTTGCCCACCCTGATGGGCTACGACACCGATCAGCCCGAAGCGTTGGGCGAGTTTGGCAAATGTGGAGTGGCGGTTTCCTCCTTGCGGGATATGGAAATTCTGCTGGAGGGCATCCCACTCGACAAAGTATCTACCAGCATGACTATCAATTCGCCTGCCGCGGTCATCTGGGCCATGTACATTGCCGCCGCCGAGAAACAGGGTGTGCGCCCTGAACAGTTGCGCGGCACCATCCAAAACGATATTTTGAAAGAATTCATTGCCCAAAAAGAGTTCATCTTCCCGCCCGACCCCTCCATGCGGTTGGTTGTGGACACGATGGAGTTTGGCTCGAAAATTGTTCCGCAGTGGAATACCATCTCGATTAGCGGTTATCACATCCGCGAGGCCGGTTCTACGGCTGCGCAGGAACTGGCCTTCACACTTTCCGATGGCATGGAATATGTGCGTTGGGGCATGGCGCGCGGCATGGAGGTAGACGAGTTTGCGCCGCGGTTGTCGTTCTTCTTCAACGCTCACAATGACTTTTTCGAGGAGATTGCAAAATATCGCGCGGCGCGGCGTATTTGGGCGCGTGAGATGCGCGAGACTTTTGGCGCCAAAAATCCGCGCTCGTGGATGCTGCGTTTCCATACGCAAACAGCCGGCTGCTCACTCACCTCGCAACAGCCGGAAATCAATGTTGTGCGCGTAGCCATCCAGGCGCTGGCGGCGGTGCTGGGCGGCACGCAGAGCCTGCATACCAATTCCCTCGATGAGGCCCTGGCTTTGCCTTCGGAGCAGGCCGTCACCATTGCGCTGCGCACTCAGCAGATTATTGCTGAAGAATCGGGCGTAGCCAACACCATTGACCCGTTAGGCGGCAGTTTCTTTGTCGAAGCCCAAACCGACCGCCTCGAAAGACAAGCCTACGAGTATTTCCAGCGCATCCAGGATTTGGGCGGCGTCTTGCCGGCCATCGAAAAAGGCTTCTTCCAAAGCGAAATTGCCGACGCAGCCTATCGTTATCAGCGTGAAATTGACGCCGGCGAGCGCAAGATTATCGGTGTGAACGCCTATGTTGACCAAAAACCCCTGACGATTCCGCTGCTCGAAATGGATCCCCAGGGCTACGAGAGGCAGGTCTCGCGGCTGGAAGAGACCCGTAAGCAGCGTGACGCCGGCCGTGTTGGACAAACGCTCGACCGTCTGCGAATTGCCTGCCAGGGAACAGAAAACACCATGCCTTTCATCCTAGACGCCGTCCGCGCCTATGCCACCCTGGGTGAAATCATCGGCGTCATGAAAGAAGTATTCGGAGTCTACGAGGAACCAGCCTGGATTTGATGTCAACCGTGTCTACTTTGACAATGTCATCTTTTCGTATAGTTGTCATTGCGAGGAGCGTTTTTTGCGACGAAGCAATCTCCTTGCAAGCCAGGAGACTGCTTCGCTTTGCTCGCAGTGACAAAATGCGTAGAGTTTATAGAAC